>CAZEWA010000050.1:0-1075 GCA_964515685.1 uncultured Polyangiales bacterium | reverse complement strand
TGAGAGGTAAGTCTCTCGGCTCGTCCAGTCGTGGTTCTCTTTGTCTTACGCTTGGGTTGCGCAAGACTCCCTGCGCAGACTCGCTTGCACCGCGCTGCGGACTTGTGTCTGCTGGCTCAGATGCGTTACAAGAGAAGAGGTGCGCGAGCGCAACGCGTGGCAGCGTCGAGCGCGCTTTTCCTATTTTAAGCCTGGAGAACACATGAGCCTTCCGCCTAACGATTTGTCTCCGCCTTTTTACGTGACGCCCGCTGAAGAACTCGATTTGCGGATTCGCGCGAACCAACTCGTTCCTGCCCCTGTTGTCTCCTCCGCGACCTCGTTCGACGATTTCGTACGGCAACTCATGATCCCCGCCAGCGTCATGGAGCTCGCGCGCAAGGCCTCCAATATTCGTTTTGCAGGCTGGGAGACCGAGGCCATCGGCCACAGCATCAAGTCCGGAATTCTTGGGCATATTCTGAAGGAGAAAGCCAAGGAGGACACGTCCCACCCTCCCTATATTCGTGTGGCCTGTACCGGAAAGGGAGACTACGACGATGTCGTCTCCACGATTCATCCCGAGCTATCGGTCAGCTCCCACGAACATCATGGGGACTTTGGCTCGCCGACCGTGCTCGAGATTTGGCCCGCAGGGCACTACTCTCCCATTCATAGCCATGGCACCACGACAGGCATCATCCATTGCCTGACGGGGCAGATCGATGTCATGGCCTATGAGACGCTGGACTGGAATGCGAAGAAGCTCGGCCTGCTTACCCTGACTGCGGGTCAGTGTGCGTGGCTTACAGATAAGCAATTTGCGGTGCACAAGGTCTACTGTCCCATGTCCAAAGGTACGTTCGCAGCCACGTTCCATGTGTACCTGAACAAAGAGGAGCTGCCGCTCTTAAAGACGGACATGCAGTCCGAGAATCGCGACGCCTTCGACTTCATCGACGAGACCACGCATGAGCATGGCATGTTCAAGACGTACTCCGATCTCTCGTGGAAGGTTTTGCGCAGCGAGATGGCCTGGTATGCCGCCAAGACAAGCTTGATGACGGCCCAGGCGATGGCCGCCGAGCGCGTCTGA
>CAZEWA010000049.1:0-29517 GCA_964515685.1 uncultured Polyangiales bacterium | reverse complement strand
ACAGCAAAGCGCCCCTGATCGGGCCAATCGGCGAGTTCGCCGATCTTCAAGCCAAGCAGAGCTCCTCCGATGGGGTGCAGGACCGAGACGTGGCGATCCGTGGGCCTTTCTTCGTGCGGATACACGAGACGTAGCCGCAAGAACTCGCCGCTCTGCGTGTCTTCGCACAGCACGCTGCTGTTCATCGTCACCACGCCCGGTGCATCGAAGGCCGATGACAACACCTGAGCCTCTGCCAACCTGAGCGCAAGTTGCTTGGCAATGGTGGGCTCGAGGCCACGGCGCGCGGGACGCTTGAGCGCCTCACGAAGCCCTTCGTGGTCGGAGGCCGTCACCACCATGCGCCTAACCTGCTCGCCGGCGCCGTAGCCGGACGAGAGCGCTATCTGACGAGGGCGCATCTCTGCCCAGCCGTCGTGGTAGTCTGGATGGGAGCAGAGCTCCGGTTGCATAAATACGCCGAGCGCGTCCTCCAAAAATGGTTGATACCCGTCGGTCTTGCGCGTATGCGTGCGCCCCTCGAGCTGGAATGCCGCGTCTGCAAAATTGAGGTGTTCCCGTGACTTCATGTTTTACCTCCCCATGTACGTGTGTGCCTTTGGTCTAGCTGCACCCTCCTTGTCCTTCAAAGACGTAATTCAACTGGTCCGCATAGATAAAGTCTGTAGTGTCCAAGTCTCATGGAGTGGTTGAACTATCACCACCTATTTTACTTCTGGACCGCAGCCCGCGAAGGTGGTGTTTCCGCCGCTAGTCGTCGCTTACGCTTATCGCAGCCCACTGTAAGCAGCCAAATCAAGGAGCTGGAGCAGGCCTTGGATGTACAGCTGTTTCATCGGCGAGGCGGCCGTCTGGTGCTTACTGAAACGGGCAGTCACGTGTTCCGATACGCGACGGAGATCTTCGAGCTCGGGCAAGAGTTGCAAGACTCGCTCGCGGGGCGCGCAGAGCGGCATGGAACGCGATTGGTCGTGGGAATTTCGGACGGGCTACCCAAGCTCATCGCGCAGCGTCTGCTCACGCCCGCGTTGCGCTTCGACGAAGCCTTGCGCATCACTTGCCATGAGGATCGGCACGACCGCTTGCTCGCCCAGCTCGCGCTGTATGAGCTGGACGTGGTGCTCACCGATGTGCCCATCGAGGCCCTCTCCAACATGCGTGGCTTCAGCCATCTGCTCGGAGAATGCGGGGTCACGCTGTTTGCAGCGAGCAGCATGGCCTCACGACTGCGAGCAGACTTCCCCGAATCGCTCAACGACGCAGATGCGATCTTGCCCTTTGAACGTACCAGCATGCGGCACTCGCTCGATCGCTGGTTTGCGGCGCGCAACATTCGACCGCGCGTGCGCGGAGAAGTCCAAGACAGCGCCTTGCTCAGTGTCCTGGGACAGACCGGCGAAGGTTTTTTCGCAGCCCCGTCCGTGATTGAACAGGAGCTTGTGGAACAACACCAGGTGTCTGTGATCGGCAGACTCGATGACGTTCGTGAGCGCTTCTATGCGCTGACCCTGGAGCGGCGCATCACCCATCCCGGCGTGCTCGCCATCACCAAGGGCGCGCGCTCGATGGTATTTCACAGCTAAGGTCCGGTTCCGCGGTCCCGGCGAACTGAACGAACGCTCCGCCGCACCTGATGAATCACGCGTCATCCATCCTCGTGAATCACGCGAAATCTCGCGTGGTTCGAGCCGCCGCAGTCGCCCTGAGCCCAAGACTGGCCGACCGACCAAATCCATAAATCGGAAAAACCATTTGACGTGTACTGAATTTGATTCTCTTCAATCTGAAGCCAGATCATGTGAATTTGATTGTCTACTCCGTGATAGGGCACATACTGCCCCGCGAAACGGCCGCTTCGGCGACCTCTTTGCTGCTGAGGAGCAGATCAATGGACAATGATTTTGAATATCAGCATGCGCGTCGCCGCGGTGTGAGCTTCCGACTTGCAGTATCTCTGATGCTCGCGCTCGGCGGGGTCGTAGGCTGCGACAGCGAGAAGACGTCCCCAAATGAAACGACCCCGGACGCGGGCGATGGAGATGGCGGAGACGGCGATCACAACCATGACCATGACGCTGGGCTCGACGCCGGTGAGACCGACGCCAGCGACCAAGATGCAGGCGATCGGGACGCTAGCGAAGATCCCACCCCGACGCTGACCCAGGTCCACTCTGGGGTTGTGACCGGCATCGAGGATCTGCGCGGCCTCACCTACGCAGCCAACGGTAAGATTTACGCTTCGGGCTTCGTCACGCTCGACGGCGACAAGCACGTGGCCGTGGCCCGCTTCAGCGCCGACGGCGCGCCGGACGACACCTTCGGAACCAACGGCGTCGCCTCCTACAACGTCATCGCAGCAGCGGACGACAGCGTTGCCGCGAGCAAAGGCGCAGAGAATTCGCACGGCGTCGTCGAGCTCAAGAACGGCGACCTTGTCGTGCAGGTCAACTACAACGACGGAAACGGCGGTCAGAACGTCGGCCTGTTGAAGTTCGACAACAAGGGCGTCCGCAACACCACGTTCGGCTTGGTGCGCGTCGACTTCGGTTGGAACGAGGAGAACACCACGGACCACTGGACCGGTGCCGCGCCTCCTGCGGATAACTCCTGGGGAATCGCGCTCGACAAGTCGGCCGGTGAGAAGATCGTCGTCTTCGGCGAAGGCCCGGCAGCGCACGGCGCACTCGACGCAGACGACGCACAGCGCATCGACTTCGACCGCTTCATCGTCCGCGTTTCGGCGAGCGACGGCTCCCTCGACACCAGCTTCTCCGATGACGGCGTCTACAGCGTTGACGTCGACCATGCAGGACTCAACGACAGTGCACGCCGCGGTTCTGTTGAGCCCGATGGCACAATTGTAAGCGCCGGCTACACGAACTTCGGCGCCAAAGAGAATAACCACGTGACGCTGATCCGCCTCTCGGCCAACGGCACGCCTGATACCGCATTCGGCTTCGGCGCGCCGAACACACCTGAAGTCACCAAGTTCAACCCCTACAAGGGCAAGGCCGACGACGCCATGTCGGAATCCTACGCCGCTGTGCGCCAGTCCACCGGTCGCTACGTAACCACTGGCTACGGCAAATCGTACCTCGAGGCCGAGAGCAAGGACAACGATTTGGTCAGCTTCGGCCTCAAGGACGGGGCATTGGATGCGACCTATGGAGACCAAGGAGCGTTGGCCGTCCAAAGCGAACTTGACCCGAGCGCTGGCCAGGGCGGGCGTCCGTTCCGTGAAAATGGCCGAGATCTCATCCTTCTCCCGGGCGACCGCACGCTGCACGCTGGCTGCTACGACGGCTTCGCAACGCTCTTCCTCTTTACCAACGACGGCGCCCTCGACACCTCCTTCGGCACGAACGGCATTCGGCAGTACGCGCATCCCGTTCCGTTCTTCAAGGTAGCCCTTTCGCCTGACGGACAGCGCGTCGCGGCCTCGACCGAGTCCACGAGCGAAACCAAGGCCTTCCTTACGATTCTCGAAGTATCTTCCAACTAAGTCGACGTAACTAGGTGGGGCGGGCGCGGTTTTTCCGTGTCCGCCCCGACCTTTTTGCTATGGGGTCCACGATGAAGTGCAGCAACGAAGCGCTCGCTCAACACCGGAAAGCACCACGTAATTTCCTGCAAGTTCGGCTCGAGCCGCTCAGCACTGTTGCACTCCTGATAGGAGCCGTCGGCCTCTGGGGCTGTGAGTCCGCGAGCTCCGCACCCACCAAAGACAAGGACTCCGAGCAAGACGCGGGCCCTAAGGCCCCGCCGCCGCAGCCTCCACCAGAAGTGGATCCAGAATCGGACGCAGGTGTCCTCGACTGTGGCGAGCCGCCCAACGCAAGCGGAGCGTTCAGCCGCAAGGCCTTGCTCGAGGCCTCGGCCAGCTGCGCCACCTACCAGTTCTGCAACTTTGCCGCGTCTGCCGTGGCGCTGCGCGACCGCGTCGATGCCTACGCGACCGACGCTTCCGAGGAGAAGCGCGAGGCCGCTCAGGAAGCCTGGAAAGCCGCCATGGAGAGCTGGTCTGTCGCCGAGCTGTTTCAGTTTGGTCCCGCAGCTTCCAAGAGTCAGGACAACGTACACGGCGCGGGTTTACGCAGCCTTATTTATTCGTGGCCCAACACCAGCCGTTGTCGCGTCGAAGAGCAGGTCGCGTCCGAGGCCTACAAGGCCGGCTTCGACAGCATCCTCATCAACGGTCGCGGCCTGTTCGCTGCGGAATATGGGCTCTTTTACGAGGGCAGCGACACCGAATGCCTCGCGAGTTCCGTCACGGGCAAGGCTTGGCCGACCTTCAGCGCCACGGACCTAGACAAGCGCAAGCGCAACTACGCGCTCGCCGCTACAGAGAACGTGTGGAACGAAGCGTGGGCTCTCTACAACCGCTTCCTCCCCGCAGAAGGCAACTTCACCAAGACGTTGCGCGACGCATCGGGTTACGCGAGCGAACAAGAAGCGCTCAACATCGTGGCCTGGGCCCTCGTGTACGTGGAGAAGGAAATCAAAGACTGGAAGGTCGGCATCCCGGCGGGCTACACGGCAGTGTCTCCCGTGAACGGCCCCGAGAGCCCATTTGCCAAGATCTCCATCGAGAACATTCGCGCTAATTTGCGCGGATTCCGTGCGCTTTTCCAAGGTTGCGGACCTGACGGCGAAGGCATCGGCTTCGATGACTGGCTTCGTTCTGCCAACCACGCAGAGCTCGCGGACGACATGGTGGCAGCCTATGAGAATGCTCAAAAGGTCGCCGATGAGGCCAAGCCTCTCCACAGCATGACGGCGGAAGAGCTCGACGCGCTGTACAACGCCATCAAGGGCCTGACCGACCTGCTGAAGAACGAGTTCTTTGGTGCAGGCAGCCCCATCAATCTGAAGCTCCCGGCATCCGTCGAAGGCGATACCGACTGAAGGCTCGAGACTCCCTTCCGCAAGAGGCACTCGGCGTGGCGCGTTTTCTCGCAGTTCTTTCTCGCCCGGTCGACATCGCGTGGCTCGCAGCCTTCCGGGTGCTCTACGGCGTCGCGCTGTGCTTCTCCATGTTGCGGTTCATCCTGTACGGCTGGGTTGACCCGCTCTTCGTGAGTCCGCGCTTTCAGTTCAAGTACTTCGGCTTTTCGTGGGTCGAGCTGCCTGCCAGCATCGACCTTCAAAGCGTATTTTGGGCGCTCGTAGGGCTGGCCCTTGCCATGGCGCTCGGGCTTCTGTATCGGTTCACATCGTTCGCGTTTGCGTTGGTGCTCGCCTACGTGCAGCTCTTGGATGCCTCGAACTACCTCAACCACTACTATCTCGCCGCGCTGATGGCGCTGCTCCTGAGCGTCTCTCCCGCAGCGCAGGCCTACTCGGTAGATGCGTGGCTACGACGTAAATTCCAGCGCAAAAAAGAACGGGATGCCCCGCGCTACACCAGCATCCGCGTGGCGTGGCTCTACCTATTTCGGCTGCAGGTCGGGACGGTGTACTTCTTCGCGGGCATGGCCAAGGCGCACAGCGATTGGCTGGTGCACGGGCAACCCTTGCGCATCTGGCTCGGCGCCAACGTGGATCTTCCCGTGATAGGTCCTCTATTCACGCTTACGCACGTGCCCCTGCTGTTCAGCTGGTTCGGCTTTCTCTTCGACACCACTGTAGTCGGCTTCCTGTTGTGGCGGCGCACCCGCCTTTGGGCCTATGGCGCGGTCGTCCTGTTCCACATTGCCACGCGCCTGCTGTTCCCGATCGGCATGTTTCCGGTCATCATGGTGGGTGCAGCGCTCGTATTCTTCGAGCCTTCCTGGCCACGCACGCTGCTTTCACGCTTCGGACTCACACATAAAGCGCTGAACGAACGCACCGCTGCCCTACCCTCCATAGCTCCGTGGCGAATGCGTCTCGGCGTCTGCCTCGGCCTACTTTACGCGGCGCTTCAAGTGGGATTGCCCCTGCGCCACTTGGCCTATGGTGGCAACGTGTTGTGGCACGAGCAGGGCATGCGACTTTCTTGGCGCGTGATGCTGCGCGCCAAGGGCGGCAGCACCACCTTCATCGTACGCAATCCGGTGACGACCCGGATCTTTCACGTGAGCCCGCGCGTCTACCTCACCCCCTTCCAGGAAGGCGAGATGTCGGGCCAACCCGACCTGATTCTGCAGCTCGCGCAGCGCATCAAGCGCGACTTCACGCACAGCGAAAGCGTTCCCGTCGAAGTGCGCGTCGAGTCGTTCGTCTCCCTCAATGGTCGACGCGCGAGTCGTTTTATCGACCCTGAGGTTGACCTTTCACTCATGCAAGACAGCTTCGGACGCGCGACGTGGATTCTTCCTGCGCCTACCGAAGCCCCACCCCACACGCGGCCCGTGCTCTAGCGTTCAGGCTATCTCGAGAGTTCCTCATGTCGATTCATCGCTTCGTCCTCCCCGTCTGCTCCGCGCTTTACTTGATCAGTACGTCCGCCTTAGGCGGACGCGCAACGGCGCAGGACACGCCCGTGCCCGCGGTCCCGTCAGAAGACGCAGGCACACCTGCAGAAGCCCGTGAGGCCGAAGCGGCGCCCGAGCCCGCTCCCGAGCCCGCTCCCGAGCCGCACGAGGCCGCATCCGAGCCCACGGAAGAACCTGCCGGCGCGTTGCCCATTCCTGAAGAGCCATCTCCACAGGCTCCCGAAGCGGCCACGCTTGAGCTCTCGCCCGAGGCCGTCGCCGAGGCCGCGATCCAGGCAGATTCGGCGCAGCCAGCCCCCGAAGAGCCGAGCAAGGATGAACAAGCTATCGATGTCACCATCGCCGGCACGCGCGTGGCGAAAACGCCAGGCTCCGCCCACGTGCTGCGTCGCGAAGACCTGGAGCGCTTCGAACACGACGACCCGCACAGCGTGCTCGCGCAGGTCCCGGGCGTCTACATCCGACAGGAAGACGGCGTCGGACTCAGGCCCAACATCGGCCTCCGCGGCACGAATCCGGATCGCAGCAAGAAGCTCACGCTGACCGAAGACGGCGTTCTGTTCGGGCCTGCACCTTACTCCGCACCAGCTGCCTACTATTTTCCCCTGATCACGCGCATGGTAGGCGTTCAAGTCCTCAAGGGTCCGTCGGCCATTGCACGGGGTCCACAGACCATCGGTGGCGCCATCGACTTCGTCACCGCCAGCGTACCCAACAAGCTGCAAGGGTCGCTCGATCTCGCTGGCGGCCAGTACGGCTACGGAAAAGCGCATGCGCGCGTGGGCGTCGGCAACGAGCAGTTCGGCGTGTTGATCGAAGGCGTTCATTTGCAGAACAGCGGCTTCATGGAGTTGCCGAGCGGCGCGAATACTGGCTCGAAGCGCAACGACTGGATGCTCAAGACCCGCTACGTCGTCGATCCCGACAGCGTAGTTCGACACGAGTTCGGTCTCAGGTTGGGCTACGCCGATGAGGTTTCTAACGAGAGCTACCTCGGCCTGACGGATGCGGACTTTCGAGACAACCCCTATCAGCGCTATCCCGCGGCTGCGCTCGACAAGATGACGAGTCACCGCACGTCCATCGTGGCGTCACACTCCGTCGACTTCACGAATCGCGCGTTGCAAATCAAGACTCAAGTCTACCGCAACGACTACACGCGCAGCTGGCGTAAGCTCAATCAGTTCCGTGGTGGCATGGTCTCGCCCTTCTTGCGTGACCCGAACGATCATGAGAACTCCCCCTACTATGCGGTTCTTACCGGTGAAATCGACACGGGCTCGGCGAGCGAGCAGCTGCTCATCGGCCCGAACCATCGCGTCTTCGTGAGCCAAGGCATACAAAACCTGCTCACTGCGCAACGAAAAACCGGAAGCATCGATCATCGCATCGAAGCCGGTATGCGACTGCACCACGACTCCATCGATCGCCGCCATACTCAGGACGCCTTCCGCATGGAGAGCGGCCAGCTTACGTTGATGGAGAATGTCGCCACACAGACCACGGCCAGCAATCGCGCAGACTCGTACGCCCTGGCCATGCACCTGGTCGATGCCATGACGTGGCGTGCACTCACCTTGACGCCGGGCACGCGCGTCGAGGTCATCGAGTCCCGCTCACACGATCGCCTTACGGACGACGACGCACGCGCCCTTGTCGTGGCGACCATGCCGGGCATGGGTGCGTACTACGCGTTGACCGAGAGCCTCGGTCTGCTTGCTGGCGTGTACCGCGGCTTCAGTCCGCCACCGCCTGCCAGCAAGAACAAGCCCGAGTACGCCACCAACCTCGAGGCCGGTGTCCGTTACACCCGTGGGCGCACGCGACTGGAAGCCATTGGCTTCTACAACGCCTACAGGAACATCACGTCTGTCTGCACGGTGTCGAGCGGCTGCGCCGAGGCCAACCTCGACACGCAGTACGACGGCGGCAAGGCGCGCATTTACGGCGTAGAAGCATTCGCTACACATGAGTTCGCGTTTGGACCCATCCGCGTGCCGCTGCTTACCGCCTACACCTTCAGTCGCGGCGAGTTCTTGCAGGACTTTCTTTCACAAGACCCCGTCTGGGGCGCGGTTCAGCGCGGCGATCACATGCCGTACCTGCCCCGCCACCAGCTGTCAGGCAGCGTTGCAATAGAGTCGAAGCGCGCAGGAGGTGCAGCCGCAGTCAATTACGTGGCGCCCATGCGCGAGGAGCCTGGCCAGGGGTCGCTAAATGAAGCGTGGACGACAGACCAGCAGGTCTGGGTCGATCTCGAGGCGCACGTGCGCATCGCTGGCCCTTTCATGCTCTACACCAACCTGCGTAACTTACTCAACGCCCAAAACATCGTGTCCCGTCGCCCTTACGGCGCACGCGTCAATGCCCCGCGCTGGTTCCAAGTAGGCGCGAAGGCGCACTTCTGAGGGGCCGATGACAACGCGCTTGCGACAGGTGCTGTGGCTTCTCTCGCTGTGCATCGCTTGCGGCGACAGGGAACCTAAGTCTCCCACACCTAGAGCCGACGCGGGGCTCGACCCATGGCAAGGGCTATCCCCAAGCGACGCGAGCCTCGAGGCCAGTGAGGATGCCGGGCGCGCGTCCGAGCCCGATGCAGGCTCGCCCGAGCCCGACGCGGCCGTCGTAAAATCCAGCACGGACCTGACGTATCACGCGGACATGCTGCCCTTGTTCGAGAAGCACTGCGTTCCGTGTCACGAAGAACGCGGCACGGGGCCGTTCTCCATAAGACACTACCCGTCCGTGCACTCCCACAGATACGCGATTCGTGGTGCCACGCATACGCGCGAAATGCCTCCCTGCGGTAGCGCGCCCATCTCGGAGTGCGGTCTCACCGAGGACGAACTTGCGAGCATCGCGGATTGGGTCGAAGGCGGCGCACCTGAGGGTCAGGCAGAGGAGTAACGTACGCTAACGACGGACTCGCGCCGCCCTGAAAACGCCCGCTTCACTCCGGCGAAGCTAACCTCCACCGAAGGGCTTCGTGCTAAGACGCCTCATGCGCACTTGGTCCCTTAACCTATCAGTCGCAATCTTTCTCGCCGCGTGCTCCTACGATTGGCGTCAAAAGCCACAACACTTCGACGGTGGCGCGGTTGGAGACGCGGCGCCTGACGCCACCCCCGATGCCGACTCATCCGATGCTTCCTGTGCCGCCAGTGAGCTCCACACGTTCTATCGAGACCAGGACGGAGACGGTTTCGGAGGCGACGAGCGCATCTCGTCATGCACAGCACCGGACGGGTATGTGGACCGGACTGGCGACTGCGACGATGCGACCAGGGCCACATATCCAGGCGCTCCAGACCTGTGCAACGGCATCGACGACGACTGTAACCCGGACACCGATGATGGCCTTGCGAGCTGCAACGGCTATCGCTGCGATGGAGTGAAGTGTCGCATCGGCTGCACTGTAGATGAGGAATGCGTAGCCACCCTTTTCTGTCGCGACAACGCCTGCCACGGGCTCCTCTCCGTCGGCACCGCATGCAAGGATGATCTCTACTGCGAGAGCGCCATCTGCGAGTGTGCTAGCGCGGATTGCTCGGAAAGGCGGTGCGCAGAGAGCCGTTGTCCGGATTGCCAGTTCGTGGAAACGAATGGGGCCGGATGCAACGGAACCATCGATGGCGTGGAACACGGGAAGTGCACCGGCAGCTCCGTATGCCAGGCGGGGGCTTGCAAAGGGGAGAATGGGGGCGACTGCGCTCAGGACGCGGAGTGCATCTCGGGGAGCTGCGATGCCAACGGCAAGTGCGCGGCGCCGGCTGGCCTGGGAGAAACCTGTAACTCGGCACCAGATTGTCGGGGCGACCTGCAATGCGAAAGCGGAAAGTGTCTTTCTCCAAACGGAGTCACTTGCCCGAAAGATGATGACTGCGCTTCAGGAAGCTGTTCCGCAAGTGGTATTTGCGGGAATCCGCAGGACCTGGGACAGAGCTGCAACAGCGAATCCGATTGCATCGGAACCCTAGTCTGCTCCACCGAATCGCCGCGGGCGTGTCGTCGTCCGCCCGGCAGCACATGCACCAGCGACGGCCAGTGCGTGACGGGAAGTTGCGGCGCAATCCCCAACCGCTTCTGTCAGCACCCCGGTCAACTCAACGCGGCGTGCGACAGCCATGGGGACTGCAGTGGAAATTTAATCTGCCACGGGGGTGGCTACCCGGTTGGCGTATGCAAGGTGAGGGTGGGCGACTCTTGTACTTCCACCAACCAATGCGGAATCTACTGCGGCGCCGGGACATGCAACCCACAGGAGCAAAGCGACCCGTGCACGTTCGACGAGGAGTGCTTTTTTCCGCAGGAAAGATGCCTGCATGGCGCCTGCGAATAGAAGCGCCCTTCTTGCGTTTAGGGTCAGGCCGAGTAAAGCGAGCTTACGAACCGTGCGGCGCCGTGAGCGGTGGCGGCGTGTCGGCCGTGCCCGCGGTGCGACGCCGAAATAGGGCTACGCGCGCCAGCAGGATCGTGGTCACCGGCACCGTTATGGATAGCATGATGATGATGAGCCACGGGTGCAGCATGAGCCGCTGCTCGAGCGTCGAGAAGTAGAGGATGCTGGCGAGGCTCACGCACCAGCTGCCGAAGGTGTACGCGAGCGCGGGCGGATGCATGCGCAGGAAAAAGTCTTTCAGACTCAGAAAGCCCACCGCCGAGATGACGACGAACACGCCGCTCAGTACGAGCAGTACGGACACAGCGAGCTCCACCCAGAAAGGCACGTCGGTCATTCGATCACCTCACCGCGCAAAAGGAACTTCGCCATCGCGGCTGAGCTCACGAAGCTGAAGAGCGCTATCAGCAGCGCGCCCTCGAAATAGGTGTCGCTGGCGTGACGAATGCCGAGCACCAACATGACAAGCATGCCGTGGAAGTAGAGCAGGTCGAGCGCCAGCACGCGGTCCTGCGCGCGCGGTCCGCGCACGAGCCGCACCAGCACCAGCACGGACGCAATCGCGTAGCAGCCGAGAGCAAAGATGGTGGCGTAGGAGAGCAGTGAGCTCATTCGAAGATCTCCCTTAGCGGCTGCTCGTAGCGCGCTTTGAAGCGGGCAACGAAGACTGCCTCGTCGCGGACATCCCACACGTGTAGCATCAGCGCGCTGCGATCGAGCGCTAGCTCAGACCAGACCGTACCCGGCACCACCGTGGTCACCATGGAGAGTGCAGCCAGGCCGAGCGGATCGCGCAGCTCGAGCGGGATGATCACAAAGCGCCCTTGGGGCCTCTGCCAGCGCCACGCCACAACGCCCCAGGCGACCTCCATGTTCGATGCCAGCACGTCGTAGCCGACCGTCAGGATGTAGCGCACGACCGTGAGCGGCTTTTTCACGCGCACCTGCGTCGGCCGCAGGTTTGTGGTCACAAGCGGCACCGAGAGCGCGAGCACGAGGCCGAGCAGGATCTGCCCTACACTGGTCGAGCGCGCGAGTGCGAGCCACAGCGCGAGTAACCCGGCGGACAACAGCGGCGCGGGCACGAGTTTATTCAAGAAGGTCACAGCGCACCCTCCTCGCCGTAGTCTTGCTGGCGGATGACCCCGCCAGCTTCGATATCAGGCCGCGTGGGTCCCGGCACAGGTCGCGTCGACATGACCGCTTCGATATAGGCCGTGGGTGCGTGCAGTGCCTCCGCCGTCGCGCGCGTGTAGCCCATCACAGGCTCAGCCCACACCGTGAGCGCGACGCAGGCACACAGCAGCACGAGCACTGGCGCGCCTTCGACGAGCGTCAGACGCGGCGGGGGCCGGTTGGCTGCGGACCAGAAGTGCCGAATGCCGACGCGCGACATCGAGACGGTCGCGACAAGGCCCGACACGATCAGCAGCGCAAACAGACACCAGGCCGCCGCGCTGGGCACGCTTACATCGCCCTGGCCGAGCCCCTGGGGACTCAGGAGCGCACTGAGCAGGGAGAGCTTCGCGATGAAGCCAGACAAAGGTGGCAGCCCAGCGACCAAAAGCGCGCAGGCAATAAAAGCCAGACCGAGCAAGGCGATGGATACCGGGATCACACGGCCGACCAGTGGTACCTCGTCGTCGTCGAGATTGGTGTCCTCTCCCAACTCCGCATCGAAGCCAGGCAAAGGCAAGCTGTCGCCTACGCCCTTGCGCTCGACGAGCTCAACCAGCAGAAACAGCGCGCTCGCGGCCAGCGTGGAGCTCAGAAGATAGAAGAGCGCCGCCGAAGTCACGGACGCTACGCCGAGTCCGAGCGACGCGAGCAGCGTCCCCGACGACACGATGATCGAGAAACCCGCGATGCGTCCGAGGCGCAAGGAGGCCATCAGACCGATGGCCCCGAAGGCGAGGGTCAAAAGCCCACCGTACAGGAAGACCTGGGCCCCGAAATGCGCTGACGGGCCCGCACTTTCGGAAAAGAGTAAGGTCCACAAGCGCAGCAGCGTGTAGAAGCCCACCTTGGTCATCAATGCGAAGAGCGCCGCCACGGGTGCGCTGGCCGCCATGTAGGCCGGCACGAGCCAGGAGCCGAGCGGCCAGATAGCCGCCTTGGTCAAAAACGCCACGGCGAGGATGGCGGTACCTGCGTGCAAGAGCCCGCGGTCTTCGTCTGCGACCAGCGGTAGTTTGGCAGCGACGTCCGCCATGGAGAGCGTACCCATGACGCCGTAGAGCATGGCGAGACCGACGAGGAACAGCGACGACGCCAGCAAGTTCACCGCGATGTAGTGCAACCCCGAATGCACCCGCGCCCAGCCCGAACCGTGCAGCTGCAGACCGTACGAGGCTGCGAGCATCACCTCGAAGAACACGAAGAGATTGAAGAGGTCGCCCGTGAGGAAGGCCCCATTGAGGCCCATGAGCTGAATCTGAAACAGCGGGTGGTAGTAGACGCCTGCTCGACTCCAGGCAGCCGTCGAATACACGGCCGAGCACAGGCTCACGACGCCCGTAAGCACCAGCATGAGTGAAGAGAGCCGGTCGGCGACCAGCGTGATGCCGAATGGCGCTTCCCAGTTCGACGCCAGATACACGCGGAGCACGCCGGGCGCACCGTTTGCGTCGACGCACCTAAGGATCTCGAGCGCGACGAGCAGCCCCGCCAACGTGGCGCCGATGTTGATGGTCGACTTGAGCCTGCGCCGCCCGTCTCCGAGTAACAGCGTAAACGCGGCGGCCATCAGTGGCAGCACGATAGGCACCACGATGAGGTGTGGCAGCGCGAGCTTCATGTCTGCTCCTTGGTTCCGTCGACATGGTCAGTACCGCTGAGGCCGCGCGACGCGAGCAACACCACCAAAAACAGCGCCGTGGTCGCAAAGCCAATGACGATGGCGGTGAGCACCAGGGCCTGCGGCATGGGATCTGTGTAATGCCCGAGATCGGGCGGAACGCCCGGCGTCACAATGGGAGGCGTGTCGATGACGAGGCTGCCCATGCTGAAGATGAAGAGGTTCACGGCGTACGACAGGAGTGCGAGCCCCAGGATCACCTGAAAGGTTCGAGGGCGCAGCACGAGCCACACCCCAGCTCCCCCGAGCACGCCGATCACGAGTGCGAGTAGGGCTTCCATCTACGGGGCTCCTTTGGGCTTCGGCGGCACGAGGCTCTGCGCAGGCTTGCGGTGCGCACGAATGGATTGGTGCGCCAGCGCCGTGAGGATGAGCAGCGTCGCTCCGACCACCACCGCGAACACGCCGATATCGAAGAAGGTCGCGCTCGCCAGGTGCACCTCGCCGACCCAAGGCAGCGTGACGTGCGCGGTATGCGTGGTGAGAAAGGGATAGCCGAACGCAAGCGAGCCGAGCCCGGTGAAGGCAGCCAAAAAGAGCCCCACGCCTATCCAGCGCGTCGGGCGCAGCCGGGCTCGCGCCTCGACCCACAGCGTGCCAGCGACGATGTATTGCATGAGGAAGGCGACCGCCACCACCAGCCCCGCAACGAAACCACCACCAGGCTCGTTGTGGCCGCGCAAGAGCAGATGCGCCGCGACGACGAAAGCCACAGGCAGCAGTAGCCGCGTGATCACGGCCGGCACCATCATGTATCCGCGCTCGGTGTCCTGGGCCGTACGTGGTTTCACCAGATCGGTGACGATGTCGTGTGGTAACACCTGCTGCTGATGCGGCTGTTCGATGCTCTCTTGCGGCGGTCGAAAGCGACGCAGCAGCGCGAACACCGCCAACGCCACCGCGCCGAGCACGGTTATCTCGCCGATGGTGTCGAAAGAGCGGAAGTCGACGAGCATCACGTTGACGACGTTGGCTCCGCCCCCTTCCGGCAGCGCCCGGCTCAGGAAGAACGGCGAGATGCTGTGCGGCGCAGGTCGAGTCAGCATGGCGTAGGAGAGCGCCGCAAGGCCGCTGCCAGCGCCGACTGCGAGCACTAGATCTCGAGCGCGGCGCGCCTTGTCGCGCAGTCGACTGTGACGCGGCGCCTCCTCCAGGCGCATCGGCAACCAGCGCAACCCCAACAAGAACAGCATGGTGGTCACCACCTCGACCACGAGCTGTGTAAGCGCGAGATCAGGCGCCGAAAACCACACGAAAGTGAGGCAAGTGACGAGCCCCGCACCGCCCATCAGCGTGAGGGCGACCAGGCGGTGGTACTTGGCCTTCACCGCCGCTCCCACGGCGCACACCATGCCGATGACCCACAACAGCACGAACGCGGGCGATGCCGGTAGGCGCGTCCTATCGCCCCAGACGAGCGGCACGCCCCGCGCGGACAGCAACGCGAGCAGCAACGCCACCGCGATGATCGCGAACAGCTGCGGCTGCAGCCGACGCGTGCCGACGACGCGCAGGGTCGCTCGGGCCAGGCGCGTGAAGACCACAAGCGTGCTCTCGAAGAAGCGCCTTCCGTTGAAATGCTTGACGAAAGGCGGGTTCTCGAAGCGCCCGCGCAGCCGCTCCCTACGCAGCAAGAGCAGGTAGCCGAGGACGCCCCCGGCTATCGCCACCAAACTCATCACGAGCGGCGCATTGAAGCCGTGCCACACCGCCAGGCTGTATTCGGGCAAAACCCCGCCCACGACCGGACGGGCCGCTGCGGCCAAGTAGGGACCGACGGACAGCGAAGGCGCGATGCCCACCACGAGACACACGAGCACCAACAGATCGACGGGCACCCGCATCCACTGCGGGGGCTCTTCCGGCACTCGCGGCAGGTCGGTCGAAGGCGGGCCGAAGAAGATGTCGTAGCCAAAGCGCAGCGAGTACACGACGGCAAAAATGGCGGCGACCGTCGCCACTGCGGGCAGGGCAAACTCGACCCAAGGCTGCGCCGAGAGGAACACCGTCTCTGCGAAAAACATCTCCTTCGAGAGAAAGCCGTTCAAGAGCGGAACGCCCGCCATCGCTGCGCTCGCGACGAGTGCCAGCGTACCGGTGATGGGCATCGAGCGAAAAAGGCCGTTGAGACGCCGAATGTCGCGCGTGCCCGTCTCGTGGTCGATGATGCCAGCGGCCATGAAAAGCGACGCCTTGAAGGTCGCGTGATTCATGATGTGAAAGACGCCGGCCACGGCCGCGAGCGGACTATTGAGGCCGAAAAGCAGCGTGATGAGGCCGAGGTGGCTGACCGTCGAGTAGGCGAGGACGCGCTTCAAATCGTTCTGGAACATCGCGATGTACGCGCCCAAGAGCAGCGTCGTCGCGCCCGCACCGCTGACCAGCCAGAACCACAAGCTTGTGCCCGAAAGCACAGGCCACAGCCGCGCTAGCAGGAACACGCCCGCTTTGACCATCGTGGCCGAGTGCAGATAGGCCGAGACGGGCGTCGGCGCCGCCATGGCCCGCGGCAGCCAGAAGTGAAACGGGAATTGGGCGCTCTTGGTCAGCGCCCCGAGCAGAACCAACACGAGCGCGACCGGATACAGTCGGTGCGCGCGCACCAGGTCGCCCGACGCGAGCACCGTGTCGAGGTCGTAGCTGCCGACGATGTGGCCGAGCACGACCACGCCGCCGAGCAACGCGAGCCCGCCTGCGCCGGTCACCGTCAGCGCCATGCGCGCACCGCGCCGCGCGTCCACGCGGTGATGCCAGTAGCCGATGAGCAGGAAGGAAACGAGGCTCGTCAGCTCCCAAAACAGCACGACCTGGACGAGGTTTCCCGAGAGCACCACGCCGAGCATCGCGCCCATGAACGCGAGAAAAGACGCGTAAAAGCGCGCCACCGGATCCTGCGGCGACATGTAGTAGCGGGCGTACAGGGAAACGAGCGCGCCGATGACGGTGATGAGCACCGCGAACATCCAGGCGAAGCCGTCGACCCGAAGCACAAAATCGAGGCCGAGCGAGGGCAGCCAGGAAAACTCCTCCCGGATCACCCCGCCGCCCTGCACCTTGGGGAACAGGCTGATGACCCAGACCGCCGCGCTCGTCGATACGAAGGCCGCCCAGCTGGAGAGCGCCGTACGAGCTCGGGTAGGCAGGAGCACAGTAAACAGGCTGCCGACGAACGGCAGGAGCAGCAAAACGACGAGGGACACCCGCTAGTGTAGCGGCTATCCACCCCGGACAAAATTAATCGGAACAAAGACCACGATTCAGCGGATAGGGCTTGGTCGTCTAGCCGGGCTCGGTCGTGGCGCATGACTTCACACGGCGGTCTAAAAGCGCGCTTTTCGGGGGGGGATTGTGCCTTAATCCAGCCCTGTAGAGGGCCAAACAACGCCTCAAGCCTCCTACGTCGAGAAGAAGCGCTTGATGCGCTGCAAGACTTCCCAGCTGGGATCCACATCCGTGAGGCTCCCCTCGCCCGAGGCCGTAGAGATCTCAACCTTCTTCATGCGCTCGGCCAACACCTTACTCATGGCCTGCATCAGCTCCGGCGTCTTCTCTACCACCCCGCGCACGGCTTCCTTGCGCAACTCGAGCAGCAGGGTCTCCCGGACAGCGCGCACGCTGGCGCTGCGAGGCTCGCCCGTCATCACCGACATCTCGCCGAACACATTGCCTGCTCCGAGCTGCGCGACCTCCACCGCCTCGCGCCCTTGTGCAGCCATCAGCACTTGAACGGTTCCAGAGAGGACGATGTGCAAACTGTTGCCAACGTCCCCCTGACGCAGGATGTACTCCCCTGGCGCGAAGAGCTGCGTACGCGAGCGCTCCGCCAACTCGCGCAGCACCTCGTCCGGCAGGGCCTGCAGGAAGTCCACGCCACGCAGCGCGACCTCGCACGCGGAGATATCGGCGACTTCCCTTTCGGCCTCTTGGGTCGTCTTTTGCAGAGAAACTGCGCGTTGTGGAATGGGAAAAGCGAGCCCTGCACGTCGCAATGCGTACCAGAGCCGTTCGCGCACCGTGCCCGCGACGATCTCACGCTCCGAGAAATCCCGAATGAAATAGCGAACGTCGTACTCCACGCCGCGCTCGGAAAAGTTGGTCACCACAGCCGTCGCGGTCGCGTCGTGCGCAACGCCCGGCACATCCTTGAGAATGCCTAGCAAAAGCTCCTGAACCTGGTGCGGAGGCCAATCGTAGGGCGCAGCCACGCTCACCGACACGCGGACACGTGGCTCGGGCTTCGAGTAGTTGCGCAAGGGCGCCTTGGCGAGCATCGAGTTCGGTACCGTGACCTCGACGTTCTCGATGGTCAGCACCTTGGCCGCGCGCCAGTTGATCTCCACGATGCGCCCGATGTGCTCGCGCTTGTCGTCGAACTGGACCCAGTCGCCCACCCCGAACGGCCGCTCCGCCTGGATTGCGAGACCGGCAAATAGATTGCCCATGGTGTCTTGCAGGGAGAGACCAATCACCGCCGTCAGGAGCGCCGACGTGGTGAGCAAGGAGGAGGGCTCCACTCCGGCTGCACGCAGCGTAAACATGCCTGCCATGGCGTACACGAGCCCCTGACATACGTCCTGCACGATGCGGGGCAGCTCCCAATGCAAGCGGCGTCCCACGAGCCAGCGAAGAAGCACGAAAGTCGACACGCCAAGGCACGCGAACAGCAAAAAGCGCGCGGTGAGGTCGAGCATGCCGCCCTCGACCCGGCTCTCCGGTGCCACCGCCGCCCGAACGAACACGACCAGTAGATGCAGCAGCAGAAGCGCAAACGGATGGCGTAGCGCGCCCCTCTCACGCGGCGCCAAGATGATGCGCAGCGCGAGCAACAGACCGAGCGCCACGGAAAGGGCGCCCCAGCCAAAGGGATGGATGTCTTCGCTGAGTAAACTTGCGGGCCAGGATGCCATATCGCGCGGGATTGTAGCGCGGCCAGGCAATCTGCCCCCCGCTGCCGGCCGCGGCAGAGCGAGCTACAGGACCTTGGTCAGCAGCTTTCGATCGTTTTCCACGAACCCGCGCCGTCGGTACAGCGCCGCAGCCCGAGGATTCGTGTTGTCCACCTCAAGATGCACGCGCGTTATCCCTTCGCGCCTGCAGGTGGCAAAGGCCTCCTCGAGCAAGCGCGTCCCAAGCCTGCAGTCGCGGGCACGCTCGTGCACATACAGCTCGTCCACCAAGGCGTCGCGGCCGCCGTGCTCGAGGCTGTACCCAAATGTCAGCACCAGATAGCCCTGTAGCTCGCTGCCGCGCTGGGCAAGCAACACCCGCCCGTAGCCGGAATTCGTGACAAGCTCCGAGAGCAGCTGCCGCAGCCTGTGCACCTCGAAGGGCAGCTTCTCGAACTTCCAGAACAGCTCCGTATGCGGAAGCAGGCGCTCCACATCGGCCGCCGTGGCGAGCACGATCTCCACTTCCATCGTGAAAGCATGGGCCTAGGCTGCGCGCGCCGCACCCACATTACACCATTGACCCTACTGACCGCCGTGCATGTTCCTGGTAATGCAAGGCTGCCTGCGGCTACCATGCTTGCCTAAGCATGCACCTCGAACGAGCTATCTTCGAAACCCGCAATATACCCACCCTCTGGATCGGCGGACGCGCCGCGCGCTGCCTCAGTGGGGGGTTGAGCGATGAGTGAGTTTTTCGAGCGCGTGGTCACAGCAAGCGGCCTATCGCCCCTGTTTGCGCGCAACGCACTGCTCCGTGCCTGCAATCGCGCAGGCGTAGACGCACACGCGCTTACTCCGACCACGCTTCGCAGTGCGCTGCCCGAGATCGAGCGCACGATTCAGACGTACCTCAATGCACAGACGGTCAGCGCCATGGCGCGCATCGAGGCGCTCACGCGTCAGCGCTGATTGCAGCGGCTGAATCGGGCGCCCATGGGACGATGGGGCGAGCCATGCAGCGCTCGTAGGGGCGGCAGCTACTTCGTAGGCACGCTCATGATGGCCTGCTGCCAGCTCGAGCTGAAGCGCACGAACTCTGTGCGAACCGCGTCACGAAGAGGATCCGCTGCGAGGCGTCGATCGAGTTCTATCGCGCTGAGGCAGAAGAAGCTGCTGACCGTGTGCAGGACGGTGGTGAGGCGAAAACCCACCGCCACAATCCCCGGGATCACCGTTTCGAGGTAGTCGTCCCAGTAGGGGCGCGCGTCGCCCTTGAAGAACTCCTCCATCGCCACGAACGTGCCCTCGACCATCTGCTCCAAATCGCGGCGAGGAAACTGGTCGGCGTTTGCTCTGGATTGAGCTCGACAGCCTCTACGGCCATGTCCGCAAGGACTTGTCGAATCTCTCTCATCGTCGTCACTAACAACGTTTGCGCTTCGGTCATCGATTGACCGATATGGTTCCACTCGGGGCTAACGGCTGGCAAGTCTAAACGCCCCATCCGGGGACCCACGAGCCTGCTCCCAACGGGCTTGGGACCCAAGCGGCGCTGTTATGTGACGGGTTCTGCCGCTGGCTGCTTGCGGGCAAAGCTCCACAACAGAATCACACCGCCGACAAAGAGCCACACATCGGCCACGTTGAAAATGGGCCAGCTAAAGCGGTCTTGGTAGTGCCACTGCACGAAGTCCACCACGTACCCAAGCCGAATACGATCGAACAGGTTACCAATCGCGCCGCCGAGAACCAGGGACGCTCCCAGAAGGGGCAAGGGGCGCCGCAGGCGCAGAGCCCAGGCGAAGAGCCACGCCACGGCCATCAGGCCGAACGCGACGAGCAGCCAACGGCCAAACGACGCGCTTGCCAAGAAGCTGAATGCGGCTCCACGATTTTCCGCATAGGTAAACCGCCAGAAGCCCTCCACCACGGTGACCGAAGCGTTCGGCGTCGGATGCGTGTTCCACAGGTAGTGAGCGATGCGCGAACCTACGCCCTCCACGTCGGTGAGCCCGCGCGTAAGCGACGCAACTGCTTGGTATTTGGTCCACTGGTCGCATCCGGCGGATGCCAGGACCAGGGAGATCAGCAGAACGAGCCGGGACACGCGTATGATCATCCGCCGATCCATACCACGCCTCGAAACGGCAGCCGACCCCCTTTGCAACTACCTGCGCTACTGCTCAGGGTGATTCCGCTCCTCGCGGTGCCTCGCTACTGCTTTGTGTAGCGCATGGAATAGCGGATGGGCTCGGGCAGTTTCTTGCTGAGCACGGTCACATGCACCGTCAGTTCGCGCCCGTCTGGACTGCGCTCGAAGTCGATGCGCTTTTCGCCATCCTCGGCCACGAAACGCCCGCGCAATGTTCGGCCTTCGGCTCGATAGGACACGGCGACCACTTTGCCCTGGGGATCTGTGCCCTTCTCGCTCGCTCCATCCGAAGGCGCCTGATAGCGGTGGCCATCGAAGTCCGTGATCACCTCGTCGCCGGCGCCCGAGATGCGCACGACGTTGTACGGAATATTGGTGCCCGCGAGCCGTTTTCGGGCCACCTTCTTGCGCAAGAGGCCCATGGAGTCTGTGCCGTGTGCGATGGCTTCCTTGATCGTGCTCTTGGCTTCAGCCGGGGAAGCACTCTTGTACGCACCGACCCAGGGCGTGATGTCAGGTCCATCTGCGAGCGCCGGACCCGCCGTGCCGACGAGAGCGAGGCTCGCACATACCAGGACTCGGTAGAGAACCGTCAGACCGACCGGATGACTACGCATACCGGGTAGAGGTGTGCGCCAGCCTTGGCGTCGCAACCCAAAAAATCGCCGCCACGGCTCGAGCCATGTAGACCGAGCCGAGTAGACGCGTAATCCTGCGAGTATCTCGACAGCTTCGCAGCGGAGCTCGATACCGGCGATCTCGAGGATGTGCGCGTCTAGCGCCCCTCGAGACGGTTGAGGTCGAACAGACCTGCCTCGAGCGGAGCTAGCTCCGAGAAGGCGCGGTGCATGCGATCCATGACTTGCCAAAACCCGGGGCCGACGCGGCTGACGCCAAAGCGCGCGTGCAGAAGCGAGTAGGACTCAGCACTCCCGAGGTGGCTCAGCATCTCCACAAAGCCAGGTAGTTCGCTGCGGTCCAAGCTGAAGAGCACGTTGGGATAGGCGCCCAAAAAGCCGCGAACCACGGTCAGCCTGTCCTCACTCGGCATGCGCCTGTTCTCTTCATTGAAGAGCTGCGCCACGTTGGTCAGACTGCTGTCGCGTACGATAGTGAAGTATCGAGGCGCGGCGTTGCCGTCGCGCACTTCGAGGAAGCTGAGCTCAGACATCAGCGATGCCGGAGTGCCCTTGAGGCTCATCAAGCGCCCGAGCCAGTTGCGCACGTCCGCATCGGGATCGCGCTCCAAGATACGACCGCGCTCGAGCACCGGGGCAAGCTTCTCGGCCATCATGTCAAACAGTTCAAGCTCAGGTTGCTTGGTGCTGTACGCGATGTCTGTCTCGGCCTTGAAGTACGCAACCTCGCCGTATACCGCGTCTTTCACTGAGCGCTTCACATCCCGATACCAAGCATCGACAAGCTGCCTTCTGCGATTGCGCGGCAGGAGCGAGATGAAGTTGTGTTCGGACTCCATGCGCAAAAAATCCATGTACATGCGGGTGTTGAGCTGGTGGCCCACATTGCCGAACACATCGAAACCGGAAACGAGCAGGTAGTGAATCCGCTCCAACACCGAGTAGCTCACCAGCCAGGCGGTCTTGGGTGCGTTGCCCACGAAGCCTTTCACCACGGTCGCGCTATCGAAATGACGGAACACCGTGAGCGCTGCATTCGGGTTGTGACCGTCGCCCGACCACACAACATCCAGCGTCACGCTACCTGGCTCCTTGGTCAGCTTGGCCAGGAACTTACTCTTGGCGTCGAGGAATTTCGTGTGATTCCGCGAAAAGCGCAGCCAGCGCAGCAGGCTGCCATTGCTGCCCGCCACGGCAGGCAAGTCCAGAAAAGGAGCTGCCTCTGCCAAGAATTTCTCCTCGGCGTCGAGCGCAACCGAATCTGGATTCACGAACGTGATCCAAAACCTGTCTTGAATCACGTCGAGCGCCACCTGGCCGCGGCACACCGGCCCCTTGATGAAGCCCATCATCGTGAATTCCGCTTCGTCGAGCATGAAGCGGTAGCGCGAGCGCGCTGGAATTGCATGGAAGGTGCGGAACGGATTCGCCGCGATTTCGACGTCGTACGGCGGCAGCTCCTTCACCTCGTAGCTCGGCGCGAGGAACAGCTCGCGGTAGCGTGCCATGCGCGCATCGTGCAGCGCGTAGGGCATATGGGTCTTACTGAGTACCGCACCTTCCCGGCGCGCAAAGCGGTAGTAGAAGTCCGCTGTGCCCGGGTTTTCAAAGGGCCTGCGCGTAGGAATTTCGTCGATGGGTAAGCCAGGCGGCGTGCGCGAGCGAATCAAGCGAAAGAAACGCTCAGGGTCGGCCTCAGCGAAGTACAGACTGCCCAAGAACAAGTGCTCGTAGATGTAGCGCGCCATCAGACGCGACTTGAGCGAGGGCTCGTTGAGAAATGCTTCCCAGCGTTCGATGGAATCGGCCACGCCCGGCACATGCGCGGGGGGCGCAAAGTGCGGCGCACCCGCATCGACCCACGCCAGAAGCTGCGCGTGCTCTTCGTCTGTCAACCCGGGCAAGGCGTAAGGCATGCCCCACAGCGGATGCTTCTTGGCGTAGTCATCAAACTCGTCTGCGGTGGGGCATATCTCCTTGCGGTCGAGCCCGAGCTCGAAGCCGCGTGGAAAGCGCTCGGAAAGCGGTAAGGGGTGCTCACGCTTGAGCTCCAGCAACCGCACGAGCAGGTTGGCTCGAGGGTCCCGCTGGCCCTGTTCAACCTGCGAGGCTGTGGGCTGCAACACCGGAAAGAAACCTTTCTTGCGCCAGTCCTCCACGCTGCGCGCGTCGATGAACAGCCGTGTTGGCTCAATCGCCAGCAGGCGCGAACCTTGGTACACAGGCGTCTTAGTCGCCCCGCGCGCGACGCCCTCGTAGGACGCTAGATTTAGCTGGCAAGGCGCGTCGTAGCAGCCGTGGCAGACCACACAGCGGCGCTCGAAGATGCCCATGGCGCCCTGAAACTGCGCGTACTCCTGGGCCCTGTCGTCAGTCGGCTCAGGCGGCGGCGCAAGCACCACGTTCGGAGTGGGATGGACAGGCGCGGCTCTTTGCGGCCAAATCTGCGGCCCACAGCCCATCCAAAACGTGCAGAACAGCATGACCAAGGAGCGATACAGACGAAACACGCCCCCTTCCTGGCACGCGCACGCGCTTGAGACCACTCAAGCCCTGTTAGTGCGAGACAATCACCAGCCTCCGTCGGCAATCGAACGAAGTCGTTAAGTTCCCTTCTCCATGCACCCCATCACCCCAGCCTGTTCCGCCTCACAAATTGCCGCTTTGAGAGAGGGCATGCCTTCATCGCACTCGAAATCCGCAGCGTCACGTTTGGCCGCGCAAGCCAGGAACGCTCGACTCTCTTTCGGGCAGCCGGATTGCGTGATGAGGTTCAAGCAATTGGACGTGCAGCTCGCCAGGTCCATCCCGCAATGCAACCCCACCGTCTCGTGACACAGGCGGTCACAAAGGGCTCGATCCTCCGACTCTGGAGCCGCTCCAGGCGCCGCCGTAGGTGCGGGGGGTCTCGCAGCGGACTCGGGCGCCCCCCCAGGCGCAGCCTGCCTGCGCTCGGCATTGGGTGTCCGAGCTTGCAGGTCCGCAGGGGCGGGCCGTGACTCACACGCAGCGGCGAAGAGACCAGCAGAGAGCACGAGGGTAGCAGTGTACGAGCGTGCGCACGTCGGATGATGTCGAGGACCGCAAACGGAGTGGATCATGTTCAGCCTACATACTCGCGAGTTTCAGACGATCGGAGGAACCGGCCATACCTTACTCAAGGCCTTGGGACGAGCGCCCCAAGATCATCGAGTTCGATGCCGAGGATGATATCTTCGGTAGCAATCTCGCGCCGTTGCTGGGCGATGGCCCAGCCGCGATCCTGCCGCAGGTTGCGGAACTTGAGATCCCAGACGATCGACTCGCCTCGTGCATGCTCGGTCACGCGCTGCATCAGCGTGGTGGAGTCTCGCAGCGAAGCAAAGTTGGCCACGACGGAGTCATCGTCAAGCAGCACGGTGCCGGTCAGCGCAGTCGTGGGGTCACCTACTGGTTCGTGGTGCGACCATTTCAGCGTTCCGTCCTTTGCGTACACAGCAAATCGATAGTTCGAATGTCGCCTGGCAGCGAGCACATAGCGGCCGTCCACAGCCCGGCCCGGCGGCGGAAACGAGGTGCCGGAGCCAAGCAAAAGGTCTTCCTCATTCGTGCTCGTGATCTCCCCCTCGCTAGACACCTCGTAGTGGAAGACCAAGCCGCGATCGCTGCCCACCGTGAAAACCGCCCCACCGCCTGCGCTGGGACGCACGTGCAGTGGCGTATACCTGACCGAGCGCACGAACGGAGTGATCAGCGGCTCAGCCCAAAGGGCTTCCCCCGCGGCCGAGAATTTGTGGAGACCCGCGACGGGATAAGAATCTTTCACCCCAATCAGAGACGCAAAGTAGGTGTTCGCGTCTGCGCGTACGATCTCGACAAAATTTCCGACGAGCGAACCCGGGAGTTCCACCAGCACCTTGCCTGGCTCGCCATCAAAGGTAAATCGCTGCACAAAAGTGGATTCGTTATAGACGTCGCCTCCGAGCAAGATGTCTCCGGTAGAGGCATCGCAAAACAAAGCGCGACAGGCTTTCCCCGGCAGGGCGTGCTCCCAGAGCACCTGGCCGGTAACCTTGCGCAGAGAGAGCGCGTTTCCAGCACACACGCAGAGCGTGTCAGCGTCGGCAAACGCGAACACGACGTCGGCGGCCACCGGGACGAGCCAACGGAAGGCGTCGACCGACTCATTGTCATGGCACCCATCGAATGGATCGCCGCTACCGCAACCGTCGCCGTAGGACACATTCGGCCCGGCGGCATCGGCGCTTGCCGCATCCGTGAGTCCTGCTGCGTCTTCCAGCCCGCCGCCGTCAACGGGTTCCGCCTTCTCCTCCGGATCGCACGCCGCCAAGAATAAGTTGCCAAGCAGCCACCCTGCGCCGAGCTTTCGATGCGTCGCCACGGCCATGCTCAAAGCCTCTTGGTGTCGCGCTCACCGCAATAGGTAAGCTCGAAGGACATTTCCCCCAGCAAATCGCCGGTGCTACGGTTGATCAGCTTCATCTCGCCCTTCACCGGCTCGCCGACCTCTAAGCCCCGCTGACTAAACTCGATGGTGCATCGGTGGTCTACTAGACCTCTAGGACTCCAGCCTCCGCCAAAGCCACCTGAGAACAGAACGCTGGGATAGTCATTGCCGCCTTCGTCACGAAAATGGCAACTGAGCATCACGAAACCTTCAGACTCGTAGAAGGGGTCCTCGAGATCGGCCAGCATGGAACAGCTAGTCGGAAAGTTCGATACCACAACCTTGTAAGACTTATACCCATTGGCGTCACTTGGGTCCGTATACGCAAAGCCGCTCACCATGACGTAAGGTTCGGCTTGCGCGGTATAGGCCTCACCCGACGCTTGGCCCGGCACGCTGCTCCCGCTCCAGTTGTCCTCAGCATCCCCGTCCCCGTCCCCGTCCCCGTCCCCGCCCCCGTCCCCGTCCCCATCTCCGTCCCCATCTCCGTCCCCTGCATCTATAGGGTGGCCAGCGTCGGGGTTTGGCGTCTCTTTGTTGTCATCGCCGCAACCGATCGACAACAGCCCAAACATTGCGACGATACCGCAAGCTTCTCGAAAGTTACGTCCCATGGCACTCGACCTTCTCGTGTGGGGCCCTCATATCTGGGCGACCCGATTGTCTAACACCGTTCTCGGGATTTCCGAAGGACCTTCAGCCACCCGTGACCTCGGGCAGCGACCGCGCCACCGCGAGATCGTGTTGCTTGATGGCCTCGAGCAGTGGTGTCGCCTCCGCGTGAGAAAGAGCGAGCTTGTTGATGGCGGAGCGCGCCCGCTTCTGGGTGTCGCGAGCGCCGGACGTGGCCACGTTGTAGAGACTCTCCAGCACGGGCCCGGAGGGCGACCGCGCGGAGAGCGCATCGACGGCAGCCAAACGCACCTGCTGACTGGAATCACTCTGGGCCATGGAGGCGAGCATCTTGTCGACCTCGGCCCCGGGGAGGAAGCGCATGGCGCTTGCCGAGGCGGCGCGCATACCCGCGTCGCGGTCGAGCGTCATCGGCGCAAGCAACGGCAGAGAGTCAGGGTGGCCAGCGTTCCCGATCGAGTCGACATACTGCACTTTTTCGTAGTTGTTTGGCGCATTGTTCAACTTTTCAACCAAGAAGTTGAGCTGAGTCTTGGCCGCTTCGGGATCCGAGTCTTTCAAATGATGGACGGCGGTGCCGATGCCGTAGCGCGCCTGGAGACCTTGCTTGGGGTCGTCCACCATCTCCCTGAGAAACGCGATTGTCTCGGGGTCGGGCCTGCTGACCAGGCTGAGACCAATCATCTGCGTACGCCGCTCGGTGTCGTCCCACTCTGGCTGCTTGATCAGATGCCGCAAGGCGGATTGCGCACGCGGAGTGCCCGCTTGCGCAAGAGCTGACCACAGACGCCGGGCGTGAGGTGATCCGTCCTCTATCGTTTCAAGGATCTGGTCGACCGCTGTGTCGTCCAGACGCATGAGAGCGGCTAGATCGGCCACCGCCTTGGAGCGCTCCCGCACCTCGTCGTCTGTCTCTGCGTTCTCGTAGCGGTCGAGCAGGCCGAGGAACGCGCCGACCGAGCGGCCCCCCACCTGTGCGCGGCTCGCCGCACGCGAAAAGCCTGGTCCGTGGCGGTAATCGAAGAGCTGCACCGAGGCTAGCTTGTTTCCAGAAATGCGTTCTTTGGTGGGACTCTCTTCCATGAAACGCAAGCTCAGTGTTGTCTTCGTGATCAAGCCGTTCACGAAATCGCCAGAGGCCGCGACCGCCTCTGCCACCTCGAGCGAGAGGAGCCCGTCGTCTTCGTCGAACGAGAAAGTCTGCTCGGACTGCTTGATCTCGAGCGTGGACGACTGGCGCACGTTTTTCCCTGCGGCGAGCAACTCGGTGTAGCGCTGCTTGCGCTTCTTGAACCGGGCCTTTCCTTGCCTCACATAGTGGGCCTGGTACCGGCCAGCCGTATCGGCTTCGTCCGCCTCCCACGTGCTTGCGTCGGTGTTTGGCTGGGTGCGGAACTGCATATACGCCGCCAGAGAGCGCATGATGGACCGCACCTGGAAGTTGAGGGACTCGTCCTCGCGGACGCGGTTCACGAGCCCGTTGGATTCGAACTGCACCGCCAAGGGCGTCTCGAACTCCTGGACGACGTCTTCCATCGCCTTCTGAGAGTTCTGATCGACCGTCGGACTAGTGAAACGTGCCTTTCTGACGAACAAGTAGACTTCGCCAGGGCGCTCGCTTGAGCCCTGCACGATGAGCTCGCCTGCCAGCTTGAGATGCACCACCGTGCCCTGCTGGATCTTGGCCACGGTCTCTAGCTCGAGCGCGTAGAACAAACTGCTTGGAACGCGCGTCCTACCTTTCGTCCAAGCGTCCCTGAACCAGGCCTCCGCGACACGAAATGAAGCGGCAACCCAGGCCGTTGCCGAGTTCGCAAGCGCCCTACGTAAAGACTGCAATCTCCGTGACAACGACGGCTGCGATAACCCAGGATCCGCGAAACGTGTACGCAGCCAAGTTGGGAACTGTGCTCGCTCCCTATGTGGTGAATTCGGAGCTAGCCTTCTATCTTGGTGCATGGAACTAGGCCCGCACTGAGGCTTTCAACTTCCCGCTCGTATAAGGCAGACATGCTAACTCCTTCCAAGACCACGTTGCTCGCCATCGCTATTGGCATCGCCGGATGCGCCGCCATGGCCCTGCGCTCGGATCAGCGTGAAGTGAACTCGCTGATGGCGTACCTGGATAAGCAGGACGTGAGCGCGGAAGAGCGCTCAGCGGCTCTCGAAACCTTTCTCGAAGATCACACCGATGACGCTGTAATTCCGGAGGCGCAGCGCTGGCGGGAATACCTGGTGAAGCGTCTGCAGTCGACATCCTTGGGGATCGACGAAGGACTGAGGACCGGCGATCTGCTTCGCAAGGTGGTTACCAAGGATGCGGCTCTCGAACTCGAGACGCATTATGCCGCCCATCGGAGCGACCTTGCCGAGGGCAACAAGGTGGCCATTGTGATGGCAGCAGAGGACGCCCACAGATTGCTTGCGAGTGTACTCGCCGATGCTCAGGAGTTCATGCAGGTCCGCGAGGCGGCTTTCGAGCGCATGGCGGAGCTGGGCTCATTGAACGAAGCCCAAGAGGTCACGCTGCGCTCGGAGGACCCCACGCTGGCTTTGACCGCCACGCGTGTGGGCGCTCTCTATGCCAAGGATGTCGAGACCCTGAAGAACATCGCCGAAACAGCCAAGCGCATTGTCGGCAAGGACGCGCACGGACGAGCCCCCCTGGACGTGGCGCACATCGCGATCTCAGAATCTAATGTGAGTGGCAAATCTCTGGTGATGCTCGACGTGTGGGAGAGCAGCTTGCAACAGACGCTCACCGAAGCCACCTCCGAAGAGGCGCGCACCCACGCGGCGGTGACCGGAATGGCGATGGCGCGTGCGATCTGGACTGAAACGGACCCTGCGTTCGTCGCGAACTTCCTCGAAGGGCGTTTGCTTCCGGTGCTGCAGGCACGCCTGACCAGCGCTTCGGATAAGCACAGCACAGACACAATTCAGATCATCGCGGAATTTTCGAGTGCTTTCCGAAAGGAATGCGCGAGTCGTCCGGTTGCAGCATGCAGCGACGGCAAGGACCCCCGCGTCGCGTTCTCCGAGCAGCTGCGCGGAGTCATCGAGCCCCATATCGCCAAGACGGAGCT
>CAZEWA010000048.1:0-29584 GCA_964515685.1 uncultured Polyangiales bacterium | reverse complement strand
AGGAACATCTGCTTTCGCATCGCTAGGTCTCCTCTCCGTAGCGTCCCATCGGGGGGATGGGTACACCCGGAAGCCTTGGCACCTGTGTTTTACGCGCGCTGTGATTACAGTTATGTGGTCTCGAACGCAACCGTTTTTGGGACGGCAGACCCGAACTGCCTGATGTCTATACAGCGTAACGATACCCGTGGGGAACCGCAAACCGGTTTCGCTGCACGTGAAATGACTTAGTTGGGGGGAGACGCGAAAGGGCCGCGCTCGACGCGCAGCCCTCCATGACGCTTCATAGGTGTGAGTCGCTCAACCCGCTGTCTACGCCGTCAGGAGGTTACCTTCGTGACCGCCTGAGCGAACCGCCCCTTCGGCCCGTCACGCAGCTCAAACTCAACGCTCTGCCCCTCTTCGAGCGTGCGAAAGCCATCTCCCTGAATCTGGCTGTAATGAACGAAGACGTCGGAGGCATCGGTTTCAAGCTTGATGAAACCAAACCCCTTGGAGTCGTTGAACCACTTCACAGTGCCTACGGCCATGTTCCCCTCCCACGAAAAACTGCCCCCATGGGGCCAAGGCCAGGGTAAGCAAAAGCCCGTTTGAGTCAACAGTGCCGTGTAAAAACGTTTGTCTAGAAGGTCGGCTCGCCAACAGGGTCATGACCTTAGTCGGTGTAGATGCGCGCACCGTGGCGCGACAGCAGCTCGTGGACACGCGCAGTACTTACGCCGGGTTTCACGAGCAGTCCCTCGGCAAGCGGGGGACCGGCCCACAGGCCTGCGCCGTCTTTGTCCCGATAGACTGCGTCGCGTAGATCCGGGTCGTCGATGGCGACGAACGCAGAGGTGCGTAAGAGAGCACACATCGGCTTTTGCGCGGTCGCACGCTCAAAGGAGGCCTCGAGCGCGGCTGTCAGCGGCAGCCTCAGAGCAGCCAGTCCTCCCCTCAGTCCCGCCAGGTCGGGATCGTGGTCCGCAGCGGCCAGGAGGGTGCTTTCGCTCAGCGTGATGCCGATGTCCTGGTCCTCGAGCCACGTCTCTCCGTAACGCGCGGTTTCGACGATGGCGCCAGCCTCACATGAAGCTCCGCATCGGAGGCGCATCTCGCCCACCCAGCTCGCGCCGTGTTCGCCTTCCCTTGCCTCCTCAACGCCCCTCGATTCCTCGGCTCGCTCGAGCCAGCGTCTTCCCTGCTGCGACAGACGCAGTACGGGCCCCAATTCCACTTCACCCACATCGACCAAGCCGAGTGCCGGCAAAGAACGCTTGAGCAGTACGCTGAGTACATCGAGGACGCTGTCGCGCACGTCTTGTCCAGATCGCACAGCCGTCGTGAGACCGCGCTGCGCGGAGATCGCACGGCGGTCTGCACAGCACACGGCCTGCACGTCACTGAGCAGGGCAAACTCGCCGGACGGCAACAACGCGAGTGTGTCGAGCAAGGCCTCCCGGATGAGTTGAGTCGCGCGACTGGTGCTCGGATGCCCGGGCCGAAAGCTGTCCGACTCGATGGCTGCTTCGTCCCATGCGCCCCCTCGACGCCAGACAGCCACCAAGCGCTCCGACGCGGAGCGCACGGTTGCATGCGAAGAGAAGAGCCCCTCCGCACGTGCCAGGCACAGCAGAAACTCGGCGCGCTCGGCGTCCGCACGCAGGACCTGGGCAGCCCGACGCACAGACACCCGCGACAGGCCTCGGCCTTCCGAAGGGAGCTCCCGCTGCGACGCGAGAGTCGCCATCAACGCTACCGTTAGAGGCCCCGCAGGAACAGCCAAGGTGGCCCGACTCGGCGTCAGATCGTGCGTATGCCGGCTCATCAGCAAGCGCTGCCGTTCGATGCCCGCTCGGCCTCGACGCTCGCGACCCGTGAGGCGCTCGACCTCGTCTGGAATGAGCCAACCTTCAGCACGCGAAATCACGAGTCCACGACGTGCCAGGGCAAATATCGCGCTGCGCCGCGGCACGCGAACGTTGCCGCCGTGAGCGATGCGCACAGGCTCTCTCGACAGCTCGAGAACCTCCTCCCCATTCACCTCGCCGCCCACGGTGTCGATGGCCCAGAGCAACGCACGCTCGGTTTCATCCAGTTTTAGAAGCTCTGCGCGAACCCATTCCACATCTTCGAGCCGTTCGAGCACGGTCTCGAGCAGCATCGGCCAGGGAAGAGGAGGAACGCGCTTTAGATGGTACTGACACAATTCGCGCGCGGTCTCTTCGTTCACATGCTGCAGCAGAAGGCGTGCGGCACGCGGACTATCGGACGGCGAACTTGGCAGCTGCAGGCGGAAGGCGGAAGGCATGTAAATGCGCTCATTGCGCAGCGGATCGCGGTAGAGAAAACCATCGTCCAGCAACGCATCCAGCCCCGTGGGCAGCGCATCTTCGAGCAGCCCTTTAGGCGCCACCGACAGCAGCCGCACAGCTTCTCGCTCGCGCGCATTCAGCCGCTGCGGCTCGATCCAGCGCGGAACCAACACCAAGCCACGGGCGACTTGTTCGGCCAGCGTCAAACGCTTTTTGGTATCGAGGGCGATGTGCCAGCGCGCGGCGAGCGCTTCGAGGCGTTCCGGGTCGAGGCGCAGCACCGATTCAAGGAGTTTCATGCAACGTTAGGGAGACAATAGCGTCAGGTCCCAACCCTTCGCAGCTCGAGTGTAGAGATGCCTGTCGTGAAGGCGACAGGTCCGGTCGTGCCAGAACTCGATGTGAGAAGGAATGAGCCGAAAACCGCCCCAGTTGGACGGACGCGGGATGGCGCGCTCGCGGTAGGTTTCTTCGAGCGAAGCCACGCGCTCTTCCAGCTCTGCGCGCCCCGAAATCACGGCGCTCTGCTGACTCGCCCAAGCCCCTATCTGACTGCCGCGAGGCCGCGTAGCGAAGTACGCATCCGCCTCGCCATCAGAGACCGTTTCTACGGCACCTTCCACGCGAATCTGCTCTCCTGTCGTCGACCAGTGAAACGCCATGGCCGCTTGAGGATTGTCCGCCAATTCGCGACCTTTGCGGCTCTCAAAGTTTGTATAAAAAACAAAACCGCGCTCATCGACCTGCTTGAGCAAGACAAACCGAACCGAAGGCCGCCCGCCTTGGGTCGCCGTGGCCAGCGCGACGCGCGATGCATCGAACGTCTCGGACTGACTGGCTCGCAGCAGGCTCTGCTGAAAGCGCGCGATCGGGTCTTGCTCCATCATTTGCACGCAAGATAGCGCTGTTACCGCTGAGTTGCAGCCGCCCCAGGGGCCCGACCTCCGCAAACCGTTGCCCTTTGATACGAGAGCAGGTATGCCGACCATGTGCGCAAGCGATACTTCACGCTCACGCAGGCAAATGCGCTGATTCCGCGTTTGCGCCCGCGCATCGAGCGCATGATGCAGCTCAGCGCCCATCTGCGGTCGAACGCGGATGGGGGCAAGACTCCCACCCCACCCGGCACACCCTGGCTAGCCGACCCCGTAGTCGCTGCCTGGAGGGCCCCGGATGTGGAAAAGGCGCGCCTCATCACCGCATCGCTCTACGAGACACTGTCTCAAGAGTTGAAGAACCTGGAAGGTCAGGGGATCGAGGTCAAGGACCTCGGGATAGGCCTCTTAGACTTCCCGTCATTTCTGGACGGCCGCACCGAGGTGCACCTCTGTTGGCGGCTCGACGAGGGCGAGATCCGATTCTTCCACACGCTCACAGGTGGATACGGCGCGCGCAAAACCATCGAGGGACACACATTCCACTCGGAGCTGAGTCCTACAGGGCAGCTGCGCGAGTAGGCGTGTACTTCGTGTACCCCGTGAGCTCGTTTTCACTTTCGTGAGCGGGCGCACTTCGCATGCTCCTGAAACTACAGTCAATTTTTGACGCGCTGCCGTCCTGTTTTAGCTGTTCTCAGAAGGTAGGTTCGGGTGGTAACGTGCGCCCCTTCCGATGGACCCGACGGCAATCAACTTAATGGCGCGGCTGCGCCAAAGTCCCCTCGACATTAACGCACTCGAGGCGGTGCGCGCCTACTGCGACGACCGCGCCGACTTTGTGACCTGGGGCGAAGCCCTGGAGCTGCATACGCGGGCCCTCACCGAAGCGGAAGGGGACCCTGCGGAGATAGGCGAGCTGCATTTCCGACTGGGCAATCTCTTTCGGGATGAGTTACGCCGCGCAGACAGGGCCCTGGTCCATTACCGTGCAGCTATCGATTTCGACGCGGCTCAACGCTCGGCCATGAGCGCGGCGCGCGCGATTTACGCCGAGGCGGGGCGCTGGGATCAGGTCGCAAAGCTACTGTCGCGCGAGGCCGAATCGCTGCCGTCTGGCCAAAAACGCGTGGCGTCGCTGGCCGAGCTGGCCGGAATTTACAGCGAGCGCTTGAACGATCGCATCACAGCCCTCGAGATCCTCCGCGAAGCCTCGGACCTTGCGCCAGCAGATCTCCACGTGCGACACCAGCTCGCCACCATCCTGCTCGATCTCGCCGATCGCGAGCCCCACCGCGGACGTGCCTCGCTTCAGCGCAGCGAAGCAGCGGACGTTCTGTGCACTATGGCGCAGGCGGTCGCCGACGACTACGCACTCGCCTACCTCGAAGCGGCCCTCGATGCTGTCCCGCAGCATGCCCGAAGCTTGTCCCTGCTCGAGACGGTTGCCCCGCGCCTAGGCCGCGAAGATCTGCCACCCGCGCGCTGGGTTTCGGCCATTCAAGCTGCTCCCGAAGCCTCAGAGACACGCGATCTGCGTCTCAAACTTGCCCGCGCCTACGTGCGAGCCGGCCAGCTCAACGATGCCAAGGCCTGTCTTTCGATCCTGCTGGAGATGAACGATCTCGATGCACACGACGTGCTCGGCACCACTCCAAACGTTGCGCACGGCGATGACAACGACGAGGAGCCTACTCTGCTCGACGCCTCGCTCATCGACGACACCGATGCCCATGCGCTGCCCTCAGAGACCAGCTCCCCGCTGAGCGATCTTGCGCTGCTTGCTCGCGCAGAAGTCACCTTGGTCGAGCGGCCCGTCACAGACGACGATGAAGAGCCTACGCTGGCCACAGCTTTAGATCATGTCGAGTCACTCGACGCCTTCGACCGCATGGCCGGAAACGATATCTTTGCCGAGCCTGACGACGACGAGGGGATTGAAGCCGAACTCGAAGAAGTCGAGCCGGACGCCGAAGAACTCGACCCCCCCGAAGAGCTAGAGCCAGAACTCGAGGCCGAAAGCGAACTCGAAGCGCTTGCCGAAGATGCAGACGAAGAGAAGCTCGAGCCCCGCGAACTCTTGGACGAGGACGAGGATGACTCCAAGTTCGACATCGACTCTCTGCCTTCTGAAGTGACGCCCGCGCGCCCCGAAGCGTTGAGCCATGAACTTCAAGCGGCCTCGCGCGAGGTGAGCTCCGAGAGCACCAGGGTCGCGGCCATCAAGGCCATTGAAGCGGCCCTCGATGCCGCCCTGCCCGAAGACATCGACGATGCACTCGAGCCTGAAATCAACGGAGAGGTCACCCAACCTCGCGCCATCGTCGAGATTCCCGCAGAAGCTCGGGCCGACACCAGCCGCGAGCAAACGGCCCTTGAACGTACGCCCCACAGCCCGATACGAATGCCTGTGTCCGAGCGGCCTTCCGTCGCTCCCGCAGAAGCTACCGGCGCCGACGACGAACTCGGCCGGTTGCGCGCGGAGCTCGAGCGCCGTCTACGCTTCCGCGACAGGCGCGGCGCGGCGGAAGTCGCAGAGAACATGCTCCGCCACGAGCCCGCCAATGCGGACGCAGTTCGGGCCATCGAAGATCAGCTACGCGCCACGCGCAACTTCGCGAAGCTGCGCGATTTCTATGCTCGCCTGGGCGACGACGCGAACTTCGCGGAAGAGCAGCGGGTAACGTATCTGCGCGAAGCAGCCGTATTGAGCGAAGAGAAGCTCAACGATCCGCAGGGCGCATGGAACGCGTGGCGAGCTTTGCTCGCAGTGCTGCCCGGCGATGACCACGCCTTCGAGAAACTGCAGCACGCCTACACGCGCGCTGAGCTCTGGGAATTGCTTGGGACCTTACTCCAAGCCCGCATCGAACACGTTGCCGATCCCGTTAGCCAGGCAACCTTGTACCGTGCAATCGGCGTGATTGAACGCGATCGAAATCAAAATCTCGAACGCGCAATCGACGCATTCCGTCAAGCGCAGCTCCTGGCGCCGAATGTCGACGACGACGAGGTGATAGCAGACCTCCTGTTCGCCGCAGGCCGCCTTGGCGAAGGCGCTCAGGTTCTCGAAGCTCGACTTGCGAAGACCGACGACGAGACCGTGCGCCTCGCACTGCTCGCGCCGCTGTCCGAACTTTACGAAACCAAGCTGAACGACCTCGAGCGCGCCTACGAGACGAGCGAGATGATCCTCGCCCTGAGCCCCAGCGATGAGGCAGCACTCGACAGACTGGAGCGCATCGATACGCGCTGTCAGCGCTTCGACCGACTGCTCGGCACGCTTGAAGGCCGCCTCCCCAACACGCCTGCCCCACAGCAGCCGGAAGCGTTACTTCGTATCGCCGAGCTTGCCCTCGAACATCTCAACGATATTCCGCGTGCCGTCGATGCCGCGCAACGTGCGTTCGAGTGTGCGCCTACAAATCAAGCGAACTGGCCGCGCATCGCCACGCTCTACCAAGATGCGCAGCAAGAAGCTGCCTTTACGCAGCTCCTCTGGCAGGCGGCACAAGACCCTGAGCAGCAAGCCGCGCGCTACGACCTGTCGGTGGAGACAGCAGGCAGAAAGCTCAAGGCGCGCGATCGTTCCGGCGCCATCGAGGCCTACGCGCTCGCACTCGGCGAACGCGCAAATAGGGAACTTCTCGAAACGCTCGTCCACTTGCTACGCGAAGAAGGACGCCACGCAGAGCTCTGCCAGCGCCTCGACCAACTCGCGCAAAGCAGCGACCGAGAACAGGCTCGCACGCTGCGTATGGAGCGCGTGGAGCTCTTCACCGACGAGCTTGCGGATCCCGAGGCGGCCAAGGAAGAGCTGACTCACATTCTCCTTGAACTTGCACCGAGGGATGCCGACACGCTCCGCAGGCTCATCGCGCTGTCGGACAGCACCAACGATTCGAAGCGCGCGGCCGCAACGCGCGAACAACTGCTACCCGTACTTGAGACAGCCGATGCGCGCGCTGAACTTGCCAGCGCATTGGTCGATACGTACGAGTCCGAGTTTGACGACCAGGAAGGCGCTCTTCGCGTATTGAATGCCTGGGCTCGCCTCGATGCGTCGGCGCCCAAGCCTTACCTGCGAAGCATCGCGCTGCTGACCAAGCTGGGACGCAAAACCGAGCTGCTGCAGGCCTACGACAAGCTTGCTTCGCTGGCGATGGCCGACGATGAAATCGGCGAGTACGTGCAGCGTGCCGCACGCGTCGCAGTCGAGCTTTCGGACTACGATGGCGCATGGGCGCGGCTTTTGCCCCGCGTGACCGACGCTGCCGATGCCGCGGCCGAAGCACAACTGCGTGAACTTGCTGAGCTTGCGCGACGCGGCGCCCAGCTGGCCGAGCTGTATGTGGGACTCGCCCAACGCGCGAGCGATCCGAAGACCGAAAAGGCGCGCTGGATGGATGCTTCTTCCATCTACGAAGTCATGCTCGGCGACTACGAGAAGTCCTTCGAAGCCATCTTGCGTGCCTTCGCCAAGGACTTGGACGATCCGGGACTGCTCGACGAAGCAGAACGACTGACTCAACTCGCAAACGCCTGGCCGAGGCTCGCCAAGGTGTACGACGCCCTGATAAGGCGAGCGGAGAGCGTGAGCGCGCGCGTGGGGTTGCTCATGCGCCACGCAAGTCGACTCGAGACGCTCGCGGACGACACAGCGGGCGCATTCGAGCGCGCATCGCTGGCGTTCCAGCTCGACGCGAGTTCGGCCGAAACGTACGCAGAGGCCAAGCGCCTGGCATCACTCTCCAGTAACGGCGACGCTCTGCTCAGCTTGCATGAGCGCAGGGCTGCCTCCTCCGCAGAAACTTCTGCAAAGCTCGATGCTCTGCTCGAAGCTTGTGCTGTCGCGCAGCAAGTCCTCGAAGAGCCGCCCAAGGCGATGGGCTACCTCGTGCGTGCGGTTACGCTCGCAAACCAGGACATCGCGCTGCTCGACCGCATCGAGAGCCAAGCCCAGGCGCTCGATGTTGCAGAAACTCCGCTCGATGGACGTGGCCTCACGTATGCAGTAGCCGAGGCGTATCGCGCGCGCATCGAGGAAGTCCGTCGCGAAGAAAAGCTTGTGTCACTTCTTGCCCTACGCGCAGCGCGGATCTTCGACAATTCGCTGGACGATCTAGACTCGGCACACAAAACGCTCGCTCGCGCCGCGGCGCTCATTCCTTCCGATGAAGAAGTGCTCGACGCCTTAGAGCAAATCGCAAGCCGCGCGAACCAACTCCCCAACTTGTCAGCCCTGCTGCAACAGCTGGCGGATGACGCCATCGACTCGTCCACAGCAAGCACGCTGCTCAGACGCTTGGCCACACTCCTTGAAGGGCCGCTCGCTGCGCCCATTCGCGCAGCCGAAGTCTACAAGCAACTCGTGATGCTTAGGCCTCGCGATGTGGTTGCTTCGGGACGTCTGCGGGCGTGTCTGAGCGCTGCGGGAAAGCATCAAGAACTCCTGACGGCCATCGACCGGCACCTGCTGCTCGTTACCGATGAGGCAGAGCGCGTCAGCCTGCTGCGAGAGGCCGCACTCGCTTGGGAAACAGGCCTCAAGAATCGTTTCGAGGCGCGCGACGCTTGGAATCGTGTGCTCGCGCTGGCACCCGAAGACGCAGAGGCTCTCGCTGCCGTCGAACGCCTCAGTGCACGCCCCACCATCGACGAGTCTACGCTACTTGAAGGCGACGTCGTGGTACTGCCCGAGGACCTCCATCCCTCGACTCCGCCGCCCCCCTTCACGGACGACGCGGAAGAAGCTTCTGCTGCAGATGCAACGACGACGTCGGCTGAGTTTGCTGAGGAAGGTGTCCTCGAGGCCCTCACCGCGCAGACTGCTGAAGGCGCCGATGCGCCTGCGGACGACCTCGCGGACGACGGCGCCCCCTCAAGCTCTGCGTCGAGCGCCCTGGACGCGTCCGAGGCCGACGTGGCCGAAGATGAGGAAGATGAGGAAGAAGAGGCTGACGTCCACGCGGAAGAGGTCTCAACCGTCGAATCCGTCGACCAGAATGAGGTCGTCACCCAAGCTGAACCGCTTGCCGCGCTCTTCGGGGATGCAAGTCAGCTGCTTGCAGCGCGGAAATTCGAAGCGCCTAGCAGCCTAGACGCAGACGAGGTTGCCTCGCCAGCGCAGGCTGCGCCCGAAGCACTCAGCGCCTTCGAATCGCGTAAACCGCCGCCACCACCTTGGGAAGACGCGGAACCCTCACTGCGTGCAGCGGGCTCGGCTCCCTCCTCGATGCTCCTGGAGCTCGCCTCCCTGGACGCGCTCAGCGAGAGCGACTCCGACCTCGCGTATGACGACAGCGAGCCAGTCGGGGAAGACGACGCTTTGGAGGTAGAGGGCGATCTGGCCCCTGCCGCCACGTTCGAGGATCTCGACTCGCTCAGCTCTTTCGTCGATTTGAGTGCGTCGCGCCCACCCACGCGACTCCCCACGCGCGTCCCCCCTGCGCCTCCGGCACATATCAGCGCGCCCCCGGCCCCGCCGAAGAAAGCCAGCGTGCCGCCACCGCCAGGCAGTGCACGCAGTATCCCGCCGCCGCCACCGCCACGCGTAGTCAGCGCAGCACCGGCGTCAGGAGCGCGCGGCCCAAGTGTTCCACCGCCACCGCCACGTGTAGTCAGCGCAGCGCCTGGAGCACGCGGTCCAAGCATTCCGCCGCCACCGCCACGTCGCAGCTGAGCTCCGCGGCCTAAACCTAAACTGCTCAGGCTTGGAGCAGCGCGCGCGACAAAAAGCTGAGCAGCCCTGCTGCCGTGGACCAGAAGCCTGCGGCGGCGGCTTAGACCTTCCCGAGATGGCGGCGGGCAACTTCGGCCCACGCGCCCTGCGGTTCTAGCTGCAGATAGACCTGCCAGTGCTTTTTGGCGGCCGGGTGCTTACCGATGTCCTCGAGTGCCATCGCCAGATTGAAATGGGCATCCGCAAACGCTGGATCGGTTTCCACCGCACGCTGAAAACACGGCACAGCCTTGGCCGCGTCTCCGCGCTCGTAAAACAGGAACCCGAGGTTGTAGTAGGCCTCTGGTTGGTCGGCATCGATGGCCAAGGCTTGCCGATAGTACTGCTCGGCTTCTTCGGGATGCCCTCGGCGAAAACGCACGTTACCAAGGTTGGTCAGCGCATTGGCCAGCCCTGGATCGAGCTCTAGCGCCTTGCGGTACATTTCCTCGGCACGCTCAAAGGTGGCTTCGTCCTCATCGAGACGACAGCCCTCGAGGTACATGTCGTAGGCGCTGCGTTTGTCTTTCGCGAGTTCGCCGTGCCGCTGCAGCACGCGCACGACATCGTCGCGCAGGTCTTTGACCTCGAAATCGAGCAGCCCCTGCCCTGTGCGCGCGTCGAACTGCCCCTGCGCGTCACGGACGAGCACGCTTTGCCCATCGGACAGCACGCGCAGCTCGTTGAGCGGGCGCGTGACCTTCGGCAGCATCCCGCGCAGCGAATCGACGCTCTTGCGAACACGCTGCAGGGGTAGACCCGCGTCGAGCAAAGCCTTCGCCGCTCGCAGGCCGATGAGGTCCTGGAACGTGTAATAGCGGCGCCGACCGCGCTTGCCTGACGGAGTGAGAAAGCCCGTCCTGTCCCAGTAACGCAGCCGACTCTCGGTGACCGCGAACAACCGGGACACATCGCTAGACGAATAGAGGTCCGCGAGCGGATCGTCGCGTTCCTCGGATGCGCGCACCGGCTCGGGGCCTGGGCTCAGACCTTCTGTGGTCTGAATGCGCCCGCCTCCGTCACCGAATGCAACGTGAATGACGTTGTCACCGCCGCTCAAGGCGCCCTCCGCTGCGGCGAGCATACGCCTACGCGTAGCTCGAGGTCGACGTCCATCTGCAATGTGTTTCCGGACACGCGCACTCTGGTCTCCACCGATGCCGGGCCCAAGGGGCGCTCGGTTACCCTGCGCGCTACCTCACCGCAAGCCAAGCGCGTGACCCGCAGGTGCATTCGCACTGACCCCTCGACCAGGTGGGCGAGTTCATGCCGATCTGCGTCCGTGAACGGACCACGCCATCTGGAGGCCAAAGGGGCGAGGTCGAATGTGATCATCGTACTCCCGAAATATCGGCGTTCTCCTTCTGGAGCGTCGCGAAGCGCGCCTTCGCTGAGTACTTCGATCCGCTCGAATAGCGCTTCTTCGGCACCGCGAGAAAGGAATTTGACCGGATGAGCTACGACAAAGGCATCGCGGCGGGCTTGAGCAAGGCCCTTGATACGAGGACGACGCATGGAAGCGCGAAGCTTAACCGGGTAGGCCCCTGCTTCTCAAGTTAGCGCGCGTTGGCCGAGCTCGTCGCCAAAAGCTAGAGTCCGCCCGTGCCTTCCCTCGACTCGACGCGCGCCCCCGTATCCACCCCCATATTACTCATTTCGGACATCCACGGCCGCCTCGACGCACTCGATGCCGTCTTGGAGGAGGCCAAGCGTAGAGAAATAAAGCGCGTCTATGTGGCAGGCGACCTCCTCACGGGCGGTCCGGACCCGCTCGGCGTGTGGCGCCGCCTCACCGAAATCAAAGCCCATTGCGTCCGCGGCGTCTCCGATTCCGCCCTGTGTAGCGTCGACCCGTCGAAGCTCGTGCCGATGAACGAACAAGAGCGCGAAAAGCTCGAAGTGTTCTTGAAGACGCGGAAAACAGTGGGCGAGCTCGTGCTCGAGAGCCTGCGTCGTTTGCCGCTGAGCCTGCGCGTCCCGCTCATCGACGGCGCCGAAGTCGTCGTCGTCCACGGCTCCCCGAACGACCCGTTCCAAGAGATTACGCAGGACATGACCGACGACGAAGTCCTCGCGCTCGTTTCGGATGACCCCGCCGATGTCGTCGTTTGTGGCGCGAGTCACGTGCCGTTCCAGCGCGCTCTCGAAGAGGTGCACGTGGTGAACGTCGGCTCGGTTGGCGCGGCGCCCGAAGGTCGCATCGCCCATTTCAGTATCCTGACCCCGACGCCGGGCGCCCGCACTGTGGAGCAGGACTGGCTCGAGTACTGACGGGCTCGCAGCGGCGTCGGGCCGCAGCCGAACGACGGAACGGGCACACTACGCGCTCTGTGCGAGTTCCACGCGTGGTGCCGCATAGCTGCCTGCATGAGTCGCACCCCCGCTTTTTGCAACCAGGGCTTCACGCAGGATGTTCTTGGCGAGCGCATCTAAATTGCGCGCCTGGCACTTGCGCAGTAGCACGCGAATTTGGGTCTTGAGGGTATTTTCCTCCACCCCCAGGCGCCTCCGCACGCGACCTCGCGGGTCGTCCGCCAGCGCATAGCTAAGCAGCTGCACCTCACGTGAGCTCAGTGCTTTGTCTCGCGCGAGCTGCGCCACCACGCGCGCCACACCGTCGTGCGGCAAAAACGCAGCCGCCAGCGCGCGTTGCGTAAAACTGACAAGACTCGGAAGATGCAGCGGTAGGCACGACACCTCGACGCCCTGCGACTGCAGGCGGTTGATGGTTTCGGATTCTGGCGAGCGAAGCAGCACCAAAACAGGTAGCGCCGGAGCGTTGGACCTGATGCGCGCAACGATTTCGAGCGCATCGCCAGCGACGGAAACTACCGCTCCCGCCACGCGCTGTGGCTCCCGCAATAGGGCGACTGACGCGTCGTCCACTGCACTCGCTCGCACCACGCCATAACGCTGCACGACACGCACGATTTGCTTGGAGAGCCGGGCATCGCCAACCTCTACTACGAACCAACCGCGCTGAAACATGAACCCCTCCTCGACTTTGAAGGGGCTATCGACCTAGGCGCTGAGAGGTTGCGAAAAAACCTGATCGAGCGCTTCGAACGCGCTCGGCACGTTGCCGGACAACGCGACGAGCTTGGGTCCGTCGATCCATACCTGCGGCGCCTCGAGACCTGCAAGGACCAGCGCTTCACAGACTTCTTCACGCGAAAAGCGCAACACTGTCCTGCGTCCGAGCAGTTCTCGCAGACGCTCTAACGGCTTCGGCACGAGGTCGACGATGAAGAACACCTTCGCACCCGGCTTCAAGACCCGACGCAGCAAAAAAACGCCCTCGCGCAGGGGACGATCCACGCGCCAGAGCACGCTATCGAATGCGTCTTCGCCAAAGGCTGACGCGTCTTCGAGTGTCGCGACGCTCGAGAACGCGCACGGAAACGGCGCCTTCTTGGCGATCAACACAGGCTGGGAGGCGCCCTTGGCAAAGGTGCTCCAGGCCACTTCCATGGCTCGCGCTTCGCGCCTTGCCCCAAACATGCTTACTCCGCTGCGCTGTGCGCTGAGTCTAAGCGTCCGATGGCCACGCGCTGAACGCGCCGCGCGTCTGAGTCGATCACGGTAAACGACAAACCACCCAGCTCGATACGCTCGCCCGGGGCAGGCACGCGGCCCGCCGTTTCCACGAGCAATCCACCGAGAGAATCGGAAGCACTGTCCTGCGGCTTGAGGGCCACGCCCACCACTTCTTCGAGGTGGTGCAGAGAAACGCTCGCATCGGCTTCATAGCGACCTACGCCCAGCATCCGCACCTCAGGTTCCTCGCGGTCGTGCTCATCCTGGATATCACCGACGATTTCTTCGAGGATGTCCTCGAGCGTGATGACACCGGCTGTACCGCCGAACTCGTCTGTAACCACCGCAAGATGAACGCGGCGCGATTGCATCTCTTTGAGTAGCGCGCCGATCTTGTGCTTCTCGGCGACGAAGAACACGTCCTTCCGCACCACCTCAGACAGCTTGAAGGCGTGCCCGCGCTCGCGAACCGCTCGGAACAGATCCTTGGCGTAGAGCACGCCCACCACTTGGTCAGCGCGCTCGCGATACACCGGATAACGGCTGTGTCCGCTCTCGATAATGAGCTCAAGGACGCGCTCGATGGCCGTGCCTATCTCGATGGCGACCATCGCGGTTCGCGGCACCATGATCTCTCTCGAGGTCATGTCGTGGAAGTCCAACACCGCGCGCAACATGGCGGCGTGATCCTGGGTAATGGACCCCGTCTCCTCGCCTTGCTCGATGAGCTGGCCCACGTCGGCTTCCGTGATGCGCTCGGGATCGTCTTCAGGGCGAGGCGGGAACAGCTTGTCGACCCAGGCTCCCACAAGGGACAAAGGCATCGCCAGCGGCCACAGGATGAGCTCGGCCGGCCAGAACACGGTCAACATGGACAGCACAACGCCCGAAGCGCGGCGGCTCGCATAGCGCGTGGCGCCTTCGGCGATGAGCCCGTAAGCGAGCGCAACGCCGCCGGTTGCCAGACCGCCTCCCCACAGTCCGCCCCATTGCCCGCCTAACCAGGCCGCAATGGACACGGCTGTTGTGAGGCACACAACTCGCCCGGAAAGTAAGCGCGTGTAGGTGCTCTTGCTGTGCTGCAGATAGCGCTCGGCCGCCCGCGCGCGGGCACCCGTATGCTCGTCACGGGCGCCGCGTATGCGCGTCTCTCCTAACGCTCGAAGCGCTCCGTCGAGCGCCGCGCAAAAAGCCCCGATCACCACGCAAACAGTGACCGCTAACCAGAGACTACTTGGACCTTGTGGAGAGTCGCCCAACCTGACCGTTTCCCATCGTACCCTAGCACGCTCCTAGAACGTACATCCCGGGCACCTATCGACAACCCGAACCGTGCATTGTCACACAATTCGGACGACTTTGCTCTCAACCAGCTCCATGAGACAGCGCAGTGCTTCCAGTCTGGGCATCCCACTCAGCTCCAGCAGCGTCTCGTAGTCACTTTCGCCGTCGATCCGAGACAATAAAAATCCCATGCGCGAGTCGAGCCCCAGCCACCGCACCTCGCTGTCCTGGACAGCCAGCTGGGGGATCCGCCCCAATGCGGTGATGCGGGAAATGTAGAGGCCCTCGAGCTTCTGCCGACTCTCCCGAGCGTAGTGATTCGCCAGCGAGTGCGCTTCGTCCTGCCCCAGAAACAGCTCGGCTGCGCGCAGGCAGCCAGAAAAATCCCCGAGCGCAAAGCGCTCTGCCATCTCGCTCACAAGATCGAGTACGGGCGTGCGCTGCGAAGACCTGCCCGCGAGATCTAGGGCGTTGCCTCCGTCATCCCCTGGCTCATCGAACGTAGATGCGAGCTGTGGTTCAGGCTTCGGTGGATGTACTGAAATCCCCTGCGTCGAGGCCGGAGGCAGGCTCGCGCGTTCGACTCGATCCGCATTCCAGCCATCGAGGTGCGCGCGCTCTTCCGGTGGAATCGAAGAGGCGCGTTCCGTTTCCTCGTCGCCACCGGCAGGCTCGTCTTCGGGCAAGCCTAGAGACAGCGCCTGCAAATTCAGCGTGATTTTCCGGCCGCGGCGCAGGGTTCCATCCGGAACTTGAGCCTCGGCAGAATCTGGATCGTCCTTCTTCACGTTGGCTATGTCCTCTTGCCAACCACGCCTTTGAACATCCGCTGCGTCCGACCGAGTGCATCGAGCTGCTCCTTCAGCTGAGCTGCATCTCCCACTTCCATGGCAGCCCGGGCGCGTGTGACCACGGCGCGTGCCTTGTCGATGGCGTCGCGCCCGAAGTCGCTGCCCGCCACCACGCGCTCCACGTGGGGAAACAGCTTCTCGATCTCCGCGATGATGCGCTCGGCCTCTTGTCGCGCCTGCTCCGTTTCTTCGCTCGTGCGACGCGTCAATGCGAGGTCGCGCGACTGCTCCATCATCGTGGAGATTTCATCGCGAGTGAGGCCGCTCGAAGCAGTGACCGTAATCGACTGCTGCTGGCCGTTCTCCAGATCCCGGGCTTGCACGCTGACGATACCGTCCGCGTTGATCTCGAAGGTGACCTCGATCTCCACCTGGCCCGCCTGTGCTCGACGCAATCCCGTGAGAATGAACTCACCCAGCAGCTCGTTCTCGTCTGCCCGGTGGGACTCACCTTGCAACACCAAGATCTTCACCGCCGTCTGATTGTCGCGAACCGTGGTGAAGGTCTTCGAACGCGAGGTCGGCACGGTGCTGTTTTGCGGGATTAGGCCCTCAAAATAGCCTCCCACCACCATGATGCCGAGCGTGTGCGGCGTGACATCGAGCAGGATCATCTCCGAGTTTTCGTCCATGAGCGCAGCAGCTTGGATGGCCGCGCCAAGCGCTACGACTTCGTCAGGATGAACGCCCTTCCCTGGTTCACGCTCGAAGAACTTCGCGACGCTCTCTTGCACGCGCGGCATGCGGGTCATGCCACCGACCAAAATCACTTCCTCGAGTTCGCTCTTGTCGAGGCCAGCTTGTTCGAGTGTGGCTTCGCAAATCTGCGTCGTGCGCTGCACCAAATCATCGCACAGCTCCTCGAGCTTCTTGCGCGTGAGAACACACTGCAGATGGAGCGCTTCGTTGCGCGCACTCGAGATGACGAACGGCAGATTGACCTCGGTCTCGGGCACCGAGCTCAACTCACATTTGGCCTTTTCTGCAGCGTCCTTGAGGCGCTGAAGTGCCATGCGGTCCTGACGCAGATCGATGCCGTGCTCGCGCAGAAAACCTTCGACCAGCCAGTCGATGATGCGCATGTCGAAGTCTTCGCCGCCGAGGAACGTGTCGCCTGCGGTACTGATGACCTTGAACACGCCATCGCCGCTTATCTCGAGGATCGAGATGTCGAACGTGCCGCCACCAAGGTCGAAGACCGCTATCGTGCGGTCGAGATTTTTTCCATGGCCGTACGCGAGCGCCGCCGCAGTCGGCTCATTGATAATGCGAATCACGTCGAGGCCAGCGATAGCCCCTGCGTCTTTCGTCGCTTGCCGCTGGTTGTCGTTGAAGTAGGCGGGAACCGTGACCACGACCTTCTCGACTTCAGTGCCGAGGTAGTCCTCCGCTATCATCTTCATTTCCTGCAGGATCATCGCGCTGATCTCAGGAACGCTGTAGACCTTCTCGCGCAGCTGAATGCGCGCGTCGCCGTGTGGTCCCTCGACGATGCGGTACGGACACGTGGCAATCGCGTTCTTGACTTGAGGGCTATTCCACTTGCGTCCGATCAAGCGCTTGGCCGCATAGACGGTGTTCTCGGCATTCGTCACCGCTTGCCGTTTCGCGATGTGTCCGACGAGGCGCTTGCCCGATTCGGTCAACGCCACCATCGAAGGAGTCGTCTTGTAACCACCTCGGTTTGGCACGACGACCGCTTGGCCGCCCTCGAGAACTGCGACGCAGGAGTTCGTCGTCCCGAGATCGATGCCGATCACTTTCTCCATCCGCGCTCCATGACCTTTTGCCACGCAAAATTGCGGGCCGGGGCTAATCTTCGTGCCACCCGAGTATCACCACAAACGCGCCCTGCATGCCTCGAACGTTCGCGCCTAACTCTTCAGGTCTGAGAGGAGATTCTTTACTATTTCGCTCGCAGGATCCAGCTTCAGCGCAGTATCGAGCTCCCGTTTGGCATTCAATTTCAAACCGAGCGTGAGGTAAATCTGTGCGAGTACGACACGTGCCTCGAGGTCGGTCGGTGCGAGAAAAACGGCTTGCTGCGCGTACTTTTGCGCACTCCGCAGGTCTCCTCCCACCTTGAACAGCGCGAAGCCGGCAGAGCGAAAGGCCACAGCATCGTCAGGGCGCCCCTCACACACCTTCGCCCATGCCAGTGCCGAGGACGCCCATTTGCCTTGTTTGGCTTCGAATTGCGCTTGAACGATGTACTCGGCGGCAAGCTTCTCAGAGAGCTTCTTCGACAGACTCTCGTACTCCGCCTTGAACTCGGCGCGCGTCGGCGCCAGCGACATCGCCGACCGCAGATGCTCCATCGCACCGCGCAAGTCGTCGCGCGCGACCGCTTCCTGAGCGCTCCTCACGTGATGGCTCAAGAGCCCGACGCCCGAGGTCATGGCGCGGCTTTCCTTGAGCGCACGGCCCAGTCCCATCAGCGCCTGCTGGGGGTCGGTCGAAGGCCTGGCCGCACCTGCCGGGGCGACCGATGGCGCGCTTTCACGGCTCGGAAGGGGCGAGGTGATAGCCGAGCGCAGGCGGCGGGCGACGACCTCCTGGGCCAGTTTGCGCGCCTCGTCAGTAGCTGGTTCACGGGGTGAAACAGTGGAGTCTGACGCCGCGGTCGCTGGCGTCTCTGGCAGCGCTCGAGCCTCGCGGACCTCTCCCCACTCCGCGGGCACCGGAGGAGGTGGAGGCAGGGCCACGTCCTCAACAGACTGCACACCGCCCGCGTTGCCTTTGGCTGCCATGGACAGTGCGCGCTCCGCCATCGCCGTCGCCTTGGTGGCTTGGAGGTAAGCGTCGTACTCCTCGCGCGATTTCTTCTTGCTGAGCGTGTCGTAACCCTCCGTGAGGAACTGGAACACCGTTTCCATCTTGGCTTTGAAAGAGCCTAGATCCTTGCGGAACAGCGTATCGGGGTGAAACGCCTTCGACAGGGAGAAATAGGCCGTGCGAATCTGACTTTTTGGCGCGTCGTAAGCGATATCGAGCGCCTCGTAGTAGTCGAGCTCGCTTAGGCGATAAAAGTAGTCGAGGACTTGCCTACGGCGCTCACGCGGCAGATCGCACGCCTCCTCAAGCTCGCTCGCCGGATAGCGCGGCGGCTGTTCGACGAACGCTGCTGGGACGACGGGCGCTATCACGGTGGGCGGCACCACAGGTATCGAAAAGCTCGGCGGAACTTCGGTGGGCGCTATCCCTAGGCTCGTGCGCGAAAGCTTCCGCCCCTGCGTCAAAGGAGCGAAGGGCACAACCAGCGGCTTTGGGCCTGCTTCGACTGGCTTTGCCTGCCCCTTCGGGCGCACGGCTCCGAGCGCACAAAGACGCTCGAGAATCTGCGTGACCTGTTCAGGCGGCAAGCCGGTGACGGCGAGGATCTCGCTCACCTGCGCTCTCCCATCGATCCGCGAAAGCACAAATCCCTCGAGTGCCGACAGAGGCAACTCGAGGATTTTGACGCCCGGAACGAGCTCAGGGACCCAAGAGACAGGAGACGTCACAGATAACCCGGCTTCAATGCTGAACTGCGCCATGTCGCGCTGCCAAAGACTACCGCGTTTGCGTCCCAGGCGAGAACTCTCTGGGCGCAGTCAGCTCGCCTTACGCAGAGGTAATCAGTCGCTCCAGCAGTGCTTTTTGGGTGTGGAGCCGGTTTTCCGCCTCATCCCAGACGCGCGAGCGAGGACCATCGATGACTTCCGCCGCCACTTCCTCGCCTCGGTGCGCAGGTAGGCAGTGAAGGAAGATGCCGTGCGGAGCAGACAGGTCCATGCGTCGCTCATCGACGGCAAAGCCTTCGAATACGCGATTGCGGTCCGTGGACTCGCCCTCCTGCCCCATGCTCACCCATACATCCGTGGTGATCACGTCCGCGCCGCGGCAAGCCACGTCTGCGTCGCGCACAACCTCGATGGAGCCGCGACCACGCTTTTTCGCGGCGGCAAGCACACCCGCGTCGGGCTCGTAGCCCTCTGGACACGCCAACACCAAATCAAAGCCGAGAAAGCTCGCGGCCTCGATCCAGGAGTGTGCAACGTTGTTTCCGTCGCCGATCCACGCCACGCGGATACCCTCGACGCGGCCCAAATTTTCCTGGACCGTGAGCAGATCCGCCAAGATTTGGCAGGGGTGATGCAGGTCGCTCAGGCCATTGATCACAGGAATGTCGCAGGCGCGTGCCAGCGCTTCGACGCGCTCGTGGCCGAAGGTGCGAAACACCACCGCGTGCAAAAAGCGCGAAAACATGCGAGCCGAGTCTTCGATGCTCTCACCGCGCCCGAGCTGGATGTCCGTGGCCTTCAGCGTGAGCGGCAAGCCGCCGAGCTCATGAATCCCGACCTCGAACGAGATGCGCGTTCGCGTCGAGCTCTTCTCGAGCAAGATGCCCACGCTTTTCTCAGCCAGCGGTCGTGGGTGATTGGGCTTACCGCGCAGCTTCTTCAGCTCCGCACTACGGAGTAAGAGCTCAGACAGCCCTTCACTTCCGAGGTCCTCAATGGTCAGGAAGTGCTTGGTCATGCTGCGAGCTCCTTAGCGAGATCCTCGAATGCGGCATCCACTTTAGCCATCCCTTCGCGTAGCTCGAGCGCAGTGAGCGTGAGCGCAGGGCAAATCCGCACGACGTTGCCGCCTGCGAGCGTGGCGAGCACACCGCGCTCACGAATGGCCGCGAGCGCACGCGCAGGGTCGATGCCAGCCGCGAGTACCACTCCTTGCAGCAATCCACGCCCACGGGCAGCCAGCGCAAGCTTGGGGAAGCGTGCGACCAGGCTCTCAAGGTAGCCGCGCAACTCTTCACCGCGAGCGAGCACGTTCTCGAAGACGCGCTCTTCGTCGAAGATTTCGAGCACAGCAAGCCCTGCTGCACACGCAAGGGCGTTGCCGCCGAAGGTGCTGGCATGGGTGCCGGGAGGGAGGGCTCCCGCAAACTTTTCGCGCACGAGGATAGCGCCCAGCGGGAAGCCGCCTGCAATGCCCTTGGCCAACGAGCATGCGTCCGGACGCACGCCATCGATTTCGCCGCCAAGCAGGGTTCCAAGCCGCCCCCAGCCTGTCTGGACTTCATCGAACAGCAAGAGTGCGCCCGTGCGATCACACAGAGCGCGCAGCCCTGCGAGGTATCCTGCTGGCGGCACAAACAAACCGCCCTCAGCCTGCACCGGCTCCACAATAATGGCGGCGGTCTCGGGCCCAACGGCCGCTTCCATCGCCGCTAGGTCGCCGTAGGGCACGTGTGTCACGCCACCGACCATCGGGCCCATACCCTCATGGTACTTCGGCTGGCCAGTCAGCGTGAGCGCTCCCATCGTGCGGCCGTGGAAACTCGCAATCGTGCTCACGATGGCAGTGCGCGCGGGCTGACCCGCACTGAAATGGTGATGCCGAGCGAGCTTCAGCAAGGCTTCGTTAGCTTCCGTCCCGCTGTTGCAGAAGAAGACGCGCTCGAGCCCTGTGCGCTGCGTGATCGCCTGAGCGAACCGAATGGACGGCTCGTTGTACCAGAGGTTTGACACGTGCATCAGCCTGCCCGCCTGCTCGGCGATGGCGCGCGCGAGCTTGGGATGGCTGTGCCCTACCGATGTCACCGCGAGCCCCGCGGCGAGGTCGAGATACTCGCGCCCGTCCACGTCGCGTACGCGAACGCCCTGGCCCTCTGCAAGCACGACAGGTGCTGGACGATAGTTGCCAAGTTGGACTCGCTTGGCGGTTTCGATCAGGGTCTCGGTCTTCGTCATGAAAACTCCGCGTCCCGCGACAAAACGGGAAATCGACGGTTTAGGCGCGAATTTCGGTGCCCACGCCCTTGTCCGTAAACACTTCGAGCAACACCGCGTGGCGCAAACGCCCATCGATGATGTGAACCTTCGAGGTGCCTGCGCGCAACGCATCGAGCGCACAGTCGACCTTAGGAATCATGCCGCCACTGATGACGCCCTCTTGCTTGAGGCGCTCGATGTCCGCCGCAGTCAACGACGCGATGAGCTGCCCTGCGGCGTCTTTCACGCCTTCGATATCCGTCATGAGCACGAGCTTCTCTGCGTCGAGCGCGCGAGCCACGGCCCCGGCTACGGTGTCGGCGTTGACGTTGAGCGACCTGCCCTCGTCGTCGACGGCAACCGGAGCCATCACAGGGATGACGCCTTCCTTCAACAGGCCGCGAATCACCTGGGGGCGGACCTCTTTGACCGCACCGACGCGACCCGGATCGACCAGCCTGCCGGTCTTGGTCCGCATCTCGACAACCTTATCCGCTCGGATGCAGCGGTCGTCGTGCCCGTTCAGTCCCACCGCTCGGCCGCCCTGATTGTTGATCAGGGCAACGATGCTGTGGTTTACGCGCCCACCGAGCACCATCTCGACCACTTCCATCGTCCGCTCGTCGGTGACGCGCAGGCCATCGATGCGCTCCGAGACCACACCCATGGCGGCGAGCTCTTTGTCGATCTGCGGCCCGCCGCCGTGCACGACGACCACATGGATCCCGACGTAGCGCATCAAGACCACGTCGCGTGCAAAGCTCTGTTGCAGCGCGGGGTCGATCATGGCGTGCCCGCCATATTTGATGACAACAGTACGCCCGTGGAAGCGCCGAATGTACGGTAGAGCTTCGTGGAGCGTGGCGGCTTTGGCGATGAGGTCCTGCATGTGGCTGAAGACGCAGGAGATAGCACCGAAGCCGGAACAAAACGAGCCAGTCGTGACGGCTCGCGCAGAACCCCAAGGCCGTCTTCAAGCACAGGGTCGTCAGAGGATGTACTTGGCCAGGTCTTCGTTGGCGAGGATGGGAGCCAGGGTTGTCTTGACCTTCTCCTCGTCGATCACGACCTCCCGCTCGGCCATCTCGCCTGCCCGGAAGCTCAGGTCATCGAGCAGTGCTTCCAAGATCGTGTGCAGACGCCGCGCGCCGATGTTCTCAGCCCGGTCGTTGGCCTCTGCTGCGTAGCCCGCCAAGGCCTTCAGCGCGCCCTCGGTGAAGGTCAACTCGACGCCCTCTGTGGCCATCAGCGCCTGATATTGGCGGGTCAGGGCATTCTTGGGTTCGGTGAGGATGCGGACAAAGTCGTCTTGGGTCAGTGACTCGAGCTCCACGCGCACAGGAAACCTTCCCTGCAACTCGGGGATGAGGTCACTGACCTCGGCCACGTGGAACGCGCCGGCCGCGATGAACAGAATGTGATCCGTTTTGACCGGGCCGTACTTCGTACTCACCGTGCTGCCTTCAACCACGGGCAGCAAATCCCGCTGCACGCCCTCCCGGGAGACGTCCGGACCGTGCATCCCTCCGCGTGACGCAATCTTGTCGATTTCGTCTAGAAAGACGATGCCGCTTTGCTCGGTGCGTTCCACGGCCAGACGCTTGACGGTGTCCAGGTCGATGAGGCGCTCCGCCTCCTGCTGCTCGAGCACCTTACGTGCATCGCGCACTCGAATGCTGCGCCGCTTGGCTCGGCCCTTGCCACCGGAAAGACCCGCAAGCATGTCGCCCATTTTGCGCTCGACCTCTTCCATGCCGGGGCCACCGAAGATGGACATGAGCGGAGAGCCACCCGGCTCTTCGACGTCGATTTCGACATGGCGCTCCTCGAACTCGCCCAAGCGCAACCTGCGCCGCGTATCGGCAAGCTCCGACTCCGCGATCACGGGCTCGCTCTCTTGCTTGGCGGCTGGCCACGCGAAGTTGAAAGGACCGAAGGCCTGCTGCGCGGGCGCAGGTTCTTCTACTTTTGGAGCGGGCTGCGGACGCGCGATGAGCCGCACGAGGCGGTCTTCTGCCTGTTGTTCGGCACGCGTCTTCACGCCTTCTTTTTGCTCAGCGCGTACAAGCTCGATAGCGTGTTCCACAAGGTCCCGGATCATCGACTCAACGTCGCGCCCGACGTAGCCAACTTCGGTGAACTTGGTGGCCTCGACTTTTACGAACGGCGCCTGAGACAGCTTGGCCAAGCGCCGCGCTATCTCGGTCTTACCGACGCCGGTCGGACCGATCATAATGATGTTCTTCGGCGCTATCTCATCGCGCAGATCCGCGGGTACCCGCTGACGCCTGAAGCGATTTCGCAGCGCAATCGCGACCGCTCGCTTGGCCTTCGCCTGGCCCACGATATAGCGATCGAGCTCGCTGACAATCTCACGCGGTGTAAACGACTGCGAGCCACTCACGACGACACCTCTTCGAGCACGACTTCATGGTTCGTGTACACACAGATTTCGCCTGCGACTTTCATCGCCTCGCGCGCGATGTCGGCGGCGGGCAAGGCGGTGTTGCGCATCAAAGCGCGCGCCGCAGAAAGCGCGTACATGCCGCCCGAACCGATGGCAATAACGCCGTCGTCGGGTTCCACCACATCTCCTGTGCCGCTCAGCAAGAACGTATGCTGCCCATCCATGGCGATGATCATGGCTTCGAGCCTGCGCAGCGCGCGATCGGTGCGCCAGTCTTTCGCAAGCTCGACCGAAGCGCGCGACAGGCTGCCTCGGTGTTCTTTGAGCTTTTGCTCGAGCCGCTCAAGCAAGGAGAACGCATCCGCAGTGGCTCCGGCGAACCCGACGACGACCTTGCCATCCCCGATGCGCCGGACCTTTCTGGCTTTGTCTTTGAGCACGGTTTGACCGAGCGAAACTTGGCCATCGCCCGCCATGGCAGCGCGACCATCACGCCGTACGGCCACGATGGTGGTGGATCGAAATTCGGGTTTTTGCGGCATGGATAACTAGTCGTAAGGACGACTCAACCGACTGTCAATAGCCGGGATACCGGCAACGCACGCTGTCGCACGAAAGCTTCCACTTGCACAAAAGCCCGTGCGTTTAGAAGGTGTTCCACAGAAACTAGCCTGGATCGGCGTCGAGGGCGGGCTAGTTTCTGTGGAACACCTTCTTAGGCGCTACTCATCCCGTGCGCGCGCGAGCGGATGGGCCTTCGTGTAAATCGCCTGCAGTTTGTCGACGCTGACGTGGGTGTAGCGCTGCGTAGTCGAGAGACTCGCGTGCCCGAGTAGCTCTTGAATGCTGCGCAAGTCCGCCCCCGCGTCGAGCAGGTGTGTGGCGCAGCTATGACGCAGCGCATGGGGGTGCAGCGTGTGCGTCCCCGTGGCGAGCATGCCGTAGCGCTTCACGAGCTTTTGCACCTGCCGAACGCCGAGCCGCTCGCCACGTGCGCCCAGAAACAACGCATCCGGATCCTGGCGTTGCGTCTTGGCATCGTGCAGCAGGTGCCGCACTTCTAGGTACTGCGCGATAGCTTCGCGTGCCTGGCTTCCGAGTGGCACGAGGCGTTCCTTGCTGCCTTTTCCGAGCACGCGTGCAATGCCTGCCGATAAGTCCAAAGCTCCGAGATCCAAGCCCGCAAGCTCGCTCACACGCACGCCTGATCCATACAAAACCTCGAGCATGGCTCGATCACGCAGATGCGCCGTGGTGGTTCCCACGGCTGTGGGCATCTCGGTGGTCTCGTTGGCCTTTTCCACGGCGAGGAACGTCGGCAGTTTGCGCTTGAGCTTGGGTGTTCGCAGCTCTGCCGCAGGGTTCTTCGCGACCAACTTTTTGCGCAAGAGAAAGCGATAGAACGCGCGCAGCGCGGACACCTTGCGAATCACGGTCGCTGGCTCCTTGGCCTCTTTGAACGAAGCCAGGAACGAGCGCAGGTCGCGCACTGTGAGCTGCGCAGCGTCGGCCTTTTCGGGCGCACGCGACAGAAACGAAACCAACGCATGTAGATCGCGCAGGTAGGTGCTGACCGTGAGTGGAGAGGCACGACGCTCACCGGTAAGGTAGCGTTCGAAAGCCTCTATCTGCGTCTCGAGCGCCGTCACGGCCTACCGCCCGACGTCTTCTTCGTGAAACTCGCTCAGTGTCTGGCCATCGACCACGATGTGCACGCTGAGCTTCTGCTGCTCGTTCGCCTCGAGCTTCCAGGCAAAGCGATCCTCTGCGAAGCGCGCCTTGTCTAGGCGCTTGCGAGCAAGCTCGTAGGTCTCCTGCCCGCTCCGCTCGACCAGCCAACGGCGCTCCTCCACGCCGCTCACGCACTCACGGGTTTCCTCGAGAACACGTGCAACGCCGAGGGTGCGCTCACTGAGGCTCGCAAACGGACAGCTCGCCTCATCGTGGGCACTCTCACTGCGCACAATCAGGCCAAAGATCACCAGAACCGTGAGAATCATTACGGCGGACAAGCCCATCCCAAGTCGGCGGACAAACTTGCGCCTTCGCTCATAAATCGCAGGGGGGGGGAAATGCGTCATGGGGCTCGCGCAGCCTCCTTACGCCACGCTCTGCCTAGTCTCGCCCAACGCGCCGGAAAGGCCAAACCTTTCGAGGTCTGAGAGTGCGCGCTGAACCATAGCCTCGCGGCGGACCCCCTTGTTCTTCTTGGTGAGGGGCGTGTCGAGCTCGATCTCCGGGAACATGCTCCAAGTGATGTTCGACGGCTGAAAGCGCTCATTTGGGCGGCGAAGATGCCCCATAAGGGCTCCCAATGCCGTCGTCGCGGGCGGCAACGCAGGTTCGGCGCCGCGAGCTTTTTGGGCCAGAAGCAGCCCGATGCACAGGCCCGCAGCGGAGCTCTCGATGTAGCCCTCCACCCCGGAGATTTGTCCCGCTAGGTACACACCAGGGGCCACCTTCAAGTCGAAGCCGTCGCTCAGGACGGTCGGCGAATGCACGAAGGTGTTGCGGTGCACGCTACCGAAGCGCTGAAACTCCGCGTTTTCGAGCCCTGGAATGAGGCCAAAAACCCGCTTCTGCTCGGGAAACTTCATGCGCGTCTGGAAGCCGACCATGTTGTAGGCCGTGGCTGCACCGTCCTCGACGCGCAGCTGCACCACGGCACTCGGCCAGCGTCCCGTGCGCGGATCCGTGAGCCCAACGGGCTTCATCGGCCCGAAGGCGAGCGTGCGGCGGCCCCGCTCGGCCATCACTTCGATGGGCAAGCAGCCTTCGAAGTACTTGAGCTCCTCGAATTCGCGCGCTTCCACTTTTTCCGCAGCCAGCACTGCGTCGACGAAAGCTTCGTACTCTTCCTTGTTGAGAGGGCAGTTTACGTACGCGTCGTCTCCGCCCTTGTCGTAGCGGGACGCACGAAAAACCCGGTCCCAGTTGATGCTCTCCGCCGAGATGATCGGCGCAATCGCATCGTAGTAGGCCAAGTGTTCCTGACCTATCAAGCCCGCAAGGTCGAGCGCGAGCGCATCCCCCGTGAGCGGACCTGTGGCCAGAACCAGGGGCCGCTGCTCAGGCAGCTTCGTGACTTCTTCGCACACCACAGAGATATGCGGATGCGCGTGGAGGCGGCGCGTGATCTCGGCGCCAAACCTCTCACGATCCACGGCCAACGCCCCACCCGCAGGCACGCGCGTGAGGTCCGCGACTTGCATCACGAGCGAGCCAAGGCGCCGCATCTCTTCTTTGATGAGCCCGACAGCGTTCGTAAGATCCGCGCCACGAAAGCTGTTTGAGCACACGAGCTCCGCAAAAAAATCGTGATGCTGCGCTGGGGTTCGGCGTGCCGGTTTCTGCTCGATCAACGTGACATCGACGCCACGCTCAGCGAGTTGAAACGCGCACTCGGAGCCCGCGAGCCCCGCGCCAATGACGACTACGCCGCTCAATCTTCGTCGCCCGTGCCAGTGGCATCCAGGTCCGAAGCTGTGGGCTTCTGCGGCTTACCGCTGAACTCCTCTGGCGTTTCATCGCGCTGGAAACCGCAGTTCTCGGTGAGGCACTTCAAGATGCCCGGCTCATCGCTCTTGCCAGCGCGCACCAAGAACTTGGCATTGCAGTCCGGGCAGGGAATCTGCACGGGCTTTTGCCAAGACCGGAAGTCGCACTTGATGCTCTCGATGTTGTAGTTGCTGCAGCCGTAAAACACGCGGCCGCGCCCCTTGCTCTTGATCTCGATGATCTCACCGGTTTCGCACTTGGGGCACTTCACACCGAGCGGCATGGGGCGCGTGCCCTTGCACTTCGGGTACTGCGAACAACCCAAGAACCAGCCGTTTCGTCCCCAGCGCTTCATCATCTTCGAGCTGCATTCGTTGCACTCGTAGTCGGTGAGTACGGGCTTGCGGCTGTCGGCTTCTTCGCCGCTGATGCCGAGGTCGCGCGTGTACTTGCAGTCCGGGTAGTCCGTGCAGCCGATGAAGGGGCCGTTCTTGCCCCAGCGCTTCACCAAGACTTTGCCGCAATCCGGACACGGCTCTTCGAGTGGCTCGGGATCCGGCCACCACTTGCCCTTGTGCTCGAGCGCGCTCTCGATTTGCTTCGTGAGGCGCTGATGGAACGGCTTGAGCACATCGAGGCGCTTCATGCGCGCATCGGCAATCGCGTCCAAGTCTTCCTCGAGCTTGCGCGTGAAGCTGATGTCGGCGAGGTCGAACTTATCCTCCACCAGCTTTTCGATCACGAGCTTGCCGAGGTCGCTGGCCACCAGCCGGTTTTCGACCTTCACGACATAGTCGCGCGCCAACACCTTGCTGAGGATTTCGGCGTACGTGCTGGGACGTCCGATGCCTTCTTCTTCGAGCTTCTTGACGAGGCTTGCTTCGTTGAAAAAGGGCGGCGGCTCAGTCTGCTTGTGCGTGCTGACTGCGCCCGGCGGATCCACGAGTGCGAGCACCTCGTTCTCGTCGATAGGCGGGAGCGTGTTCTCTTCGTCGGTCGGCGCGCCCTCTTCTTCACCAGCAAGTTGAGTCTCGCCCGCTCCGTAGACCTTACGCCAGCCAGCCTCGCGCAATACACTGCCGCTTACACGCAAGCCGTAGCTGCGCTTCTCGACTTTGCCCTCGATGTCCACGCCGGTTTGGTCGTAGACAGCCGGCGTCATCTGGCTCGCTACAAATCGATCCCAGATGAGCTTGTAGAGCTTGAGCTGCTCTTCTTTGAGATATTCGCTGACCGCGTCAGGCGGCAAATCGAGGCGCGTGGGACGAATCGCTTCGTGTGCGTCTTGCACATTCTGCTGGTTCTTCGTCTTGAAGGCGTTGGGCTCGCTCGGCAAAAATCCTTTGCCGTAGTGGCTTTCGATCCAAGTGCGCACTTCCGTGACCGCATCATCCGATACACGCACGCTATCCGTACGCATATAGGTGATGAGACCAACGAGCTCGGCTTCCTTGCCCTTACCGAGGGAAATACCTTCGTACAAGCCCTGCGCCACGCGCATCGTGCGCTTCGGCTGCATGCCCAAACGCGTGGAGGCGTCCTGCTGCAACTTCGATGTGGTGTACGGAGCGGGTGCCTTGCGGCGCTGCTGACGCTTGGTGATTGCCGCGACGCGGAACGTTGCCCCCTTGAGGTCGTTCACGTAGCGCTGCGCTTCTAGCTCCGTGGTCGCAGACGGGCGCGAGCTCACTTTCTCGAGCTTTTGGCCGTCCACAGAATCGAGCAGCGCCGTGAATCCGCGCTCTGCCTTGCCCTTGAGCGCCACGTCCACGAGCCAATAGCTCACGGGAATGAAAGCATCGATCTCACGCTGCCGGTCTACGATGAGACGCAGCGCCGGGGTCTGAACGCGCCCGGCCGACAGCCCGAAAGCCAGCTTTTTCCACAACAGATTCGACAGCGGGTAGCCACCGATACGATCGAGCACGCGCCGTGTGCGCTGGGCCTCGTACAGGTGTTCATCGATGTCGCGCGGATGCGAAAGGCCCTCGAAGACACCCTTCTTCGTGATCTCATTAAAGAGGACGCGACGTGCGATGCGGTCAGGCTCTGCAGCCTTCACTTCCTGCAGAATGTGAGCGGCAATCGCTTCTCCTTCGCGATCAGGGTCCATGGCAAGCAGGACTTGGTCGACCTTCTTCGCCTTATCGCGAATCGATTTAACGATGTCGCCTTTGCCCTTCTCTTCGATGACCTCGTACGTCTCCTCGAAATCGTTTTCGATATCGACGCCGCCCCGCTTGGGGAGATCTTTAATGTGACCCTTAGAAGCCATCACCTCGTAGTCTTTTCCGAGGTACTTTTGGATGGTCTTTGCTTTGGCGGGGGACTCGACGATGACTAGCGACTTGGCCATCT
>CAZEWA010000047.1:10083-29956 GCA_964515685.1 uncultured Polyangiales bacterium | reverse complement strand
AATGTCGCATCGGATGGCGACGCGACGCCGACAGCTGAAGATAGCGTCGAAGCCGCGACCGACGACGATCAAGGTCCGGCTGACGCCGAGTACGCCGAAGCAGAAGAAGATTCTGACGCCGCGGGGGACACCGACGACGAAGAAATCCCGCTGATTGAAGGGGAGTTCGATGACGAGCCCGAGGATGCTGAGCCTCCTGCGGACGAGAAAGCGTAGGCGCACGCCATGCTCGTGGGGGCGGTGGAGCTCGGCGGTAGCAAGGTGCTGTGTGCCGTCGGGCACGCTGCGCACGGTTTAAGCGCTGAGACGCGCATTGAAACTCGCGACCCGGAGTCGACGCTCGCTGCCATCGAAGCGTTCTTTGCGCCACACCGCGGGCAGTTAGGAGCGCTCGGCATCGCGTCGTTCGGCCCGCTCGAGCTCAACCGAGCGGACGCGCATTGGGGCTGCTTGCGTAAGACGCCGAAGTCGGGTTGGTCGGACACATCCATCGCGCCTCGCCTGAGCCACGCGTTGCAGGTTCCCGTGGCCATCGACACTGACGTCAATGCGGCGGCGCTTGCTGAACAAATCTACGGCGCGGCCCGCGGCGCCGAGCACGCGGTGTACATCACGGTGGGCACCGGAATCGGCGTCGGAGTCGTCATCGGAGGCAAGCCTTTGCACGGCTTGATGCATCCCGAGCTCGGGCACATCCGTGCGCCGGATTTCTGTCGCTACGAAGGCGCGTGTCCCTTTCACGGCCGATGTCTCGAGGGGGTCGCTTCGGCGCGGGCGCTCAGCTTGCGCACGGGCGAAAGTCCGGCGACGCTCGCGGATGATGATCCAGTTTGGGAGCTCGAAGCGCGCTATCTTGCACACCTCGTGACCACTGCGATTCTCGCCTATTCTCCACATCGCATCGTGCTCGGTGGCGGCGTTCTCGCGCGCCCGAACCTCATCGAACGCGTGCGCGTCGAGGTCGTGAAGGCGTTAGCTGGATACGTGCCGCGGCCAGAGCTTTCAGAAGCAGGCATAGCTCAGTTCCTGGTTGCGCCGGGGCTCGGCCATCGCGCAGGGCTGCTCGGAGCGTTTCATCTCGGTTCAGGGGTCGCGCCATGAACGATCTAAACGCGTTGGTCGCGCAGTGTCTTGCCGATATCGACGAAGATGCACCGACCTTTCGAGGTCTGTGCGAGCGCTTGCGATCTGCTCCGCCCGATTTGCTTCTGAACGCGCAGCGCTTCCCCGAGCTTGCCGTGGAGCTGCGTAAGCTCAGGCCCTGTGCTCTCTGGGCGTACGGCTCACCGCTCGACACGCTGCGCGCGAAGGTCTCCATGTGCCTCGATGGAATCGTCTGTCCCGTGACCTCAGGCAGCGATCTGCCGCCGGCCCAGGGTCGAGAGTGCTGGCTTGAACTCGAGGCCGAGAACGCGGAACGCTTGCTGCCGACGCTGCCCAGTGGCTGGGGCGTGGTCATCCGCGGCGCTTACCATGAAATCCCCTGGCAGAATCTGCGGCGACTCTCGCGCTTGCGCCCCTTGGGCGTCCACCTGACTCAGGTTCCCCTCCAGCACAGCGCACGGCCCCACCCACTTGATCTGGTGGTGGGCCAGCGCGATGTAGGGTACGCGGAGGCATTGTCGTCCCTCGCCCCTCGTGCCCTAGGATGGCCCTCTCTGGGGGTAGCTTGGGCATCTGGGCTGGCTCGTATTGGCCGGTCTGGAAAGCTCGGCCTGCTCTGCAAGACCGGCGAGGCGCTCGACTGGGTGCTACGCCTAGGCGCGCAAGGACTTTGTCCTACCTTACCCACTTAGTGCTGCGCGCTTTGTACTCGCTGGCCCCAGCGAATCATGAAAATATCGGGCGTAGCGGTATACCTTACCGAAGTGAATAGGGAGCACGCTTCGCGCGTGTTCGCATAGACCAGGCCTGGCCGAGGCGGATAGATCCTCGCGGCCGACCATCCGTTAGAGAGAGGGGACGCGTTTTTAGCCGCGCGTCTCGAGGTTGAGATGAGCACCGAACACCTCAAGCTAGTGACCCAGCCGACGAACGTCGATCCTTTGATCGGTCAGGTGCTGGATGGCCGCTACGAGATTGAAAAGGTCCTCGGCGAAGGCGGCATGGGCCTTGTCTACAAGGCGCGTCACACCACGCTGAACAAGGCCCTTGCGATCAAGGTGCTCAAGGCCGAGGTCTCCAAGGATCAAGAGATCGTGCAGCGTTTCCGGCAAGAGGCTCAGAGCGCCACTGCCATCGGAAACCACCACATCATCGACATCAGCGATTTCGGTGCGCTCGCCGACGGCTCCACCTATTTCGTCATGGAGTTTCTTGATGGCATCTCGCTCACGCGTGCCATTGAGCCGGGCAGGCCGCTCGAGGCACGCCGCACGATTCACATCGCCAAGCAACTGTGCCGCGCGCTCGGTGCGGCGCACGATATCGGCATCGTTCACCGCGATCTCAAGCCGGATAACATTTATCTGATCTCGCGCGGCGGCGATAAGGACTTCGTCAAGGTTCTCGACTTTGGTATTGCCAAGGTCGGCGGAGCCAAGAGCAAGCTCACGCAGGTGGGGCAGGTTTTCGGAACGCCGCACTACATGTCCCCCGAGCAGTGCGCGGGCACGCAGGTCGACAAGCGCACGGACATCTACGCGCTGGGCGTCATCATGTACGAGATGACCTCGTCCCGGGTCCCGTTCGACGCGGACAACTTGATGGGCATCCTCACCAAGCACCTCTACGAGGAGCCGGTGCGACCTCACGAGTTGCCCCCGCCTGTGGATGTGCCGGCTTCGCTCGAAGCCATCCTGATGAAGTGCCTCTCGAAGAAGGCAGACCTTCGATATCAGTCGATGCAGGAGGTCTTGGCCGACCTTGAGCTCGCCGAGCAGGGGCTTACGCCGTCTGCTGTGGTGGAGGGCGTGCGTCGCGCATCCCTCACGGGCACGCAGAATGCGACCGGAGCGCAGGGGACAGGCTCCGGGTTCACGATGGACGTGGGCGATGTCGTGCTGCCGAAGAAGAGCAGCACCGGGCTTATCGTGGGCGCGCTGGCCGCGGTCTTGGTCGTGGGCGGCGGGATTCTGTTGGCCATGTCGGGTGGAGAGCCTGAGGAGGTCAAGCCCGAGCCGACTCCGGTGGCGGAGGTTCCGGCTACCCCGCCGCCCACGGTGACGCCTCCTACGGATACCTCGTCGACAGGCACCACGGTGCCTGCGGAAGCCGTCGTGCAGGTGACGATAGCTAGCGTGCCGGCAGGCGCTGGCGTCTACAACGAGGGAGGGTTGCTTGGACACACGCCATTCCAAATCCCCCGCCCCGAACGCACCGAGGCGGCCCTCGACTTGTTGCTCAAGCTAGATGGGCACCGGGAGCAGACGGTGCGGGTCAACTCGTTCACCCAGCCCCAACTCACGGTGGAGCTCGAGAAGGAAAAGGCTTCTTCGGCGAAGAAGCCAGCATCAAGCAAGAGTTCTTCGTCCTCAACTTCGGGTAAGGCGACCACGACGACGCCCGCTAAACCGGTAGAGCCTGCCAAGCCAGCGGCGGAGGAGAAGAAGCCCACCAAGGCTCCCTCCACCAAGACCGAGGTCCTCGATCCCTGGGGCTAGCCTCGTGCCCATCGTGTCCGGGTAACCCTGAGAGGCGCGTCGCAAACCGGTTGGTTGCGGCGCGTTTATCGCTTCGGCGGTTGCCCACACAGGAGCGAGGGACTAGCTTGCCGCGGCAATGAAGACGCCCCAAGGCGCCGCCCAGGTTGGATGGTGGAGGCCCACGAGTTTTTGCTGCGCTTTGCTGCTTGCGGCTGGCTGCAACCTCGACAACCCCGGCATTGCGCCCCCCGTAGGCAAGATCGCCTATCCGGTGGCGCTTGCGCTCTCGGAGGACAACGAATTCCTGTACGTCGTGAACTCGAACTTCGACCTGCGTTACAACGCAGGCAGCGTCCACTCATACAACCTGGACGAGCTGGAAGAGGAGATTGGATCCGAGGGCGACCCCGAGGGGTGCTTCGTTCTCTCTACTAGAGGGGCGTCGGACGCGGGGGTTCCAGACGCAAATCTGGTTACCGACCATACGATGTACCCTGACGCGTCGGACACGAACGATGCGGATGCCGGATCGGACGGCGATGCGGGCCTTGCGGATGCGGGCCTTGCGGACGCGGGCCTTGCGGACGCCGGCGACGCGGGCGACATTGGCAATGCCGATGCAGGGCTTGCAGACGCGGGCGACGACCTCGACGCCGGCATGGATAGCGGAATCGCATTGGGACCGATTCTGCTGCCACCTAGCCGCGACTACAGCAGTCAGCGAGGCATCCTGTGCGATGAGCCCGGAGCCTACGATGACTCCAGCGATTCCAGCCGGTGCTGCATCAAGTCCAGGCACGAGGACATCTTCGTTGGCCAGGTGTTGACCGACAGTTACGCCTCGGCAGTCGCGCTCGCGCCCGATGGGAAGACGCTTTACGTGACGGTGCGCAGCGGCAATCGCTTGCTGTATCTCGATGCGCAAGCCGACGGAAAACTGACCTGCGGCGGCGATGAAGGCGACTGCACGCGCGGGCCCGACCCCAAGAACACGCAGAGTAAGTCGGACGCCGAGAGGCTCCCGCCAACACCGAACGCCATGGTGGCGGGTAGGCTCGGGGATCTGGGCATCGAGGGCCGGGATGCAGACGCCAACTTCGTCGCAACGGTGCACGAGCAGGGCGAGCTGAGCCTGTTCGTAGACCGCGGCGATGGTCGCGGGCCCATCTTGGAAGACGTCCTCACTGGCGGCGCGCGACGGGCCACTTCGGTTTCCGTGTCTGGGGTCGACCCGCAGAACCCGACGGCATCCCAGTTGCTTTATGTCACGTCGTCGCTCAGCAGCGCGATAAGTCGCGTCGGTGTCGTGCCGCGTGGGGCGGGCAATCGTTTGCTCTTCGCAACTTCCGATCTCGTTCTACGCGACCTGACTTCTCCCACCGATCTGCGTGCCGTACTGGCGTCTCCAGATGACCCCAACGACCTGTTCGTTTTGATTCGCGGAACACTGCAGTCGCTGGCGTTTTTGAGGATCGACACGACCGCCTCGAGCGAGGCGCGTACGATCGACGGATTAGGGCTTGGCGCAGGCCCCAGCAAGCTCGTGCTCGGAACGGTGGACTCGCAGAAGCTACTCTTCGCGAGCAGCTTCAACGCGGGCTCCGTCTTCGTGGTCAACCCACAGACGCGGCGAACGGTGGCTGTAATAACAGGCTTTTCGGGGCCTTTCGACATGGTCGTCGATGAGGGACGAAAGCTTATGTACGTTGCGGACTTTCGCGCTTCGGTCGTGCGTGTCGTAAGTTTGAGTGGATTGACGGACCGTTCCAGGCCGCCGCCGCGCATCGTCGCGACGCTAGGCGAGCTCACTTTCCCCGAGAGGATTCGCTGATGAGGAACACTCGTGAGGGTCTTCGCTCTTTGGGTTTGATTGCGCTCGCGTTCACGACCGCATGCTCAAATAACACGAGCTCCGGCCCATCGTTTGCCTTTCAGCGTCCGGAAGCTGTCGAGCTCGCGTGCATCGACCTGAGTAAGGGCAATGAGAACGCGTCTCCTTTGCCGCTTCGTTGTTGTGCGCCAACTGCGGCCGAAGAACCCCTGGCGCCACCTGAGCTTGTCCAAAAGAATTGCAGGCCGGATGCGCGACCTGTGCTGCATGCACTCGTGACCCAGACCGTGCGCGGCGAGGTCGCTGCGGTGGACCTGGAAGCGCAGCGCGTTCTCGATAGCGATCAGCAAATCCCGGGCTTCACCTTCGTCGACGTCGGAGGCTTGCCCACTGCCGTCGTGGTCCCCCCCGAGCGTCCTACGCCCGGATTCGACCCTGAATTTCCCGAAGGGCCGCCGTGGACGTATATCGCAAGTGCCGACGAACAAGCGGTGCGTGCAGTGGCCACGTGCCGCTTTCGAACCGGCGTGGCTTGTGGCCCAGAGCTCCTGATTGCCTCGCGACTTACACGCGTGCCTGTCGATGGTGCGCCGCGGGACATGTTGTTCGGTCCCGACGAAGCGCTGTGGCTGACGTTGCCCGATCTCGGTCTGTTGGCGCGCGTCCAGGTGGGCGCTGCGAAAGATGTGCTAGCGGATGGCGGAGTCGGTGCAGACGCGGGAGGCGGCGAGGAACCTGATTCCCCCTTCCTGATGGTCGGCGCTGGCGAAAACGCCGTGCCCGCCGTGCCGCAGTATTTCCGCGTGCCTGGCAACCAGATTGCGCGCGCCGAAGCGCTGACGACTGACGCTCCTGCCTATGTGGCAGCGTGCGGCCTTGGGTATGCGTTCGAGCCTCGCCCGGCCGAGCTGCCGCGTGCGCCCGAAGCGGTTGTGGAGGGCACGCCTGCCTCGCAGCCGACACGCATGCGTTACGATGCGCTTTCGGGCTTGTTGTTCGTGAGCGACCGGGTCATGCCCGTGCTGCACGTGTTCTCGCTGGGGGTCGATGGCAGCCTGGTGACGCGCGGCGCGGTTCCCATGGGAGCGCCTGTACGCGACTTCGCATTCACGGCGTACGTGCCCGAGACGGTCGATATTTTTTCGCAAGAGCCCATCTCCAGCGAGGCCACGGATCAGAAGCGCTATCTGTATGCGCTCGATGATCGCGATGGGAGCTTGATGCAGTTTGCGCTCGAGACGGGGGCGGACGGGGCCAAGGTCACGCCGCTTGCGCCACCCATGCCGGTTCGATATCGAGACCGCTCGCTGATGTTCGGGGTCGGCTCCGTGCTCGAGGTCGTCGACACGCGAGGCTTGTCGCCAGAGACTTGTGGCGCGGGGGTTGAGCCGAAGAACAAGAACACCATCGCGCGTCAGCTGGAAATACAGCTCACGAGTAATGCGCGTGAGATTGCCGCGACTGAGCAAAAGCGGGCTGATGCACGCGTTGCGGGGGCCGAACAGGAGGAGATCGATCAGCTGTCCATCGAACTCGACACGTTGCGCACCGAGCGGCCCAAGCTGCAGCGCCGTTACGACATCGCTGCGGCCGCCGGGCCTACGACGTTGCGTGGCGTGTTCCTGATGGTGGTCTCGCTTGCGGGCGAAGTCGGTGTGCTCGACATCCTCGACCTCGACGTCCCGTGCCGGGCACGGACGTCGTGCGTCGACGAAGACGGTGACGAGAAGCCGCTGCGCACCACACAGGCACAGCTGCTCGATAAGTCCACTCCGGTCCCACTTGCGGTTCAACGCAATGCACTGCGTCTCTTGGCCGGCCGCGAACCGACGGTCGCGGTGTCTCCGACCACTGCATTTGTTGAGCCTGATTGCACTACGCCGTCGCTCGGCGACGACGGTTCCACCTGGTCTCCTTACGTAGCTGCTGCTGGAGGCACCAACATCTGCGTTCCTCCGGATCCCTGGAACCAGCAAGACAACCAGTGGTCGATCGAAGAGGACCGCGTGTTGCCTGGGCTCGCCTTTACGAGTGGCTACGTGACGCGCGTCGCGGCGAGCGACCTTGAAGCGGACACGGGGAACGTTGACGCGGATGCCGGAGTTGCCGGGGGTGACGAATCAGATGACCTCGCACCCCTCGATCAAATGCTGTGGGTACATGCGCCTCAGGGGACCAACCTGTGCACGCGCGGCGCGCAAGATGGCGTGGGCGATCAGGTGCTCATTCAGGGGGCTCCCGCGAGCAATCCGAGTACCTGCACAGCCCCGGTGAGCGGCGACCAGCCGGCTCTCAAGATCATTCGAGCGTACGACGACCGCCTGTTGGTGCGCGCGCTAGGACGCACGGAAGGCAGCGTCATCGACGACGAGCTGAAGACCCGCGACGAGCGCAATGCGGACGCAGCGTACGCCCAGCGCGCAGCCGCCGAGGCGGCGAAGATCATCGAGTGCTACCCCGAGTTCGTTGGCTTCCAGCTTCGAGTCGGAGATGAGCGCGTCAACGCTGCCGGCGCGGGAGTAGGAAGCAACGAAGAGGCGGTTGAGGTGCGCAAGGTCCTTCTCGTGCTGGGATCCACTACGGGCTTCTTGTCTCGCATGAAAACGGACGAGGGCGGGCGTTGCGTGCTGGATCCGGAGAAGGATCCACGATTCCGCGCCCGAACGGTTCGGGGCCGTCCCTTCCAAAATACGTCGTTGGCGTTCACTCTCGCTACGGACCTCAACCGTACTTCGGCGGTGATAGGTACAGTGGGCGGGCGCACAATCCTGTCGAGCTCGGTCGTGCCTCAGAACGACTACCCGGATGCGTTGCCCAAGAGCATTCGCTTCTTCCCGACGACGAACGACCTTTTCGTGGTCGACAGCGCGAACCAGGGGCTCAAGCGCTTTACGCTCAACCCATTTGGACGCGACACGACCGCAGTCTATCGCTGATTGGAGACCGACGTGGCAGGCGCAAAGTCCGGCCGACACACGCCCGTGATGCAGCAGTATTTCCGGGCCAAAGAGCAGTATCCGGACGCGCTTTTGTTCTTTCGGATGGGCGATTTCTACGAGTTCTTTTACGAGGACGCCGTAGAGGCCGCGCGTGCGCTCGACCTCACGCTCACGTCGCGCAGCAAGAGCCCGGCGGACGAGCCTATCCCGATGGCCGGTGTTCCGCACCACGCGGCCACACAGTACATCGCGCGCCTGCTCGAGCAGGGTAAGCGCGTGGCCATCTGCGAACAGATGGCGGATCCCGCGACGGTCAAAGGCATCGTACCGCGCGAGGTCGTGCGTGTGGTAACGCCGGGCCTGGTCCTAGACCCAGAGGTGCTCGATGCGCGCGCGCACAACTACCTTGCGTCCGTGGTCCAGCAGGGGGGGCAGTTCGGGCTTGTGACCTTGGAGCTGTCCACCTCGGAGCTTCGTGGCTGCGCATTGCCCGATTCCACGACGGTATTGGCCGAGCTATTGCGCCTCGACCCGCGCGAAGTGTTGCTTCAAGGGGAGGGCGGTGGACTCCTGAGCTCGCTCTCGCGCTTACTGCCACGCTGCGTATTTGCGAAGGCAGCGCCCGAGATGGATGAAGTAAGCGTGCTGCGTGCCGCGCTCGGCGAGGAGGAGCGCGAGCGGGCAGGGAGCGTCCATGCACCTGTCGTCCTGAGTGCGGCGGCTCAAGCGGTTTCTTACGCCCAACTAAACCAGCCGACTACGCCGCTGACGTTTACGTCGTTGAGCGGCTACAGCCCGTCGGAGCACCTTGCACTCGACGAAGCGGCTGTACGCAATCTCGAGCTTGTGCGCACGTTGTCAGGCGAGCGAAAGGGCTCGCTCCTCGGGTTGCTCGATCAAACCGCGACGTCCATGGGCGCCCGAGCGCTGCGGCGCAGGTTGCTCGCGCCTCTCACCGACGTCACTGCGATTCGCAGGCGCCACGACATCGTCGAAGCCCTACTGAACGACGCCCCCGCCCGCGAAGCTTTGCGCCGATCCTTGGCGTCTGTAGGCGACATCGAGCGACTTGCGACACGTGCCGCACAGGGCATTGCGCATCCGCGCGACCTTGGCGCCATCCGCGGCGCCTTGCGGGAGAGCCGTGAGGTTCACACCTTGCTCGCACATCACGAAGGGGACCTCATCGGCGACGTCTTGCGCTCGCTTGCCCCTTCGGATTTGTGCGAGGATTTGCTCGCGGATCTCGAGCAATCCCTGGCCGAGGACTTGCCGCTGAGTGCGGGGCAAGGCGGGGTCGTTCGCGATGGACTCGACGGGCGCGTGGACGAGCTGCGCATGCTGTCTTCGTCGAGCAAAGACGTACTCTTGGCGATCGAGGAGCGCGAGCGAAAGCGCACTGGTATCCAGTCGCTGAAGATTCGCTATACACGCGTTTTTGGTTACTACATCGAGATTACGCGTTCAAACCTGGGCAGCGTCCCGAGTGACTACCGTAGAAAGCAAACCATCGCGAATGGCGAGCGCTATGTGACGTCGGAACTCGAGGAACTCGAACAAAAAATCGAGACCGCCGACGTCAAACTCAAGGCGGTGGAAACCGAGATTTTCGAGGCACTCCGCAAGCGTGTGGCCCAGCATGTGAGTCGCCTGTTCGCGCTGTCGCAAGCGCTCGCCGATCTCGACGTTCACGCGAGCTTTGCTGAGGCGGCCCACCGCTTCGACTACACGCGGCCTTACGTCGACGATTCTGTGAAACTTGAATTTTGCGACTTAAGGCATCCAGTTGTGGAGCGCCTTTCCGCTGCGGGGGTATTCGTCCCGAACGATGTCATGCTCGATGCGGATGGGGCGCGCTTGATGGTGATTACCGGACCAAATATGGCCGGTAAATCCACAGTCATGCGCCAGGTGGCAGTCGCCGTTTTGATGGCTCAGGCGGGAGGATTCGTGCCTGCCCGTGAGGCCAGCATGGGCGTAGTGGACCGCGTGTACACGCGCGTCGGCGCGAGCGACAACCTGTCCCAAGGGCAGAGCACGTTTATGGTCGAGATGCAGGAAGCCGCTTCGATCTTGCGCGGTGCGACCAAGCGTTCCCTCGTGATTCTCGACGAGATTGGGCGCGGCACGAGCACGTACGATGGGCTTGCTATTGCATGGGCCGTCGCTGAGCACCTGCACGACGGCATCGGCTGCCGGGCCATGTTTGCAACTCACTATCATGAATTGTGCGAGCTCGCGGGAACACGGGGCGGAGTGGCCAATGTGAACGTCGCAGCCCGCGAATTCCAGGGCGGGGTCGTGTTTTTGCACAAGCTTATCGAGGGTGGGGCCAATCGCAGCTACGGGATCGCGGTGGCCAAGCTTGCCGGTGTCCCACAAGTCGTGCTGGCCCGTGCACGCAGCGTCCTGTCGCAGCTAGAGGCGGGACAGGGACCACTCGGCAATGTGGGCCAAAGCGCGACCAAGCCACAGCTCGAGATGTTTGTAGCGCAGCCTCCCAAGTCGGAGGTCGAAGCGACGCTGCGTGAGCTCGATCTGGACCGCATGACACCCATGGAGGCTTTGAGCACCTTGGTGAGGCTTAAGGGGCTCTTGCCCTCCTAAAGGCCGTGCGCGCGGTGGCCACTATCGGGCAAAGCGCATTGCGTAAGCCTTCGAGCAACCATAAAGTGCGGCGATGAGCGAGCTTCCTCTCGTGGTGTCTCCCCATATCGAGCGGCTTTCTCCCTATGTTCCGGGCAAGCCAGTCGAACAACTCGAGCGCGAGCTCGGCATACGGCACGCAATCAAGCTTGCGAGCAACGAAAACCCCATGGGGCCTTCGCCGCAGGTGTTTGAGGCCGTCGCACAGGCCTTGAGTGAGACGCACCGCTATCCAGACGGGACGCTGCTTCGCGAAGCCTTGGCTGCGCACCACGGCGTGACGCCGCAGGAAGTTATTTTAGGCAACGGGTCGAACGAACTTATCGATCTAGTTTGTCGGACATTTGCGAGTTCGATCCAGCACGCGGTCTATCCAGATCCCTCGTTCGTTTGCTATCGAAGCTCCACGCTCGCGGTCAACATCCCCGTAACCGAGGCGCGCTTGCGCGAGGACGTTTACTACGATGTGGACGCGCTGATTGCTGCGATTCGGCCGGACACGGGACTCGTGTTTCTTGCCAATCCAAACAATCCAACCGGTACGCACGTGGGGCGCGACGACCTGGCTCGATTGATGGCAGCGTTGCCGAAAGGCGCACTGTTCGTGCTCGACGAAGCCTACGTGGAATTCGTCGAAGCCAGTGATTTCGTCAGTGGTCTCGAGCTGCGCGAGCTGCATCCCAACGTTATCGTCTTGCGCACGTTTTCCAAGGCCTACGGCCTGGCTGCGCTGAGAGTGGGCTACGGCGTAGCGCACGCCAAAATCGTCGACTACCTCGACCGCGTTCGTGCGCCGTTCAACGTGAGCTCCGTGGGCCTGGCTGCGGCCCGCGCGGCCCTGTCTGATCCAGAGCACGTTGCGCGCTACGTAGCGTTGAATCGACGTGAGCGCGCCCGCGTGATGAGTGCGCTGGCGGACCTAGGGCTGAAAGTCATTCCGAGTCAGGCAAACTTTCTCTTGGTCGACACCGGCGGCGACGGGCGCGCTGTGTATGAGGCGCTGCTGCGTCGCGGCATAATTGTGCGCCCCATGGGCCCGCCGATTGCCCGCTATTTGCGAATCAGTATCGGCTTGGCGGAGGAGAATGATCGCATGCTCCGCAGCTTGTCAGAAGTTATGCAGGGAGAAGAGTGATGCGGCTTTCCGCGCCGAGTTTCGTTTGGCTTTGCGTTGTGATGTGGATGCTCGGTTGTGGTGGCTCTACGCCCGCGGCCGTATCGGTTCCGCCCCCGCCCGAGCCGCCCAAGGACGCGTTGGCGTGGATGCCGGCCGATTCCGCGCTCGTTGCCAGGGCAGAGCTTGCGCCATTTCGCGGCACGCCGCTGTGGGCGCTCTGGACCGACTTTCAAAAGAAGCGCAAGCAGCTGCAGTTTTGGATCGACAACGATTTGGTCGACGAAGTTACGTTGAGTGCGAGTCAGCTCGACCAACCGCAACCGAGCTTTGTCGCCGCAGTGCGAGGCCGATTCGGCGAAGGCTACCTCGACGGCCTGGCGCTGAAAGAACAGCTTCCAAGTGAGACCTTGGGCCTGGTGCGCGGGTTCAAACGCCCCGAAGCCGTTTGGGTGCAAGTTACAGCGGATCTCATCGTCGCTTGCTCCCACGATCGAGCCCCATGGCTCGCGACTCGCAGCGAAGCAGGGCCTGGCGTCGCCGTTCGTGAGACCGCGCTCTTTCAGTCGCTCGCAGAACGCACAGCCTTCTCGACGGCACACTTGGTAGCCCTCATCGAAGATCCAGAGGGCAAGGGTAAGGCTCGCCTCGAAAAAGACTCGGAGCGTCTTGGTGTAGGTCTCCCAGACGACGTCATCGATGAGATCAAGCGCGCAGGGGTGTCCGTGGTGATGGGGCCCGAAATTAGCCTCTCCGTGCAGGCTGAAGCAGCCAGCGTCGAGGGCGCGGAGTCCATTCGCAGCACCGCCACGCGCTCACTCGATGCCCTGGCGAGCAACATGTTCGTGGGGATGTTTGGCTTGCGCCCGATCATCAAAGCTATCCGCGCGGAGACGCAGGGTAACTATGTGTCTGTTCGCGCCAAGTATCAGGACAGTGAGCTGTACGGGCTTATCGACAAGCTCAAGACGGTGCTCGGTATGGCGATGTCCCGGAACGCGGCCACGAGCGAGCCATGAGGCGTTGGGTTGTATCGCCGGGAAAGCCGCTGCGCGGCACGGTGCGGGTACCAGGTGACTTGCAGATTGGCCAACAGGCCTTGATCTGGGCCGCGCTCGCGGAAGGGCCGAGCCTGATTTCCGGCCTTTCTTCGAGGCCTGACCACGCAGTGTTGTGCGATGCCCTGCGTGCGATGGGCGTTCCCATTGCGCAGACCGAATCAGGGACTCGTGTGATGGGAGCGGGGCTGCGAGGTCTGCGCATGCCTTCAGGGGCGCTCAAGGCCGGGGCATCGGTGACCTGCCTCGAGGCGCTCACTGCGCTGCTCTCTGGACAGCATTTCGGCACGCGCGTGGAAGCGAGCGGTGCAGCCGCCACGCACTCGTTGCGCACCCTGATAGCACCTCTTAGGGCGCGCGGTGCCAACGTGGCCGGGCGCTCCACGGAGGAGGGCGATGTGCATGCGCCAGTGTCGGTGGCGCCGTTGTTGCCCGACGAATCGTTGTCCGAAGTGGAGATCGAGATTCCAGATGGCGACTCGGTTACGAAGTTTGGTCTGCTGCTGAGTGGGCTGTACGTGCGAGGCGCTACGGCGATAGCAGAGGGCCTGCTTTCGGTAGACCACGCAGAGCGCGCATTGATGGCGCTCGGTGCGGGCATCGAAACCCAAGGCACCATGACGCTGCTCGACCGCACGGAGCGTTCCGGCACCTGGAGCGGCTTTGAGTGGCACATCCCAGGCGATTTTTCGGTGGCATGCTTTCTCATCGCGGCGGCGCTTGGCATTCCCGGCAGCGAGATTTGCATCGAAGGCGTGGGGCTCAACCGATCCCGCACGGGCTTCCTCGACGTCCTGCGCCATGCGGGGGCTCAGGTCACGGTGGTTCCGAAGGGCGACACGGCAGGGGACGAGCCCGTCGGTGATATTTACGTCGAGAGCTCGAAGCTGCGAGGTGCTCAGGTCTTCGGGGAACTCGGGCTTCGCGTGGCGTCCGATGCTCCGGCACTGCTGGCGCTGGCCCCTTGCTTGAGCGGCAAGCTCACCGTGCGTGATCTCGCGTCGCTGCGCAGCCGTACGCCGGACCCACTCAAAGGCCCGACCAAGCTTCTGCGCGACAACGGCTTTGAGTGCACGGATTACGCGGATGGTTTCGATCTTCATCCAAGTGCAGCGCGCAGAGCTTCAATCCAAGTTGCACCGGCTGCCACGGCGCTGGAGGTTGTGCTCGCGAGCGTGCTCGCCCTGAGTGGTCAGAGCGAAACCCATATCGATCATACGGGTGAAGCCGATGCGCTATACCCCGGCTTCACGGAGGCTCTCGCTGCGCTTGGAGCCGCCATTACCAGGGAAGATCGCACATGACCCAATCTGGACAGCGCGCGTCGGGCAAGCCTGTCATCGCTATCGACGGGCCGGCCGGGGCAGGCAAAAGCTCGGCGGCGCGTCTTCTTGCGCAGCGCTTAGGCTTCGTTTTGGTCGACACGGGGGCCCTGTATCGCGGGGCAGCCCTGGCTGCGTTCGAGCGCGGCGTCGACTGGGAAGACGGCCCTGCCTTGGGCGCGTTGGTCGACTCGCTTGCCCTGTCGTTCCAGCGCTCCGAAGATGGCTCGGCGCTCCTGCTCATCGATGGTGTCGATCGCTCTCAAGACATCCGCACGTCGCATATTTCGACCGGCGCGAGCCGCACCTCGCGCCATCCTGAAGTGCGCAAGGCGTTGCTCGGATTGCAGCGAAGGCTCGGGAGCTCGGGTGGCGTGGTGCTCGAAGGTCGCGATATCGGAACCGTGGTCTTCCCCGATGCAGACGTAAAAGTCTTTCTAACGGCCTCGGACGAGTCCCGCGCAGCGCGGCGTCATGCGGAGCTCAAGCAGGCAGGACACGAGACGGATCACGAGCAGGTCCTGTCGGAAATCCGCGCGCGGGACCGCTTGGATAGCGAGCGCGACATCGCGCCGATGCGCCCAGCCGACGACGCCGTAGTGCTCGACTCAAGCCACTTGAGCTTAGAAGCCGTACTCGATGAGCTCGAAGCGCTCGTGCGTAAGCAAACTGCGTAGCGTGCAGTGCCGTGGCAAGCCGAGGCGCAATGCGTAGACCAAACGGCGGGCTTCAGATGCTTGGCGTCGTGGCCCTGTGCTGTTCCTTTGTCTTGGCTCGAGCGCTCTTGAGTGCGCGTAGTGAATGGAATGCAGCGCAGAGTGCCCTTACAGAGCAGCGCGCGGAGCTCGCGCTCGGCCATCTGCGACGCGCGGCCAGTTGGCATGTTCCGCTCAGTCCCTACACAGCCCTCGCTCAGGAGGCGCTACGCGACCTCGAGCACCACGAGCGCGTGCAGGGGCGCGAACACAACGCCACGTGGGCGCGGCGTGCTCAGGAGTCCGCGCACCATGCTTCGCGGACCTTGAAAACGCGCCTGCTGAGCGACCCTAACGCCGGCTTTACCTTGCTTGCGCTCCTAGGATGGCTGACTTGGAGTGCGGCGGCGTTTAGGTTCGTTTTTGTAGGACTCGACCGGGAAGGGCGTCCTGTGCCGCGTGCCTACGCATCGGCCGTGGCGATGGCTGTCGGTTTTGCGCTGTTCACGCTAGGACTCGCGTTGGCCTAGCAGCGGCGATTGGCTGTGTTTCACGGCAGCAAGATGAAGGGCTGCACGTCGACAGGGGCCGAGCCGGCGGCTTTCAACGCTGCCTCCAGTGCTTTGAGCTCACGCGTGAGCGGCTCCACCTTTAGACCGCGCTGGATGGCCATTCGGGCCTCGCGATGCATCCCTCGATGCGCGAAGAACAGCGCGTCGTTGTAGTGAATCCAGAGTAGCTGACGTCGTGTTTCTAACTCGAGGGCGTCTGCTCCCATGGCTGCGTACAGCCAGTCGAAAAGTGCTTCACGTTCTTCGGCTGCCTTTTCGCACTCGAGCGCTGTGGGAGGCTCGCTGCGCAGCTCGAAGTAGAGGCCGTTCGGAATGAGCCATGGAAAAAGCGGAAGTGTGAACGATGCATCGGGTTCGATGAGTACGGGGTGCTTTGCAAGGAGCGCATCGAGCTCGATTTTGCTCAAGCGTTGCGTTGCGGAGAAAGAGCGGATGAGCGCTGCCAGCTCTGGCTGCTTCTTGCCGAGTTCTTCACCACTTTTTCCGTAGTCGAGAAAGGGGGTCGGAACCATCAGCACATCGGAGCGCGTGGCCTCGACTGCCTGGGCTCCGAAATGCCGAAACACGGTCTGCGGCGTGAGCAACACCACCACGCTGCGCTCAGGCAAGCGACGATAACGGATTTCATCGAACAGATCGGGCGCGCGGAACTGGGCAAGACTTGCGGGAGCAAAGCCTTGGGTAAGAGCCCACACGCCTGCGCCAACACACAGGCAACACAAGGCTCGCTCGAAGTGCGTTTTGTAGACGGGAATGCGAACACCGAGCTGCACGATCACGAGGCTCAGACCGCACAGTGCAAGGGCAGCCCCTGCCACAAAACCAGGCATCATGTAGCCGAGAACGTCGGGATTCGAACGCACCGGGTTCAGGTAAGCACGACCGGCCAAACTGACGATCGCAGTGATGATCCACAGCGCTGCGAGGGGCCAGGTGCGTCGCGCGCGCAGCAAGAGATAGATCCCGAGTGGCAGCGCGAGCAGCATCGGAACGCGGAGATTTTCCACCAGGATGACACTCAGATCGAAGAAGCGTTCTCCGAGTGGTTGAATGGCTTCGGTGCCGATTTTCTTGGCGTACACCTGCGCGCTAGCCACCCAAAACATCGCGCCGGGTGTGACAGGGTGCCCGAAGTCCATCGGCGGCAGACGAGCGGCGCGCAGCGGGAGATAGGCATAGGTGCACAGCCCGAGCAGGCCAGTGAGAGAGCCCCAAAGCAGCGGGCGCAGGCCTTGTGCGCGCATGAGTGTTACCAGGGGCCACAGGAAAGCGGGCAACGCCAGAATCGAGATGAAGTGGTGGTTGGCGAGACCGAGGCCTACCGCCAACGTGGCGGCATAAAAGGGGCGTGCGTCGAGTGGCTCGGACGGGTGTCGCGTGGCTAGAACGGAGAGACGCTCCAAGGCGAAACACACGAGCATCGCCGCCAGCGCGTACACTTCGGGCCGCACCGACTGAAACCAAAAGCCAAAGCTGCCTGCGAGCAGCCAGGCCGCACCGACACTCGAAACCTGCGCGGCTCGGCGGGAAAGCCCTAAGTACACGATCGAGCGCGCCATGGCGCGTTGTGCACAGGCGAGGGCGACGGCGGTTGCGAAAGCCTGGCTGAGCGCGACGCGAAACGGAAGCGGCCCGACCGGCAGCAGGGAGAAGAGCTTGCCCCACAGGCTTGCTAGCGGGTGGCCTGGGGGGTGGGGGATGTCGAGATCGATCGCCGCCGCTACGAACTCGGGACTATCGAGCCAGTAGGATTCACCGCCTGCGGTGAACACATAGAGCGCGAAAGGCAAGAGCGCTGCGGCCAGGCTCCCTGTCGCGGAAAACGGCAGCGGAACGGCTTTATCGGGAAGCACTGACAATGAAGGCTCGGTTTGGGCCATGGGGCAGAACGCCATGATATCAGGCAGGTGAGCAGGCAACGCGTTTGCGGAATCCTCGGCCAAAAGCTTACTGCCTGGACGTTTGTCTGGGGGGGTGCTAGCGTTTCGCCTCCCGCGCTGCGTCGGTCTCTGCCCAATTTTCGAGGGGCCACCCAGGGACGACCGCGGGAAACCTCAAAGCTCGCCGAGCTTCGAGGGCTGCCTCCGCCTCCTGGGTGTGATCGAACCAAGTACGAATGACTGCCACGACCGAGGCGCAAGCTAGCGCAAGCGATAGCTTTGCAGCCCTTTTCGAAGCCTCCATTGCCCAGGCTGACTCACTCAAGGACGGCGATATCGTCCAGGGCACCGTAATCAAGCTCAACAAGGACTCCGTTGTCGTCGACATCGGCTACAAGTCCGAGGGCCTGATTCCGATGAATGAGTTCGCCGGCACCGGCGGGCAAATCGAAGTTAAAGTTGGCGACACCATCGACGTCCTCGTCGAGTCCAAGGAGAACGACGACGGCCTCGTCATGCTCTCCAAGGAAAAAGCCGACAAGCTCAAGGTTTGGGATGAGATCAGCGCCGCTTGCGAGCGCGACGAGCTCATCGAGGGAACCATCACGGCTCGCGTCAAGGGCGGCTTGAGCGTCACCATCCGTGGTGGCGTGAAGGCGTTCTTGCCCGGCTCGCAGGTGGACCTCCGCCCCATCCGGAACTTGGACAAGCTGATTGGGCAGACCTATCAGTTCAAGGTCATCAAGTTCAACAAGAAGCGCGGCAACATCGTGCTCAGCCGTCGTGTCCTCCTTGAGAAGGAGCGCGACGAGCTCAAGGCCCGCACCCTGCAGAACCTCGAAGAGGGCATGGTTGTCACGGGCGTCATCAAGAACATCACCGAATACGGTGCGTTCGTGGACCTCGGCGGCATCGACGGCCTTCTGCACATCACCGACATGAGCTGGGGCCGGGTCAATCACCCGTCCGAGGTCTTCAATGTCGGCGACGAGGTCACCGTCAAGGTCCTCAAGTACAACGCCGAGACCGAGCGCGTCTCTCTGGGTCTCAAGCAGACCATGGAAGACCCGTGGAACCACGCGTCCGAGAGCTACCCCCAGGGCAAGCGCGTTCGCGGCAAGGTTGTGTCCATCACGGACTACGGCGCCTTCATCGAGATGGAGCAGGGCATCGAGGGTCTCATCCACGTCAGCGAGATGTCGTGGAAGAAGCCCAAGCACCCGAGCAAGGTCCTGGAGATCGGCCAAGAGGTCGAGTGCCAGGTGCTCGACGTGGATGTCGCCAACAAGCGCATCAGCCTCGGTCTCAAGCAGCTCGAGCCCGATCCGTGGACGCAGTTCACGACCCAGTACAACCCCGGCGACATCATCCGTGGCAAGGTCCGCAGCGTGACCGACTACGGCGTGTTCATCGGCATCGAGGACGGCGTGGACGGCATGGTCCACAAGTCCGACCTCAGCTGGACCCAGCGCATCAACAACCCGGCCGACGTCTACCGCAAGGGCGACGAAGTCGAAGCCATCATTCTCTCGATCAACCACGACGAGAAGAAGGTTTCGCTCGGCATCAAGCAGCTCTACGAAGATCCGTGGATTCGTATCCCCGACCAGTACCCCACCGGAACTGTGCTCGAGGTCCGCGTGATCAGCATCGCCGACTTCGGCGTGTTCGTGGAACTGGAGCGCGGCGTGGAAGGTCTCATCCACATCAGCGAACTCAGCAACGAGTCCGTCGACGACCCGAGCAAGGTCGTGAAGGAAGGCGAGATCGTGAAGGCGGAGATCATCGCTATCGACTCCGAGGAGCGCCGCATCGCGCTCTCGCTCAAGAGCGCAGCCTCGCGCGAAGAGACGGTCGAAGCGATGAAGTACGTCGCCGAGTCCAACAAGGTCGAAGCGGGCAAGGGCTCAGGCCCTGCAGGCCGCGGCGGCGCCACCTTGGGCGACCTGCTCAAGGACAAGCTCCAGGGCATCACGCCGAAGGACAAGTAGGCCTGAGCGGCCCGCAAAGGGTCGCTTGAGCGTACGAAAGTCGAGCAGCCGGTCTCCGCAAAGGGGCCGGCTGTTTTGCGTTGGTGTGGACCGACCTTACGTTTGCAGAATGTCTGAGGTCTGCAGACTCGCCCGGGAAGATGTGCGTTCGCCAACGTGCCTAAGGCCGCTCGCGCAGGCTGCGGATCAAGGCGCTATCGCGAGCTGCTGCGGCGCACAGCGTAAGGCCATCGATGCGTCC
>CAZEWA010000047.1:0-9983 GCA_964515685.1 uncultured Polyangiales bacterium | reverse complement strand
TCAAGGCGCTATCGCGAGCTGCTGCGGCGCACAGCGTAAGGCCATCGATGCGTCCGCAAACCGCGTCTTTTCGCCGAAAGTCAGGCACGTAGTCGCGGTCGACGATGTAGAGGGTGTTCGGGTCGAGCGATTCCGCTGTCGGGATGTGCTTATCGCAGAGGCGCTTCGCTTGAGGCTGTTTGCGCATGTAGTTGCCGCTGTTGAGCGTGAGGCGATTTCGGTAGGCCTGCATGGAGAGGCTGTCGATGAGCTTTCGGTTGTAGCGGCACTCCCACAGGAGGTGGAGCGGGACGACTTGCAGATGGCGGTACTCCTCGCCCAGCGTCTGCCAAACTGGATGCTTGAGAGGGAGTAGGGAGACCGCGCTGAAGTTTAATCGCTCGGTCCTGAACTCAGACGCCTGCAGTAACACGGCCGAAAGCAAGAGCGTGCGACCGAGGGTGCGCGACCGCATGCCGGCGGCGGTCGAGATAGCCGCGGTCAGCAGGAGTAGATGGAGTGGCCACAAAAAGCGCCCTGAGCTGCGGAAAATACCCGTGAGGCGCTCGAGCGGCGCGTAGAGGGCATCGAGGTTTAGCAAAAGCTTGCCGCCCAACGTGATGCGCGAGGAAAGGGCGTAGACGGCCATCAGGAGAACGATGGAGAGCAGCGGCCACAGGCGCCGTAGACCCGCCGTTCGAGCACGCCATTCGTGCGCTTTGCGCAGCGAGCTAAGCAAGGTGACCAAACGGATGAGCAACAGAAGCCCTACACCTGTCCCCAGATACGCGAAGCCTTCGTGCTGCCGCGGGTGAAAGGCGAAATCGGGCATGAAGCGCGAATGGCCTTGTGGGTTGAATAGGCTCAGGAGGTCTGCGGAGAACTGCCCAAAACCTTCAGCGGTGAGGTCGGTTTCTTGGAAGCCAATGTAGCCGAATAGGCCGTACACAGAGAGCACCGTGACCAGGGACGCCGTGAGTGCCGCAGCGAACTCGCGCGCACGGAGCACGCGGTCTGTGAGCCATAGCTGCGCGTACAGGGCGAGCGACAACGCGAGCAGCATCACAGACAGGTAGCCGTGAGTGCCCGCGGCCCACGCGAGCAGTGCAAGCGAGTAGCCTACTTTGCGCAGTGCATCTGCTCGGCCTGTAGGAACAGAGAGCGAGAGCGCGAGCGAGGCCGTCAGAAAGAACAAGCCGCACAGCGCGATGTGGACGCTGCGAGGTGGCAGAATGGGAGTGAGCGCAAAGAGCGCACCGCCGAGTGCGCGCTCGACGGGGTCGCGCGTGAAGATGGCGCTGACCCTCGCACCGAAGAGTGCTTGCAGCGCGTAGCAGAGTAAAAACCAGAAGCCCGAAAACTGGAAGTCCTGGGGCAATACTGGCGACAGGACACGAAACAGCATGGCCAGCCATGGGTTTGCATCCATGAAGCCGACCGAGCTTCCGTAGGGGTAGAACAGGTCTGGAATGGCGCCGAGCGGAAAGCCCCAGTCGCTGTTGCGGAAGAAGGTGAAGCCCCAGAAATAGGTCGACCAATCCCCACGAAACATCCACGCCACGAATGTAGGATTGAGGGTTGGGCCATAGCCGAGATGGAAAAACCAGCCGACGGCGAGAGCGACCGCGCCGAGGTCACCCGCGTACGCGTAGGTTGCGCGCGCTTTGGGGGTTGGGGAAGTCATCGAGGGCGCAAAGCTTGTGATGCAGGCTCGGGCGTTGCAAGGCTTGGGCAGTGGAGCGAGTCCCGCCACGAGGCCGCGCGAATGAGCGCCTTGGCAGCTTCGACTACTGGGGTGTGGCTTTGCCACAGAAAGACCCAGCGTGGCTCGCCTGCTGGCGCGTACACGGCAACTTCCACCGAGCGGCTGCGGAGCTGCTGGAGACGCCCGTGGGCTTCGGCGAGAATGGCCTTTCGAATCTGCACGAATGTGCGCGGATCCAAGCCGGGGAGGGGCGTGCTGGGGGCACCCAGATCGAGCCAGTAGGTCGGGGGTGCGAGCGCATTAACCTGATCGAGGAGAGCGTGCGCAGCGGGGGGGCCGGAGAGCGCGTGGCGTAGGTCTTCCGGCATCGCGGCTTGTAAATTGGGGGCGAATAGGGCTGCCATTCCGTTTGGCGCCACAACCGATTCGATATGTCGGAATGCGCCGGCTCCGAGTTTGACGATTTGCGCGCGAGGCAGGGCCAGCTCCGCGGGCTCCCACCAAAGAACACGCGTGCGTCCGACGCGGGTGATGCAAGCCGAAGGCGCGCGTGCTTCTAGGGCGTTTAGCAAGGCTTTTGCGCGCGCGTAGCGCTTGTCGAACTGCGCTAGCGTCAGCCGCACGGGGGCCTTCGTGGCGCAGAGGGTTGAGAGAAACCGAGGCAGCCCGATATCCCGCGCAGGTTTTTGCCACGCTGCGGCGGACGCCCGTTGCTGCACGTACATGGCCGTGAGCAAGAGCAGAACGAGAGCGACCAGAGATGCGCGATCGGAGACGTGGGTTAGAGACAGGCCGGCCAAGAAGAGCCCTAGGATCAAGCTGACTCGGAACAGAGCTTGGTGTTGGCCGAGTGCAAAATCACGCACTTGCATGAGGGAGAAGTGCGAGCGAACGACGCACAAAGGAATGAAGTAGAGCGACGCGTAAAAACCTTCGAGGCCAAATCCGAAAAATGCACCGGCACAGGCTACAACGCCTGACGCGATGCCGGCGAAGCTCGCCACACGGGCCAGAATGCGCTGAAATCGCTCTTGAAGTATGCGTACGCCCGTGGCCTTTAAACGCACAAAATCCGGGAAGAACACGCGCGTCCATGACTGCGAGAGATTGAGAATGGGCCGCAGCACGTAGTACGGAAGTGAGAGTGGAATCGAGGTCTCCGAAGCGACCGGAGCGTGCAAAAGGCTAAGCAGAAGGACGCGGTCGAGTTGCTGTGGCAGGATCGAGAGGGCGTTGCGTGTCGCGAAGGAAATCCTCAAGGCGCCGATATTTCGCAGCTGTGTGAGTCGAAACGGATGGGGCCGCAACAGGTTACGTGCCGCGTAGGCCTTGCGTGCATAGTAGAGCGTGAGGGCGCAGCGCACGAGTGCTCCACACAGCACGGCCGCATGCAGCGCAAATGGACCGAGCGCGGGGTGCATGAGCACCAGCAGCGAGATTTCGCAGAGCTCGGGCAGAAAGAACGACCAGCTCGGACGGTAGGCTCGGCCGAGGGCATAGACGCCGGCATAGTAGGTGCGTGTGACAAGGTCGATGGACAGAGTCACGACCGTGACGATGCCAAACAGGCCGTACAGGCCGAAGGGGCCGGCTTCAACGCTCTCTGCGGTCCCGATCAGGCCGACCACAAGCAGCGTCCCCAGGAGGCACAGGGTTGCGGTCCAAACAAGCCAGGCTTCGGTGGAGGCACGGGCGCGCTCGGCCCTGGAGTGGGCATCGGCGCGGACGGAACTGCGCATGGCTTCGAGTGCACCCCAGTGAAAGCCCGACACCGCAGCGGGCAATGTGCGCATGGTCAAGAGCGGAAGCAAAAACTCTAACGGAAAATCGAGCGTGAGAATCCAGAGCTCGAGCCCATGAATCAATGTGCGCAACAGTGCGCGTGGCGCGAGTAGATAGAGCCGCGCGCGCGCGTAGGCCAATCCGTGACCCTGAAGCACGGCGGCGTCCAAGCTGACGCTTGATAGCTGGCGTTTAAGCTGCTGTTCGAGGAACGTGCGGGCCGAACTCACTGCGACCCGCGTGAGTTCTTGCGTGCCTGGTCCCAGCGCCGGACCAGGGAAGGCAGACCAAACTGCTGATACAGCGCGCGTGGGGGCAGCTTGCGAAAGGCGCGCACGCCTCGGATGCTCGTGACCTGTTCTGCAACGCGCAGCGCGATGTGGTGGTCGAGCTGCAGCAGATCTTCTCGCGACATGACCTCAAAACGCAGCCAGGGCGCGTAACGATGGCTGAGCTGGGACGATGGGTCGAGGATGGTGTGCACCACGCTGCACAATACCTCGGCACGTTCCGCATCGTCTGCTGAGCGTCCCAACTGCGCATCGGCGAGCTTGAGGCGCTCTGAGAGTGCCGCAATGAGGTCCCGTCGCTTGTCTGCGCGGAGTCTCGCGCCGTCAAATCCCACGTCGAAACCGAGATAGGCAAAGTGCCGTCGCGGGGTTAAGGCGAGCGCCGTTGCGTGGGCGCGACCGGGAAGCGTGAGCCAGAGATTGGCGGATTTGCTCTCGTTGCAAGCAAGCTCAAGGCGTTCAAGTTGCTGCTGGATGAGTGTCTGTACGGACTCGATGACCTCGATGTCTGGGTGCGCAAACAGCAAGTCATCGCCAAAGCGCGCGTAGAACCCCTCTGGAATCGCGGCGAGCATGCGGTCGAGAGGCAACAAGTACGCGTTACACGCCACGGCTTGCAAGGCGAGTCCGGTCGGCACGCCCATCGCCAACGGGCGGGCGGTGCCGTCCTCGTGTTGGATCGGAGGACGCATGGCTTCCTGCAGGAAGGGTAGGATGGGGCCCTTCAAGCCGACGTGCGCACTTTTCGATAGGTCCGCCAGGGTCGACCATAGCGTTGAATGGTCGTGTACAGCGAGGCTCTCGCCGTAGCGCCGCACGTCTCGACGCAAGACAAAGACCCCGCGCTCGCGGGGGCTCACACAGCTCGCGGAGTGGCGTCTGAGATAGTGAAGCAGGGCCCGGCATGCGCTCCATTGGGAGCGGCCCTTGCGGTAGGAAAACAGATGTTCGCCCCAGTGCGGATCGAAGGCGTCGGAGAACACCTGGGCTATCACGCCCCAGACCACAGCATCGAGAGGATGCGCTTGGTAGAGTGTGCGCATCTTGCCTTGGATCGGCACCTCGCGGGGAACAAGCGGCTTGAAGGCGTAGTTGCCAGCAGGAACGTCCTTGGCCAGACGGCGCGCGAGTTCCTCTGTGTGTGGGCGCAGCGCAGCCAGACTCACGCTGTCGCTCCGCCCCGAGATGTCGGGGCGCTTCGCAAGCTTGCGAATCTTGTCTGCGTACAGGGTGGGGTCGTCGAGCGTCGAAGGCATGTAAGGGCTGGCGCGACGTGTGAAGATAGTCGGGCCTCAGTGGACGTTACGGTGAAGACGCCGCGAAGACCGCAGTCTCTCGCGACGTCCAAGGCAGCGAAGCTAGGCTTCGCGGTCCACGTGGCGCCAGCCGGGTTCGAGTTTCGGATACGGGCTGAAAACCCACAACAAAAATCCTTGAAGGGCCTAGGGCCGCATCAGCGCGCGGTCTGGAAGGTAGAGTTCGAATGGCACATCGTCTGCGCATCCAGCCGTGCCGCATTTCTCGGAGAAGTTTCGGAAACCCGTCTTGTGAGGCGTGAATCCAGGGACTACAGGGGTCCACAAGCCATTGGGATAGGCCCTGTGCCATCCGCGCTCATCGATTAAGTGACGCCACATAAATTTATTGGCGTCCTCGTAGCCAAATTTCTGCGGGTTGAAGGTCGTGCCGTCGGTTGCGCTCGAAGTGGCTTTGCTCAAGAAAGTATGGGTGATGCGTGTACCGCTTACCGAGAGGCACACGCCCGCGCCCGCCCGATTCACGACTACGGCATCGCAGCTAGCCGTCCGGTGTGGACGCAGCTGATTACCCTTCGCGTCGCGAGAGCTGTACCGAATCTTCAGCGCCGAGCAGTCTTGTGCGGCTTCCTTGTGGTCGTATTGCGTGCGCGACGGGTAGGCTCGTCGAATGAGGACGTAGCGACCATCTCCGGAACGCACGAACCTGTGGCGCAGAGACATGATCTCGGCGTTGTAGGATGGGGTGGCTTTGGGGGCGGCAATGGCCAACGAGACGGGCGCATTGTGCAACCAGAAGTTCCCTCCCGTCAGCGGATTGAAGCCGATGCGGATGAACGGATTGGCAAGCACAGTCGAGGTGTTGAAGGCACCTGGGTCGACGAGCTTTTCCCCATTGTGATTGACGCCGACGAGCCCTGCCGCGAGCTTGGTGTGGGCCGCGGCAAACAGCGCGTTGTCAGTAACGCCGAGTGCTTGACAGCGAGGCGTCGTGGTTTCGGTGACTTTGGCCAAGTAGAGCAAGCCGGCCAAGGAGTTATGGATGTAGTAGTCGTGGCTTGCGATGGCGCTTGTGGCGCCGGTCGGGAACCTCCAGCGTACGTCCGTTCGCCATGCTCCGTTGTGTGTGGCGCTGCGTGCATCGCCGACTCCCCGAACGGGGTTTTTGCAGCCTTGAAACGCAGGTAGGCTGGTCGCCGAGCGCTTGTACTGGCGGCATTCAATCTGCGCGCCAGACACGGAGGAAGGGGCGACCGTGATGGCCACATCTGCGAGGTGAGTCGCTCCGCCGGCTTCGGGGAAGGTTGTGGCGGCGATGCTGGCCACGTCGACCAATCCATCACAATCGTTGTCCTTGCCGTCGTTCGGATGGGTTTGATCCGTGTTCCCATCGGGCACACAGCAGCCGGTCGGCCCCACGCCGGTGCCTCCGTAACCCGACGGACACGTGCAGGTATAACTACCTGCTGTGTTTTTGCAGGTCGCAAGCGAATGGCAGTTGTGCGCATTGGTGCTGCACTCGTCGATATCGGTGCAACCGGCCGCGCCTCCTGGACCCTTGCGACCGTTGCCGCTCCAGCCATCGCGGCAAGTACATGCGAAGCCGCCCAGCGTGTTCAAGCAGTTGGCATTGGAATCGCAGTCGTTCGTGCCCTCGGAGCACTCATCGACATCCGTGCAGACGTTGCCGTCGCCTGCGAAGCCGGCCGGGCAGACACAATCCGGAACGCCCTGACTGCTGTCGCACAGCGCTAGCTCGTGGCAGTTGAGCGCGAGGCAGTCCGTGTCCACTGCGCACGCGGAGCCGTCGCCCTGGGTGTCGGAATAGCCGGCCGGACACCTGCAGGCTGCTTGCCCATTTGGCTTAGTGCAAAGCCCGACATTGGGATCGCATGTTGTCGAGAGCAGTACCAGACAGCTGTCCAAGCATTCCTTCGAGCTCGCATCGTAGGTATAGCCGAGGTCACAGACGCAGTCGTAGTCGCCGGGTGCATTCACGCAGCTAGCGTGTTCCTGGCATTCGAAGAGGCCTGCCGCACATTCGTTGAGGTCGACACAACGCGTACCGTCGCCTTCTGTATCGTAGTAGCCGCGGAGACAGGTACAGACGGCGACCCCAGAGACGACGCTGCAGGTCGCTTCGGCAGCGCAGCTCGCCTTTTGGCACAGCGGATCAGGCTCTCCAGCGTCGGGTGCGGGCTCCTCACCGGCATCGTCTTTGGTTGCAGCATCTGGCGTTGTGCCGCTGTCCGGCTCGTGCTGGTGGTCTCCATCTCCAGTGTCGCCGCCATCTACGGTGCTGCCGCGAAACTTGAAATCGAAGTCGCTGGCCAACGTGCAGCCTGAGACGGTAAGCAAGATGAGGTACAGGATGCTGCTGCGCATGGGTTGAGGTCTCCGAGAAGTACGGAAATACTTGTTCGATGGAGTTTGGACGAGCTCAGAAGCGGACTGAGAGCGAGGCTCCACATGAGCGGGTCGAGCAATGGACGTTCGTAGAAGTTTTGGCCGGGGCGCTCTCTGCCTTGGGTTTCTTCAGGAACAGTAAGACCGCTCCTGTGGCCGCTGTCGCAGCCCCGCCAAATAGCAGTACGTCGGTGACAATTGCGAGCGTCTTGCCGCTGTCCGCCGTGCCGCGCAGGCTTGGGTCACAGACTCCGCCTACGCATTCATCGTCGAGCTGTTGCTGCTTGCTCAGGGCCATGACCCCGGTTGCCACAGAAGCCGCCATCAATGCGGCGCCAGTACCCATCACCGCGACCGGCATGATCCACCAGCGAGCTGGTTTGGTGAGGTCGACTTGGTGGGAAGGGGATGCTTGGGTGCTCGGTGCCGCCTGGTCCTGCTTGGCTTTTTCCGCCTCTTCTTCTTGCAGCTTGGCGAGCCCTTCTTCCAGGGCTTTGAGGCGGGCTTCGAGCTGAGGACGGTTCTCGATGGCGTCAACGAGATCGAGGTAATTCGATAGCGCCCGTGCCGCGTTCTCTTGCTGGTTGGCGTCGCGATAGGCGAGGTAGAGATTGTAGAGGAGGGCGTGGCGATTCGATAGGCTGTACGCCTCCTCGAACGCGAGAGCAGCCCGCGCGAAGTCGCCATTGTCGTAATGAATGCGGCCGCGCTGGAAGGCATCGCGCGCGCGCGCTTCGGTCTGAAGATCTGCCCCAGTTTCAGGCGCACTCGTGGCAGTCGTCGAAGCCGGACTTTCAGCTGACGCGATGCCACTTGACGCAACACTCCCCGTGACAAGCAAGACGCAGGCGAAGAAACGGTAGAAACCCATGCACAGCTCCCCGTGTGACCATCCGATGGTACAGGTTTTTGCGACCTGCAGCTCCTCTCAACTTTTGGTAGAGCAACCTTTGTTGCTCACCTCTTTAAGTCACCCTGCTGCCCACATGTGGTTCTGATGGAGTTGTCAGTATCTGAAAGATAGAGTCGGCAAGCGCCGTCCGTTTGCAGCCCCTTCCTTGGTGGGCAATGGCGGCGATCCTCGCACAGCTGCGCGGTTCCGAGCGCGACGCGCCCAGCCTGGCGAAGGTTTTCTGCCTGGGCTAAGGAGCGCGCCATGCGCAGTCTACCCTCGATGATGTTCAAGTTGCTGCGCCTCGCGTGGCCCGTGGCGCTCGCGCGTCTGGGCGTCATGGGCATGGGGTTGGTCGACGTCATGGTAGTCGGGCAGCTCGCTCCCGCTGAGCTACCGCATCAGGCGCTGGGGTTGGCGCCTACCAGCATCATGCTCGTGACGGGGATAGGCTTACTGACCGGCGTCCAGGTGCTTGCGGCGCGAGCCCTCGGAGCGCGCGAGCCTGAGCATGCAGGCGGCGCATTTCGTCGAGGTATGCTGGTATCGCTGGTGGCGGGCGTGCTCGCCGTGGCCGCCATGTGGTCACTCGGACCCGTGCTGTTTACGGCGTTTGGGATCTCGCCTGAGCTTGCAGAGCCTTCTGCGGCTGTGATGAAGGTTCTGGTCCTTTCCGTGCCGCTCCACCTGTTTTACATCACCGCGTCATTCTTTCTCGAGGCAGTGCAGCAGCCCCTTGCGTCGACGACGGTAATGTGGGGCGCGAACGTGGTGAATCTTGTGCTGAACTTGCTCTGGGTACCCGAGCACGGAGCCATCGGTTCCGCCTACGCAACGCTTGGTGCACGCCTCGTACTTTCGCTGGTGCTCGTCGGTTGGGTGCTGTGCATGAAGGAAGCCAAGCTCTACGGAACCCGCAAGGCCAGTGTCGAGCCCTCGTACTTTGCACTGCTTCAAGTGGGAGGTGCGGCTGCGCTCAGCCAAGCTGCAGAAGCTTCCGCGTTCTCGGGCATGACCGTGATCGCAGGCCGTATTGGAGATGCGGCGGTGTCGGGCTATCAGATTGCACTCAATGTGCTGAGCGTGGTCTTCATGGTTTCGCTCGGCGTTTCCACGGCTACGTCGGTCCTGGTGTCGGAGGCTACGGGGCGCAAGGCATCCCGCGAAGCGATACGGGCGAGCCTTGCCGGCCTTTTGCTCAATACGACGGTCATGCTCTTTTCATGCGTGGTGGTGGCGGTATTTGCCCGAACGATTGCCCGTGCCTACACGCAGGAAGCAGAGTTGCTTTCCGTCGTTGCCGGCCTATTGCCCCTCATCGCAATCGTGATGCTGCCGGACGGCGGCCAGGTGGTGGTGGCTGCTGCGCTGCGTGCCCAGGGCGACAACTGGTTTCCCACTGCAAGCCACATCCTGGCGTACGCGCTCGTGATGCCGGGGCTCGCCTACTTCCTCGCCGAGGTCAGCGGCCTCGGAGTTGCCGGGCTGCTGTGGGCGATGTTTTGGGCGAGCGTGCTGTCGGTCACTGTGCTTCTCGCGCGCGGCGCTTTCCTCGCGCGCCGCAGCGTCTAGCCTGATAGCTCAGTTCTAGCCGCGTAAGTTAGGGGCCGACGTCGCGCGGCGTAAGCGTCTCAGGAGCGTGGCGCATGCGACGAGCAGAAGCAGCCAAGGGA
>CAZEWA010000046.1:3623-29972 GCA_964515685.1 uncultured Polyangiales bacterium | reverse complement strand
ACGCTCGCCGAAATAATTAGCACTCGTCTTCTTCGAGAAGGGGCAAGGAGGCCTGCACGCAGAGCCCGGTGACACGCGCCTCGGCGGCAAGCTGCCAGTCAACCCATCTGGCGGACTGCTCTCGCGTAGCCATCCCATCGGCGCTTCGGGTCTCGCGCAAATTCACGAGCTCGTCACGCAGTTGCGCGGCAAAACAGGACGACGCCAAGTAGAGGGTGCGCGCATTGCGCTCGCAGAAAACGGCGGCGGCGCGCTAGGCCACGAAGAAGCGGCGATGTGCATCCACATTCTGGAACGCGCGAGCTAGGCAGGTAGAGCCCCAACGCTGGACGAGGGGCACTCGGCGACGAACTGCTGACTTGCATCACCGGGACATCGAAGCGCGCTCAGCGAACAAACGCCTTCCGCTCCCATCGCGGAACAGTCAGAGAAACTCAGTTTGCCAAGGTCGGCTTTGGGATGCACGCTGCGTCACTCGTGTCTCGCGAGGGGGGAATGAGTCATGAAGGCTGTCGAGCCTGCCGATCAGCTTTTTCTTTTTATCGAGCGTCGCCAACAACCCATGCATGTCGGGGGACTGCAGCTTTTCTCGCTTCCTGAAGGTGCAGGACAGGAGTTCGTGCTGCAGCTCGTCGAGCAGTTGCGTGGCTTTCGTTGTCCGTCTGCTCCATTCAACAAGCGACTCGTCTCGCGCTTCGGCGTTCCGTTTTGGGAAGAAGACGCCGAGCTCGATCTCGACTTGCACCTGCGCCACGGCGCGTTGCCTAGACCTGGACGTGTTCGCGAGCTCTTGAGCTTGGTGTCGGCCGAACATTCCACGCTACTCGATCGCGAACGACCGCTGTGGGAAACCCATCTCATCGAAGGGCTCTCGCGCCGTCGTTTCGCGATGTACACCAAGGTCCATCACGGCTTGATGGACGGCATCTCTGCGATGCGCTTGGGCACGCAGGCCTTGTCCGTAAATCCAAGCGAGCGCGACATGCCGCCCTTCTGGGCGCTGCCACGGCGCAGGCGTAGCCGCGATGCCGAAGCAAGCCCGTCTTTTTACGCGGATACCGCACAGAAGTATTTGCGCGCCGTACCTGCCGTGGTGCGCGAAGCCTTTAAGGTCGCCGTCAAAGCCCAGATCGCGCCTGAGAGTGTCTCCATGTTTGGCGCCCCCAAGTGCCTGCTCAGCCAGAAGGTCACAGGCTCACGCCGCGTCGCTGCGCAGTCCTATTCGCTCTCGCGTGTGCGAGCCATCGCGCACGCATTCGACGCCACCGTGAACGACGCGGTGCTCGCCATCTGCAGCAGCGCGCTCCGCGGCTACCTGCTCAGCCAAAACGCGCTGCCCGCACGTCCGCTCATCGCCATGGTCCCCATGTCTTTGCGCAAAGACGACAGTGCAGGGGGCAACCAGTTCGCCATCATTCTCACGAACCTCGGGACGCATCTCGCCGATCCCGCAAAGCGGGTTCGCGTCATCAAAGACTCAGTCGACGACGCAAAGACTCGCTACAAGCACATGAACAAAGAGGAGAGCACGGCTTTCAGCGCCATGGTGCTCGGTCCCGTGATCTACAATTTGGTCACGGGGCTCACGCCCAAGTGGCTCTCGTTCAACGTGGTCATCTCCAACGTGCCCGGTCCGGAAGGCCCGCTGTACTTCAACGGCGCAAAGCTGGAAGGCATGTACCCAGCCTCCATCGTGCTCGACCACAACGCACTCAACATCACGCTCACAAGCTACGGCGATTCGCTGGAGTTTGGCGTGGTCGGTTGCCGCCGGACGCTCCCGTCGATGCAGCGTCTGCTCGATCATATCGAGCGCGGAATCGTGGAGCTCGAGCGTGCGGCCGGGATTCAGCCGCGCGTGCGCGTAGAGAGCGCCGACAAGTATTCGTTTCTCGACGCCTGAGCTGTGCTCTCCTGTGTCGTGCGCACCACGCGCAAAGGAGCGCGCTGCACGCCCTTTTGCCTACGAGCGGCAAACAGCAGCAACACTCCGGCCTGCGATGTGCTCGCCCGAGTCTGAGCCGCAGCGCCGTGAGCTCGCGCCTGCTCTTGGATCTGCAAGTAGGCCTGGTCGAACGCGGTCCGTACAGCGCGCACCGGATTCTGGTGCAACGACTGCGCGTGCGACTTGATCGAAGTCGTATCGCTCTCGAGTTGGACCCGCGCTGTGACACCCCCATGCGAGGAAAGGGCTCCCGACTGCTCGATCGCGACGTGACAACGCGCGCTCTTGCCATATCGGGCTTGAACCTTGGCATGCATCGCCTCGGCAAGCTCCCGCAGATCGTCGTCGGGAAGGACGCCACGAAACGTGATCTGAAAAGCACTCATCGGTACTCCATGGGCCGCCAAGTGCGTCCCTTCGTCAATTCCAGAGCCTGAGTCGCCGCAAGGGGCCGGTTCGTTAGGATCCGCGCGTTGTTTTCGTGACTGGTGGTCCTAAGCCTCAGCAAACACCGTGCCCAGCCTGTTGGGAGTCTCTTGCGGGGTATTTTCTCGCAAAATTGGCATTCTCTGCGCCCCCTGCTCTGACATTTTGTCTAGCAACCGCCCATGCCGTGATATTTCATGGCCCACGTGACATTTACGACCCGTTGGGCGGAACACCGCGCCCATGTACTAACGTTCACATCGAGCTTTCCTTTGAAGAGGTTGTGCATGAAGCGTGTGATGCCCTGGTGGCTTTTCTGTGCGGTTATCGTGACGTCGGTGGCGTTCACTCCCAAGGTCCAAGCTTCCGGCTTCTACGGGCCGCGCTCGGAGTTCTCGCCTTCCGTGTTCACCTACGGATTCCGCGGCTTGACGATGGGCGCCATGGTCGGACTAGGCACCGGCTACCTCGTCGCCCGCCATGATGGTTTCGAACGGGACGACTGGAAGCCCCTCGTCTACGGACTGGGTTTCGGCGCACTGGGTGGAGCCGCCCTCGGGCTCACGCTGGGCTTTGTGGACCTCGCCGACGACAACCCGGGCACGGGCAACATCATCCTGCGCGATATGGTCTACGGGACGGGCTTTGGTGCCTTGGTCGGCACCATCGTGGGAGCCCTCGTGGTCATCAAGAGCCACGACCCCGAGCACATCCCCTTCGGCGCTGCCATTGGCACCCTCGCTGGCGCCGGCGCAGGGCTCGTCATCGGCATCATCGAAGGCCGACGCATCGTGAACAGCCCGCGGCATCGCTACTCGGTCGAGGGCTTGCGTCCCTCGCTCGCCACGACCCGCGACATGGGCCAGCAGCTCGTTTGGGTCGCAGGCGCCGAGGGCCGCTTCTAGCGCAGCGCAAGCGGCGATGTTCTAGCTGGGCGCGCTGCGGTAGTGCGACCGCAAGTTGCGCGCCCAGCGATCACTCAGAGCGTGCCCTGCTCGGTGGCCTTGCCATTCAGAATATCGGCCACCCACTCCGCCATGCTCATGGAGTTGCCGTTCTTCTCAAAGAAGCGAGCGCGCCACAGGTGCATGTGCGGCGTGTTGGGCACGGTGTAGAAGCCCACGGTGCCACGCTTCACAACGTTGTCGATGACGTCCTTGAGGCCGGCGTGGAACTTGGCGCCCGTGTACGGACCGCCGCCAAAAATCGCCTCTTGAAGCGTGTTGCCAGTCGGGTCGAGCGAGCAGTCGTCTGGACCGCCGCTCGTGGCATTCAGGCCTGGAGCGTAGAAGGCGCGGATGATCTCGTCTTCGAGCGATGAGATGAAGCCGCCCATCATGCGGTCCTTGTACTTCTTGTGGAACAGCCAATTGCCGTACCCCTTCACGAGGCCGCCGCCATCCGCATTGAAGCAATCGGTACAATCCGTTGGGAGAATGTCGTTGAGACCCCAGTAATCGCGCCAGCGCTTCTGCAAGCAGGCCGGCATGTACGTGTCTTGAAACGGCACGCCAGAATCGCTGATAGTGATGACCTTCGTATCGCTTCCGCGCGCCTTGAACCACTCCTGCGTGCGATCGGCGTTGAAGAGCGAACCGAAGCCGCCTGCGCTCGAGCCGGTGAGCAAGACCTTGTCGACGTTCTGAAACGTGGGGCCGTAGCTATCGAGGAACTTGCCGAAGTTCAGGTAGCCCGTGAACTGCTGCTTACCGGCAACCTCGGGGACGGTCACGTCGCGGCGGCTGCCAGAATGAATGTCGCCCGTGCAATACGGAACATAGATCATGCTCCACTTGCCCACCGGGTTCGTAGGTTCAGCGCGCTTGAAAATGCCCTCTTCGGGCGCCTGCTGGCGCTGCGTGCGCACGCCTCCAAGCAGGTCGAACGTGCCGTGCGACAGGAACTCGATGGGCAGATCTTGGTTCACGTGCACCGGATTCAAGCCGCAGAAAAACTTATCCGCGCAGGCGCCGCCGCCATTGAGGTAAACCAGCAGGTTGTTCTCGGTGCCCTTGCGGTAGAAGTAACCCGCTGGCGAGCCATCGCGACAGGTAGTATCGGCCATGGATACCCAGGTCCAGTCGTTGGGCGCGGATTCACCCATCGGCAGGCCATCTGGGCGCGTTCCGTCGCCATCGCCAGTCCCGTCGCCGTCACCAGTCCCGTCGCCATCACCCCCAAAGTCCCCATCTCCGGGCCCCGGATTGGGCTGCCAATCCCCATCACCGTCAAACGGAGGATTCGCTGTGTCGCCGTCGCCACCTGTTACCGGCCCATTCTGGCCGTCGTTGGGTAACTGAGGCGCCGCGGCGTCATCGCCGCAGCCAGCTAAAACAACTGTGGTGAAGCACAAGGCCGAAAGTAGGTTTTGGGGGTTCAACCGCATCGACATTTCCTCAAGCAAGAAGTCAAACCGCAGCGAACAGCCCGGCTACCCGGTACGTCTGCGGCTGCTTTGACTGACAGCAATTACCTGTAAATGGGGCCGAGCGGTCAGGTCAATCACTGCATGGACGCCCAAGTCAATACGTTGGCCCACGAGGCGCATGCGCCATGGCATTCGGTGAACCAGCTCAGCAAGTCACACCACAATGCAGGCGGCGGCCGGGACTGCACGAAAGTGTCGCGGCGTTTGCGCTCAAACCCGCGTCGCGCGAAGGCGCACAGCTTCCGCGCGCAAGGTCTCGTCGCTGGGGTTTTGCTCAGCCAGCCATTCGTACATGGCGAGCGCGCGCTCTCGATAGCCCTGCGCTGCGAGCAACGTTGCGAGGGTGCGCGTACGGATCGGCTCGTCGACCACAGCAGCTCGCTCAGCCGCCCGTGGAGCCGTCGTGGGGGAGGCTTGGGTGACAGCCCTATCCCGCTCGAGAACCTCGCGCATGCGCTCAGTGGTCGGCGCGCGCGTCTGATTTTTGCCAGTCCGGGCGGCGCTGCGACTCGCTTTGAGAGCTCGATTATCGAGGTGCTGCAAGGCGCTATCCAGCACCTCGGTGGCCACTTGCCTCAACTGTGCACGCGCAGCGCGCAGCACGTGCTGCCCTAGGACAGACGGACGTGCGGACGCAAACATCGAGAACTCGTTGGACGAAAAGGTCGATTTGGCCACAGGTCTCAAAGCTCGCCATAGACCTAGCCAGAACGTCAAAAAAACAGCGCGCCTCTGGGCGCCGCGTTAGCCCACAGCGCGGGAGCCAACTCGCGAGTGCGCGGCACGCAGCACCGCCTCCTTAACGGCCTCGTCGTATGCAGCGCGGTGACTCACAGCCAAGATCATGTTGCCGATGAGCGGATTCACCACGTTGATTCCCATGCGCACCAACGCCGAACGGAACAGGATAGGCACCTGGTGAAACTGGCCTCGGTTTTCAGAGAACCACTTGGTCCAAAGGCGCCGGAAGTCGCTCTCGTAGCTCACTAAATCTCCCGCATCGACGCACAAGCTCACCTTGTGCCCCTCGCGAATACGGCGCGTGAGGTCACGCTGAATCTCCGTGACGAAGCGGCCGTGCCCAATGCCCTGATAGCGAATATCGAACACTGCGAGGGCGAGCTCACGAACCAGCACTTTAGAGCCACGAAGTGTGAGCACGTACCCTTGGGCATCCGTGGTGCGCGTGACCTGCTCGGAATCCATTCGGGCGATTCTGCCCCATCCCGGCCAAGAAGGATCAGTCAATTCGGCTTGCGTCCCAAGATTCGTAATCGGCTCCGCGCTTTGTTTTCAGGCCTACGAATACGCTACAGTTCAACTCGCTGTAGGGCGCGCTCGCACCACCATGAAGTCGCTGCGTAGACCGAGCTTCTTGCCCTCGAAGTCGCCATGCAAGCTCAGTACGGAAAAGCCAGCCTTCGCTAGCAATTCCTCGAGCTGTGCGCGCAGCCAATAGCGATGGTGAATGGTGCCTTCCACGCGCCGGCCGCGCTCGCTCTCGTATTCGTAGACTACCTTGAATTGCTGGCGCGCACGGGACCAGCGGGTTCGCTCAAAGACCTGATAGCTGCCCTTTTTACCTGTGGCCGTGGTGAGAAAGTCTCGCTCCTTGCCGGTCATCTCTGCGGGGTCGAGATCCCGGTGAAAGCGGTCCGTCGTGTACACATCGAGCAAGAGCTCGCCCTTTTCAGAGAGGTGCTCACGCACGCGCTTGAGGCAACGCAGGACGTCGCGCTGATTTTGTAGGCAAAATAAAGTGGAATACGGCAAGAGCACGCGATCAAAGTGCTGCTTGAAGGCGAAATCCCGCATGTCCCCCTGAACCAAGCGCACCTTTTCCCTCCGAGCTTGAGGCAATAGCGCGAGCTCTTTTTTCGCGAGCTTGAGAAAACTCGAATCGAGTTCGAGCCCGTGATACGAGGCGGATGCCTTCGCCAAAGTAGGGATCAGCCGCCCGTAGCCGCAACCAAGCTCCAAAACATGAGCTCCTTTGCTGTGGCGTGCGTAAAACTCGGCGTCTCCGGGGTTTCCACGATGGATCAGGGCGTAGAGATCAGGCGGGTACAGATCGGTCGACTTCATCTTCGGTAGGAGCGTAGTCTGCCTGCGACAAACCCGCCCGAAGAAGAAAGGACTTGTTCCGCCACGTTGCGAAGTTCTTCAGGCAATTCTGCGTTCGTCGTCAAATGTCCGAACAGCGCTTGCAGCTCGCTCGCATTCAACCCAACCATGCCCGCATAGGAGAGCGCCTCGCGTAACACATTGGGATCTGAGCTCTTCGCAACGCTGCCTAAGATGCGTGCCCCCGCGCTCCTCGAAACCTGGTGTAGCGTGCGAATTGCAGCCAGCTCCCCTTCACTCGTACCCGATGCTGCGAGAGACTGCGCCACGACCGCCCCGCGACTTGGCGAAACCTCGTAGAGTGCATGCAACGCCTGTTGGCTGACGTTGGCGCCTGCACCACTGCTCGCCAGCTCCTCGAGACGCTTTACCGCGCGCGGCGTGCCAAGCTGCATCAGGGCTTGTGTCGTCGCCTCTAACACCCGGGGATCGCCATCCTTCGATGCTGCCAGTGCAGCTTCCTCCCAGCCCTCACCGCCTTGCATCGACAACGTTCGGACTGCTTGCGCGCGTACCTCTGGATTCGCGTCTTTTAGTCCACCGCGCACCAACTGGACCGCACGCGGATCAGAGCTTTGCATGAGCGCGCGCATCGCAATCGCGCGCTGCTCTGAATCTGCGGGTTTACTTGCGACCGCAAGCAGCAAGTCTGTCGTTTCACTGTCGCCTCGTCGGCCGAGCAGGGAAAGTGCGCGCGCCGCGACCACAGAATCTGTCCCGCGCGCCAATCGAAACATCGCGCTGCGCGTCTCGGGCGAATCGTCCTGCGCTAACTGCTCGAGCCACTGCGCCGCCTGTTCGCCGCGCGTTTGCTCGAGCTTGTTGAGCACAATCTGCCGCGCGGTATTGCGCCCGTCAGTCATGCCCATGAGAATCTGCAAGGCCGGTCTTGCGATGAAGTCTGCGCTTCGCGCAAGCTCTTCCAGACCTGCACGCCCCGCTTGGCCTCCGATCTGCGAAAGCGCATGAACCAGGCTCCATGAAACGGATTGGCCGCTGTCGCGCGCCAACTTTACGAGCGTAGGGATGGCTTGTTCCACCCGATACACGGCCAGGTAGTTCACTGCGATGGAGACGCGATGAGGATTGTCCTCCGCAAGAACACGCATCATCAACGAGGTGATCTCAGGGCTACTTCGACTCGACAACGCTTGGAGTGCGCAAGACATTAAACGCTCGCTGTAGCCCTGCCCTCCCTGTGCAATTTCGAATAGGAGCTGGGTGGCTTCCTCGCCCCCAGCGCTCGCGAGTGCATCCACGGCTGCGGGAGCGAGTCCCGGATTTTCGTGGACGACGTCCACCAAGGTTTGAGCCGCAGCCGCACCGCCAATCTCGCCCAATGCCCGAAGCGCCGTCATCTGCAGCTCAGGCGAACCTTCGCGGAGATACTTGTGCAAGATGGGAAGCGCCCGAGGGTCGCGCGTCATGCCAAGCAGGTAGACAAGCCGCCCGTGCATTTGCATGTCACTCAGGTTTGCGAGCCAACCGGCAATCAATGACAGCGCCTCTGGATCCCGCCTGCGCGCCAGGATTCCGAGCGCCGCGTGGCGCAAATTGGTCGAACGCTCCCTGGCCGTTTTCAGCAAAGCCTCGCGCGCCTCTGGGGCTTCACTCGAGTCGAGTGCACGCAGCGCAGGCTCCGCAATTTGTTCGGAAGGATCATCAAGCAGCGCGAGCAATGCCGGCAATGCTTCTGGATGGTTGGCATCGCCCAAAGCTTGGATGGCGCAGCTGCGCTCGTGCATCGGACGGTCTGCTTCGGTGTACGTCACCATCTGCGACACGGCGACGGCATCTAGGTCCCGGCGGCGTGCAAGCCGCATAAGCAGCTCACACCGCTTATCGCTCGTCCTCGCCTCGGCAAGCTCCGCCGACGCTTGCATCAGCAGCACCGTCGCGTGTCGAGCGGCGCCCCCGACGGCCACTCCGGGACGTGGCGACGAAGGCATCTCCAACGCGGCACTCGGATCACTCGGTCCTTCAACGGCGTCCGCCGGCAAAGGCCGCAACCAAAGCAGCGTGCTTGTGACGACTCCTGAGACGGCTACGACTTTCCAGGCCAGAAGCGATATCGGCTCGTTCATCGCCAATCCTCTTGCGTGCATCGGGCGCGCTCAAAGGACTGACTCCTGACGAGGCCGAAAGTTTCATCTGCGTTCGACAAAACACAGCTGCGTCCGATCACACAGCCCAAGCGGTCAGGCTTATGTTTGTGGCACAGTGCACAACTTTTTGCCGTGCGTCCCACGGGGACGGCGCGCATCAGCGGCGAGGATGAGCCGATTACCCCCAAGATACAGTACATTCGCGGCGGAGCCGAGGCGAACGAAGATGGCGTGCCGAACCACAACCCGGACGGCACCGGAGTCGTCGACAATCACGACATCCTCACCGCCACCAACGCGAGCGGCAACTTCGACGGTGGATCCAGCTGCTCCGATTGGACCAGCACAGCCGCCGCAGGTGGTGGCGGCGGGTTTGGTGGAAGCGGGCCCCGTATCGGCCACAGCTGGGGCGCACGAAGCGGGCGCAGCTGGATGAATGCTCATACGGCGCGAGGCTGCGGCGCGGGCATCAATCTCAGCAATCAGATGGGCAACCAGAGCACCGTAGGCGCGATGGGCGGCTACGGTGGCATCTATTGCTTCGCCATGAAGCCCTGAGCCTCGCCCGCGCGACCTTAGCTATCTGCAGCGCTGGGTCCTCGTCTCTGTGTTGGCAGTGCCGTTGCAGCGCGTGCCGCTCGTTCCACAGCCACAACCGCCTGTGAAGAACTGACCGCTGCTTCCGCATATCGGCGGAGCGCCGTCCCAGCCCACAACGGGCGGATTGCACTCCGCATCCTGGCAGCATGGCGAGTGACTGCTCGTCCAACAACCGACACCGCGCTCGTCGCAATTCCGTGCGCCGCTAGTCCTGTACTCTTGCTCGGAGTCGCCGTTGCAGTCTTTGTCGTAGTTGCCACATGGACCGATGCTCGAGAGCCAACCGGTTGCACCAGGATAAATTTGGTTGCTGCCATCGGTGGGCCCGGTATCGCAGCAGTCGTTCCTGGCGTCACTTCGCAGCACGTATTTGCCCGGAAGCGGTGCGTTGGCAGCCTCTACCGCGTGCACCGCAGGCGGACTGGCAGGCCTGCACAGACACAGGCCCTCGAGATTTGTCCCGAAGTCGTCGCCGTCCTTATCGCGATAGTACATCGTGCAGCTAGGCTGATTGTTGACTCCATACGCCGCCAAGATGGCCGTGCCGTTGGCCAGCAACATCTCGCTCTCGTCCACGACACCGTCGCAGTCGTCGTCGAGTCCGTTACCGCAGATTTCTGCCTGTGGAAGGTTGACGACCTCGCACAGATTACGGCCGTTGCTGCACCGACCCCGGCGACCCTTTGCGCACTCACCGAAGCGAGACTCAGGTCCAAGGCCCGCGATTTCAAACTCCTCCGCGTTTGGCAAGCAGGTCGCGCCGTCATTGCCTGGATCACCGTCATCTATGAAACCGTTGCAGTCCTCGTCGCGACCATCGCATGCGATCTCGTCTGCTTGGGCGACAAAGTTGGGCTGACACACAAGCCATGGTGCGGCGCTTTGGCAGATGAAGCGGCCCCCTTGTAACAAGCACTCTCCAAGCTTTCCCGGCGGCTCGCAACTCGCGTTCAAGAGCGGATCACCGCTGCCATCGGGCGTCGCGGGATTTTCGTCGTTGTCGATCCCATCGCAAACTTCGCCCACGGCACATGACACAAAACGCCCAAAGTCACCGACATCGTAGTCACAGGTCACGGAGCGTGGATTCGTATTGAATCCTTCGCAGCCTGAAAGCTCTCCGTAGCAACCGTTACGGCAGCCCCTGACATACTCAAGCTGATTTGCAGGCGCCCCCCAAGGTCCATGGTCTCGATACTTGACAGCGCCCCAGAGGACCGCGCCGGCATCAACCTTGGCGTCGGTCGCTGCCAGTGTCGTGCAGCTCAGATTGGCCGCTACGGCGTTACTTCCTTGGCCGAGGGGTGTGCCCTCTCCTGCAAGCACGCACGTATTCAAGTCGAACTCCGAAAGCTCCGAAGGACGACGCGACGTGGGCACCGCGACATCCGGCACATTCGATAGCGCCAGACACTTGAACTGGCTGTGGTGCATCATGCCGCCGAACGCTTGGTCAGCGCTGAGATAGGGATCGAGCGGAGGCGTGTAGTAGGTCGCGAGGTCGAGCCCCACGGGCACGAGCCCTTCCTGGCCAAATTGCGCATCTCGATCACGCGCGCAGGTACGCCAAGTGTCGCCGGAGCCCACAGCGTAGGTAAGCGCTAGCGAGCCAGGAGGAGGATTCCCCCCCGCAGGTGCACGTGGGCGCTCGACGATGCGATAGTGGCCGTATGCATCGGCAGCGCCTTTCGCCACGTAATAGCCCTGGTGCAGCTCCGCGAAGTAGCTGAAGCGATTGAAGGGCTGCTGCTCAACAGTCAACACCGGGCTCAAAGGGGCTTCCCCCCACTCCGATACGTCAAATGCTCCGTTGTCGTTGTAGTCGGTGCGTACGTGATGACACAGCTTCGTCAAGCGATTGAGCTCCGAGGCCCTGGGGAGCCGAGCGTTCGCTCCCTCTCCAAGTTGTTCTGGCAAACCGCGCGCTTGGAAGATGGCTTGCAACATCGCGTCGTCGTCGTTGCGATCACTCTCAAACAGGGGCAGTGGCTTCTCGAGGAAGACCTCTTGCGTCTGTGCTCGCTCATTTTCGAGCACGAATCTATCGATGACGCGCACATCGCAACGTGCATTCTGAGCCAAAACAGGATCGCTCGAAGCGAACGCGAGACGTGCACTCTCCCGCACCCAGCCGTCGCCATCCGCGTCGCAGCGGCGCGTCCCGACGTCGCCTGCAGTCGAGTAGAAGTAGCCCACGTCCGTTCGACAGATGCAGTAACCTGCTCGCGTGGGAGTCGGATAACGCCCGCTCTCGCCGGCCGCATTGCACGGCGGACAAGACTCGCAACGGAGGCCGTTCCAAACGGAGCCTGGACCACAGTCGGGCGAGCAAGCCGCATCCCCGAGAGGAGACGCTCCGGCGACGCAGATGCTCCCTTTGGTGCATGACAACGCGGCACAGCCAACGACAGCACGGCAAGTTCCGTCTTCCGGGTTCTCCGTAAAGCCAGTCAAGCAGGCCGTGCAGTGAGCGTTGGGAAAGTTCTCGCAGCCCCTGTTTTCAGCTGCACAGTCGAGCGCAGAGCATAACTTCTTCTCGGCACAAACTCCCAATGCTTCATCCCAGACGTATCCCGCTTCGCAATCACCACAGAAGGCGTTTGCGCTCTCCGCATTGCAGCTTCGATGCTCAGCGAGACACGCGTCCGAAATAGACTCCGCGCTCCCGTCGCACTTCGCGCCCACCCGAGCCTGGCACTCGCCGTTCGCGTCGACGAATCCCGAGCGGCAGGCTCCGCATTGCGCGTCTTCGTGCTCGCTCGCCGCCGTGCACAGTCGCTCCTGCTGAGCGCAGCCTAGCTCCGCGCATGTCCGCGTGGCGCGACATCGTCCTTCGACCTCGGTGAAGCCCGGAAAGCATCCGTCACAATAGACCACTCCGCCATTTTCACGGCAAACGCGCTGCTCTTCGCCACAGCGTGAACGGGTCTCCCCCACGGCCGGCACAACCTCACAGACCTCACGTGCGCACAAGCCCTCGACTTCCCGATAGCCATCCCGACATTCGGAGCATTCTGCGTCCGCGCGGTCCGTGGCCTCGATGCAAGCTCGGCCAAGCGCCGCACATTCAAGGTCGTCGCAGCGCTTGACTGCCACACACTTGTCGAGCTCCTCCACGAAGCCGGCCTGGCAACCGACACAAGTTGGGCCGTCTTGCGCCATGAGGCACAGGCGATGTTCCGCCTCGCACACCGCCGAGGGAGAGCCCGGCCCCTTATCGTCGCAACGCGCAGGATTGGCTACGCAGCGCGAGAGCCGGTCGACCCAGGTTGCACCACTCTCACATTCAGGAAGACATTCTGTCTGCAGACCTGCGTCTGGAACTCCACAGAGCTGCATGGGCCCGCAACCAAACACCGCGCAGTCTGAGCTCATCTCACACAGTCCTGCGTCGATGTTGCACGCTAGCGTGTCCCCACACTGCCCCGCATCTGCGCAAGGGCAGCCAAGCGTAGAAGACGGACAAGCTCCTGCCTGTTGCTCTTCTGGCTCGCATCCGAATAGCCAAATCGAGAAAAAACTCACAAATACGCCAAGCGCGCGTGCCCTGTTCGCTAGTTCGAACATGTCAGAGCTCCGTAAAGTCAGTGTAATAGAGATACAGACGGATATCGTCGACAGAACCGAGATCGATGTCCTGGTTCACGACTTCATCCTTCTGATTGAAAGAAATGTTGTATCCACTGTTGACGAGCGGTCGGTCGCGCAGCCGCTCGCTGCGATACGGGTCTTCGCCCGAGCCCACCGCCCAGGTGCTGTAGGTCCGCTCGCCGTCGAAGAACGGATTCAAGACCGCAGTCCGACTCGGAAAGCTGTAGAACTTGAGCTCACGCTTTTTGTCGCGCACCGTACTCGTGCCTCGCTGCGTCAAATACAAGCGACCGAGCTCGTCACCTTGGTTCTCGTCCATCACGATTTCGGCTTCAACGAAGCGAATCTTGTGATTGAACGTCAGGGGCGAGAGCTGTTGCAAGGTCGTGGAGAACGGCGCGGAGACGTAGCCCCGCTCGTCGAGCAAACGCGGATCGAGCAGCGCCTCCCGGAAACGCTCGATGCGTTCGCTCTGGGACAGCGCGGTCCCTCCCTCACCCAGTCGCGGTATCGAAAAGATGTCGTCTCGCATCGACACGATGACAAGCCGTAGGTCGGGTCGCCCGTACTTCTCCTGGAAGGTCAGGAACTCATCTTCAAGCTTCGCGGTGTAGGCCTCGAGGCTTGGATCGCCGTACTGAACCATACGTACCAAGAACAGGTCGCTTACCGCTGCATAGCTCTGGTTCGTGTAGTATTCGAACACGCGGGTTGTCTTGTACGCTTCCAAGAGCGCGCGCCGGAACGTGCGCTCGGCCGCATACACGGAGTCCTGAGCGTAGATACGTACGTTCGGGTCGTTCTTTGCGGCTTCAACGTTGATCAAGTGTCCCAACGTCTCAGCACGCGCTCCAAGCAAGCTCGTCGCCTGATTCCGAATGCTTTCCACACGGGCTACCGCGGACTGAATCGCGATGGCCTGTTCGAGCAGCTTGCTGCCAAACTGATCGGCCTGCCTGAAAAGATCTAGAATCTCGTACTTCGCATCGAGCTTCGCTGAGTCACACGACTGACGGATCCCCTCGACGACTTGCTCCGCCTCGATGGCAGCCTTGCCCATGGAAAGGCCCGAAACGGTGGCCTTGAGCCCGAGAACCGCCAAGTTCCAGCCCACACTGAGGCTCGCCTGCGTCGTCGCGATGGCACCGGACACGGCGCACTCCCCATTGAGCGGCGAACACTTGAGCGTACCCAGGGTCTTGGCTGTGGTTTCTGCGAAACGGTCGATGGCGTCGATGCCCAGGTTCAGGGCCTCGATAACCCCGCCCAGCGCAAGCTTTCCGTTCTCCTGTTTTAGTGTCCATTTGGCATAATCGATGGTGCCCTGACACTGCTCGGTCGCCCGCGCCTCAGTGCCGAGAATTTGCTCCATCAAGTGACGCTGCTCGAGCCGCAGGGTCCCCATCTCAAGCGTGCGTTGCTCGGCCTCCAGCATCGCCTCGTAGAGCTCGCCGTTGCCCACGTGTCCACAAGGGTCGCCAATCAAGCTGAGCCGCGCATCGAGCGCGAGGTTCTCTGGGATGGCCGGTACGATGCGAACATCGTTTGGGTCGCCTGGATTGTTGACTCGGAACGAGCCGCACAGGCCTGAGAGTTGCTGGTCGTAATCGATGCGTAGTGCCGAGAGCTCGCTCTGGAAGGCCGCTGCATCCGTCTCGAAATCGCGTCGATCACTCAAGGCGACGCTCTCTTTCTCGGCTGCTTCGGCCACACGCTCCTTGAGTCGGTCTATCATCTCCTCGAACGCGCTGGTGTCTGCGTCTCGAGCGAGTGCTGGGAACGGAACGTAGTCGGGTGGATAGCCAAACATCGTGACATCGTCCGAGATGCTCTCGTAAACCTCTTGCATCCCGCGCAGCGCGCTCTGGTAGGTGTGCTGCGCAAGCTCGAGTTGGTTCACGATTTGCGCAACATCCGCGGCATCCGCTGTTTGGGTAAGGCGCGCCATGATGCGGGATAGCAGCGCCGATTCCATGTACGCGCCCGTATAGGCACGCTGCGCAACGAGCCGCGCCAAGTCTGGACGGTTGAAGGACTGGTAGCGCTTCGCCACCTCGCCCCAAGCGCGAGCCTTGTGAGAAGAAGCTCCGATCAAACGCTGAAACCAAGTCGTCGCCGTGGCCTGCGTGATGAACCCCTCACCGGCCGGCAGCGTGCTGGGCCCCGTGCCCATCGATCGCCAAATCAGCGGTCCAAGACCAAAGAAGCGATCGAGCGCACGTTGATAGTATTGGGTCGCAAGGTACAAGCTGAACATCTCGAACCCAGCGCCGCCAGAGAGCCGTATGCCGCCTGGTTCAAGCTCGTCGCCTGGGAACGGGGCAATCGCCTGGCCAGCGAGATCGAAGCGCGAGGCAGAGGCATCTGAGAGCGCCTCATCCCCGAGCATGACCAGGAGCTCCGCCTGCAGGTGCTCGAAGCCATCAAGGATGCGGGGCGCCGCTCGACGTGGGTCCCGTTCGGTGACGTTGGCAAAGTTCTTCGTCAGATAGCTCTTGAGAAGCCCCCTGCTGCTCAGGCTGAGATTGCCATACCAATCCGTGTACAGATGGGCCGCACAATCTACACGCAGTCCTATCGATTCAATTGCATTTGGATCGTAACAGTAAGGAACGAGATCGGAGTCTGCGAGGCAGATGTCTGGGGTAAATCCAAGACTCGTCCCATCTCGACCCTTGAATTTCGTCTTGTAGCGAAAGGCCTGGTCGACTTCCGCATCCAAGCTGCGGAAGCTCGGCTTTGCTACGCGTACAAAGGGATAGAAGTCACGGTCGACTCGCAGGTCCTGGCGATCTGCATCGCACAGCGCAGCGTTCTGATCTTTGCATCGCCACACCGGATCTTCTCGAAAACGCAATTTCTGCGCCTGGCTCGGCACACTGGGGGGCACTACGGCATCCCAGTCTCCCCCGCTTCCACCTGCGGCACTGGCCTCCCTGCGCCACGCCTCAAGCAGATTGTTGCACGACCCCTTGCGGTTGCAGGTCGCCCCCACTGTGCAACCGCCCTTGGCCCCCGTGCAGATGGTGTTGTCACGCTTCTCTCCCGGGGTCCCGCTGTACGGGTTGATACAGACCTCAGGCCACGCACAGGGCTGACCATCTCGGCATGTTCCCGCCGTGGTCTGGCACGAAAGCGCGCGCATCCAGTCTGCCGAACCTTCCACCTCACTCGTCGTGCGATCGTCTGTCAGAGTAAAGAACGTGACCTTACTTCCCGCAGGGCATGCCACGCGCTTTGCGCCCGGTGTCCCATCGTCGAGCGGGCCTCCATCGAAGAAACCCGTATCCTCGCAGTAGTAGTGAACTGTCTCAGAACTCGCCGCCGCAAGTGGCACAGCGTTCAGCGCAGCCGCAGGCGCACCGCGGACCACGATCTCAGCCAACTTGTCTACGTTGGCCGCGGACACGCGCTCCGACGTACCTCCCAACGCTTGCCGCAACACTTCAGGATCGCAACTCCCAGCGCTCTTTATCGGGCGTTGTCGATTGTCTGCGAGTTTCGAGCCTTCGTAAGCCTCAGCTCCAAGATCGGCCGGGTTTCGCTTGAGCAGCATGTATCCGTAGGCTTGAAAGCCCTCGACATCTTGCGGGCCGAGCGGGGACGGAAACTGCTCTTCGAAGAGCATGAACAGCTCCGACTGATTGATGAGCGCGCCGTCCAGTACGCGAAGCTTTCGACGTAGGCTCTCTCCATTGGGCACGGGGTTAGCGGACGCAAAACTCTTGTTGCGCTCGCGCACATCGGACTTGCTCCCAAAGGGAAAGCTAGTGTCACGACATTCGTAGCGAAACACCCGGTCCGTGGACGAATCGACGCTAGCGCCGCTCAAAAACCCTGGCACGAGCCATGGCACGCTCACCTGCTCAAAACCAGCAAATCCAAGGCAGGCAGTGTCGCCCCGCGTGGTGGGAACGCGACCGCCAACTACGATGTCTGCCTCGAGCGCATCGATCAGCGTAAGACACGTGTCGCCGAAGGTCTTCGTGCACGTTTTCGGGTCGTTCGCAAAGCGGACGCTGAGCGACGGATTTCCTGCGTATTGCAGGGCAACCCCGCTCTCGATGCGGCCACTCCAGTCGCGGCCGCTTACACTACTTGGGCGTAGGTTGAAGGCCAACGGAAAACCTGAAGCACCCGATGGAATCGGTGCATCCGGCAAGAAGCTCGAATACACCGCGATACCCTCATTGTTGTCGTAGAGATAGCAACCAACATTCGGATTGGCCGCACCCTGCACAGGGCAACGCTCGCGCACGCTTGCGTTCTTCCAGGTCTCTTCCCGCGTCGCAGTGAGGACCGCCTTGAACTCGCGCATGCTGAGTCGTCCACTGCGCACCGCATGCCAACGCTGGACAAGGGCATTGCCCACCGCGCGTACTGAAGCATCGTCTTCTTTGTGGGTGCGCCATCCCTTGAGACCAGAGGTGCCAAAGTTAGCGAAATAGAACATCTCGCCCGCCCATTGTCCCTCCGGCAACCGATTGTACGTCAGCTGGAGCTCGCGGACACCAAGCGTGCGATGCTCAACCTCGAGCAAACCATCCCAGCGATCCAGCGTCGGGTTGTCAGCGCTCTCGAGACGTACGACTGCGCGACCGCCGCCGCCTTCTACGCCTACGCGAAGCTCAGCATCCAGCGAAGTGGTTTCGTTGCCCGCTCCCAGCTTCACCCAATACAGGGGCTTGTCGTTGAACTGTTCCTGGCGTCCGCTCGTATACTCTCGGTGATAGCGCCTGCGCACCACGAACTCTTGGAATGCGGGGCTCTCGTTGATGATGGTAAAGCTCCCTGAAACCTGGCTACTCGTGAACGCGACGACACGCTCCGAGAGCCGAAAGACGCCCGGCGTGACTTCGGCGAGCACCTCATTGCTTGGAGCAAGCGGCATACAGAATCCGCTCTGGCCGTCTTTGCTCTCACAGAAATTCGCCGCGGGGCACGAAGTGGCGGGCTGCGTTTCTGTGCCTGTCTTGCAGGCCAGACGACAGGCCTTCCGGTGGCACACGCGCTGACCTCGGCAGTCCTTGTCCGCTTCACAATCGGAGTAGCACCCACCATCGATACAGTTTTGGAAGTCCGGGCATTCCGCGTCGAGCTTGCACGCGCGCGCTTGCTTGAGCGCCTCTACCTTAGCCGCCGCTGCATTGTCTGCGTCGCTCACCTTGGTCTTAGACTTTTGGTTCGTCGAAACGCAGCTGCCCTCGATGCACAACGCACCATCGATGCAGCCGGGAAGCAGACCTTCACTCGAACAGGAAACGAACTCTTCGCGTCCGTTTTCCATGCGCGTGATTCCCCCGCCTTGGCACGGCGTAAAACAACGCGCATCTACGGGCGGTACGAGGGTTTGCCCCGTATCTGCTTCGCAGAATCCTCGTCCATTGCAAACACTCCCCGAGGCGCAATCTCCGTTCGCTGCGCATACGCAGCCGCGACTGCCTGGCTCACAGTCGGAACGCACACAGCCCTCGGGTCCGCACAGCAGCAGAATCCCGTCGACATCGGAGCCGCAGCTTCCGTCCTCAAAACACGCACAGGATGCCGATCCCTTCGCGCAGCGGGGCAGGCAGACCTTCGCGCCCTCCTCACCGCCACACGAAAGCCCCGCAGCGCAGCGTTCCGAAGGCGCGCAGGCGCAGTTTTCGCTGCCAGCGGTACACCCCTCCGTACGCGTGCACAGGCCGCTCTGGCACACCAGGGACGCTTCGCCCTTCTCGAGCACCTGACAGCTATCCCCGCTAGCGCATGGACACCCCTCGAGCCCGAGCGAACTGCACTCCATATCTGGCTCTGCACAGCCGGATATCACCAAGAGCAACAGGTAGCTCAATCCAAAGAAGAGATTCCGTAGCTTCATGCTCCGCTTCGACATCAGAACTCCCTCACCACACTCAGTCCGAGGTCCACACGCAGCACCGATCCCTGCACGGAAGGGACGCGAAACACGCGGCCCTGCACGACTTTCCCGCGCAGCGTTTGGCTACCCACTGGGAAAAAGGCTTCCCGCAAGCACATGTCCCACAGCGTTCTTCCTAAATTCATGCACTGGCGCGACTCGAGCCCCACAAACCAGGCACGGTCAAGCCAGCTTGCAAACAGGCGGTCGGCTCCCTGTCGGTACAACGCCACCGCCCCGAGTTGCACTGCGGGCAGAAGCTCGATGCCGATGGCAAAACCTAGCTCGAAGCCTCCGCGCTGCGTATCTGAGCTGCCCAGCAGGAGCCCGGCATCTGCACGCGTGTAAAGACGGTGCGCCGTGTATCCCACGCCGATTCGCACGAGCCCTGACTGCACATCGGAGGGACCACGAAACAAGCCTGAGCCGACGAGCCCGAGCTCCACGTTCGGACCAGACTGCACCATCTTCCCTGCCGCGGCGCCCTCCGAGCACTCCCGCGCGATGCGAATCTGCAGGCCCTCATAGGTGCCGCGGTCCGGCACCGGAAGCATAACGAGCCGCTTCTCATCGAGGTCGAGGGTCCGGAGCCGTGTGCGAACCGCGATCGCGCGCGCCTCGGAAACGGCCTTTTGGGAGCCCGCTGAGCTCCCTGGCGCTCCATCCCCCCACTCGAAAAGTAAGGGTGCATACTGACCTTGCACAGACACGCAGGTGTTGCGCATCGACGGCTGATTCACGCACTTCGCGATGCGCTCGATGAGGCCCGACCACTGGGCAACGAACATCTCGCTGCTCCCAGAGCGTCGGACCACCTCCTCTAGCCGAATGGCCCCCACGCTACAGGAAAACCCCGTTCCCGTGGGTACGCCGGCTTTCACGTCGCCTTCAAAGTCCTGCCCAAAAGCCAGGGGCGCACCGCAGAGCATCCCCCCGAACAAACACAGCCCAAGCCACCAAGCACGCCCCACCCAGTGCCTCCTTCGGGCCTCGCGATTGAACGCATAAGCCAAATTTCACGGCGATGTTTCCCATGAAATCTGCTCAAGACGAGAACAAAAATTTCCAAACCGTAAAAAAAACCCACCGGGATTCGGCATCGCTTGCTTGGACGGCAGGACGCACCTCCGCCGTGGCGACTGGCTCCTAGAACCAGAGCACACTTATTGTTTCCGGAATGTTTCTACGCCTGAGTCTGTTGGGGCGCCATTCTAACGACGGCGTCAGAAGCCAGGCCCCTCGTGAGGGCGTCTGCGAGTCGATACCCGACCCCTTGCGAACCTCTTCTCTCAATCGAGATCGCTCCGCCGCTCCCAGCGAGGGCGCCACTAGGCCAGTTCCCGGCAGACACCTCCCCCACAACCCGGGCTCGCGCACATGCGCACCGTTGTCCTGGAGATGTGCGTGGTCTCCTTCCATCGCTACTACATCTGCTGAACGCAGCGCAGTATGGCGACCTCGTCTGCGGAACGCATCTCGCACAAATAGACACGTGCCGATTGTCGCTCTCGGGCTCCTATCCCTGCGCGAATCCCTGCCCGACGCATAGCCATAACGAGGCGACACAAGGTCTCCGAAAATCATCGACTCTCTACCTCTAACCCATCTCTGCTACAGGCTCCTATCAGCGCAAAAGCATTGCGAAACCTGGCGTGACATCGGGCTGTGTTTTGGGCGATTTTTCGGGACACCGACGCCAACACCCGTAAGACGAGACCAGACAAGACTCACATTGTCTCATGGTGTAGAAATACATTTGTTTTGTTTTCTGGACCACTCTTACTGTCTGTTGTTGTCCTCAAAATGACTCACACGCGTCTATCATCGACTGGACCAAATTGGGGAGGGAGTCGATGCACCAACTACGAAAGCAGGTTGTTGATACCATTGCCATGAGTTGTCCGATTCGGAGGAACCTTCGGATTACTCTTACTTACCATCGCATTCTGCACGCCATGACACCTTACATGGGCTGCACAAACGTGTCCTGGCCTGCTTACGCAGTATGGGCGAGTCGTACTGCGGGCCACCACGTCCGCGCCGATGAGATCCCTCGCGTCGCTCGCCGTTTCGTGGACGAAGCCGAGCTCATCGCGCGTCTTCTTTCCTCCATCAATGCAAACCGCACAGAACTCGGAGCGCTGCTGACCCTCCCCGCGACATTCCTACACGCTGCTATCGAGCAAGTAACGCAGGAAATTCCGAAGCAGTTGGGGGAAGGCAATCGCCTCGTATTCGAGGAACTCGGGCCTGCATACCTCGCTTTTCTCGAGGCCTTTGAAGGAAAGCCCGGAGGGGATCTCGCTGCGCTCGAAGTGTACCTAAAACGCTATCGACCGGGTCCACCCGAAGAAGGGGGGCAATCCCTGCTGGTAGACGCATTCATCGCTTACCACGAAGCCATGCGGGCCGAAAACCCGCAAAAAAGAGCGGAATGGATGCTGCTCGGAAACCTGACCACGGGCTACCACGAGCAGATACGCCTGCAGAAGCCCATCGCCGCCTCCCTCAACGCCGGCCTGTCGGATCGTGTCGTCTCCCATCTCGAGACGACTCGACACGGGATTTCTGCAAGCTTACTCAAAGCACTGGTCCGAATCGCGCCGCGCATTCTCGACGACGTGGAGGAGCGCTGGCGGAAACTCGCTACAGGCTATCTGATGACGCTAAAGATGCCGGATATTGAGATGCGACTCGGCGTGGACGTGCCGCCTCTTTCAGATGGCCGTGACTTTCCCGCTGAGGTTGCGAATGTCACGAACCCAAAACTCGTGGAGCTTCTTTCCAAGCTCGACCGCACTCCCCATGGCCTCCTGGGCTCGCGCGCCAGCGATTGGAGTCAGCTCGGCGACCGCATGAACTTCATCGTCGACGTGTTTCGTTCGCGCCAGCAAAACCCGCGATTGTTCGAGCCACCTTTTGATGCCAATCAAATCGTGGATATCGACGAGAACCGCATGCCTGCAGGCGCGCTGTTCTGATCCTTACGCCTCAGCCGTCGGGTTGCGCTTCTCCGCGTTCCGCAACACGTCTGCACATCGCCAGGAGCTGATGATCGCGGAATGGCTTCTGCAGGAAGTCGATGGCAGGGTCGGCCGCCGCCCGGTCGCGAACATTCTGCTCCGCATAGCCGCTCATCAGCACCACCGGCAGACTTGCGTCACGCTTGCGCAGCTCCGCTAACGTCTGCAGGCCATCGAGACCGGGCATCGTCAAGTCAAGCAGTACCAACTTACTTCGCGCAGGCTCATGGTCGTAGATGTGAAGCGCTTCGTTGCCAGAACTCGCAAGAATCACGTCGTAACCGGCGTACCGCAGGATCTCACCCGTCGCATCGCGCACAGAGGGTTCATCGTCGACGAGCAGGACGCAGCCCTGCGCGACCTCGTGGCATGGGGCCACCGAAATCTGAGCCTCATCGCCCTCGGCAACCGCTAGATAGAGCGTGAATTCAGAACCTTTGCCGACCTCGCTGCGCACCGTGAGCCCACCGCCATGAGCTCGAACGATGCCAAGCGTCGCCGAGAGGCCGAGCCCCCTTCCTGTGAACTTCGTCGTAAAGAAGGGCTCGAAGATACGCGCAATCGTCGCCGTATCCATCCCGACGCCCGTATCGGCAACTCGGACGGCGACGAACGGCGATGTGGTCTCCTCGGGCACGATGATCGCATTCTCCAGCTCGATGTCCTGGTAGCCGGAAAGAAATGTCGTGACCGTCACCTCACCAGACTGACCAGGAATGGACTCCACGGCGTTGAGCAATAGGTTGAGAAGAACCTGCTGAATCTGACTTCGGTCAGCGCAAACATTGAAACCCGGGTCGTCCTGCACGTGCAGTTGGACGTTTTTCGACATCGAAACCCGTACCAAGTCGCACGCCAAGTCCAGGAGCCCGCGGACTTGCACGGATTCCATGTTTACGCGCTGAAGCTGAGCGTAGGCCAGCATCTGCGTGCACAGGCTCGCCGCTCGCTCACAGGAAAGCAGGATCTTCGCCAATAGCGGCTGCGCGCTGTGCGTCGCCGTCAAGCGCCCCTGCACAAGCGACGTCATCCCCATGATGCCCGTCAGCAGGTTGTTGAAGTCGTGCGCTGCACCGCCTGCGAGAAGCCCCAGGCTCTCGAGTCTCTGGGTCTCTTGTAGCTTGCGCTCCATGGCCAGCCGATTTTCTTCTTCGTGCTTAAGCTCTGTGACATCGCGCGAACAGCTAAGAAGCGAATCATAGGTGCCATCGGGTCCAATCAGCGGCACCACACGCGACGAGTAGGAGCGGATCTCGCCACTCGCGCACATAAAGTCGAAATCTTTCCTTCCCTCCTGCCCCGTCTCGAACACCTGCTCGTAGACCGATTGGAAGTGGTTCACCATCTCCTCGGGCAACCCCAACTCTCGATGGGTCTTACCTTCGAACTCCAGAGGGCTGACACCCGCGATAGTCCGAATGGCCTCGTTCACGAACCCGTGACGAAAGCTGCGATCGATGATCGTAATAATATCGGGGGATTCCTGAACGATCTGCTCGAAGCGCCAGTCCGTCTCACGCGCCATCCACACACCCACGAAGAACTCACCATGTCGCCGTAAAGTAAGCTGACCATGGAGATTCCGCTGCCCGCCGTGCCCCATCACGGTAAGCACTGCTTCCGCTTTGCCTTGGCTCAAGGGCGCAAGCGCTTCCTCAAACGAGCCACATGCAGGCGTAAAGCCCAAGGCCCGACGCCCTTTGAGGTCAGTCAGACCCGCATGGGCCAACAGGGATGGAGAGGCTGCGCGCACCCAAAGACGGCCGTCGATGGCCTCGAGCACTGCCACCGGGAGCGCCAGTGATTCTATCGGGATCTGCGCAAATTCGTTGTTCTCGTGCATCGGTCCGCTCTGCCGAAGCGACGGCCATTGCTTGGTAGCAACAGCGCTGTCGAGTGGGGTTTTACAACCTGCAGCAAGAACTTCGTAGCGCAATATGGCCAGTCTTGGTACCGCGAAAAACCAGTTAGGTGCATCACCCCTGGTCTGTGTAAGTTTCCTGGCTGTCTGCGATCCGCGCCGCTCCGCGGCATAGGACAGGACTAACACCACGTAAGGCCTGCGAAAACGTCTGCCTGCAAGTTTACCGGCGGGCGCACGCACTCAGCCAGTCACACACCTCCGCATTCCGCCGTAAACGCCGTTAGGTGGACCGGAGGTAAGGTTCGTGTGGCGCTAGATTTGTGTGTTTTTAGCCCGTATTCGTGCAAATTCTTGAACGCATAGGCGCGCGCGAAGCGCTCTGTGCCTGCGCGACCAAGTCGGACCGCATCGAGCCCACTTTTTCGTTTTCGGATTCGTCCAATGCAGCGGCGATATCGAAAACTGCATGGCCGTATTCGTGAACCAGAACACTTTCCTTGCTGGCGGTCGGGGACAACAGCACACACGCGCCCCTTCTGCACTGCAAGCTGGCCTGCCTGTAAAAGGTCATTGAGACCCGCCGCGTGTCTTGATCGGAGACACGTGTACCAAGAGGGGCAAGCTGGCTTGCTCTCCAAAATGCAAGCTTCGGTCGCTACTCCTCGAGTGCCTCGATGCGGCGGTTCTGTCGCCGACCATCCTCGTTGTCATTCGAGGCAATGGGCCACTCATCGCCATAACCGATAGCTTCGATGCGGCTTCCGTCGATTCCCTTCGAGATCACGTAGTCGCGACAGGCCTGGGCGCGCTTTTCGGAAAGCGTTTTGTTGGACTTCGGATTGCCAACGTTGTCGGTATGGCCTGAGATCTGAATGCGTGCGCTCTTCTTGTGCGTCATGTATTCGACGACGCTGTCGAGCCGTGGATAGGACTCAGGTCGCAGCGTCGCCTTGCCCGTGTCGAACGTCACTCCGTCTAATGCAAAACGCGGCTCAGCTGCTTGTTCTGCCGGAGCATCGGAGCCCGGCCTCGGAGGACGGGGCGGCGGCACAAAGCGCTTGTAGCGCAGGGTCAGTCTTACGTTCTGGTTCGGTTCGTCGGTCACCGCTACCGATGCCGCGATGTCCTTGCGGCCGAGCGATAAGTACACGAGGTCGTACTTCTGCCCCACCGGCACGAGCACCTCTGCGTATCCCTCGGCGTTCGTCTCTTCGGTGTAGTACTTGTGACCATCGGGCCCGGTCATCGAAATCACCACACCCGGCAGCGGCCCCTTATCCTTGTCGACCACCACGAACTTCATCGCAGCCTCGGTCAACGAGGGCTTGATCTTCGACTGGCTGTTGTTGTGGGCGCTCTTTTCGGCCTGTGACTTGTTCAGCACGAATTCATTGGAGCCGCCGGCACTCGCCACGGCGGGATTCGCGTCCGCGACAGGCGCCTCAGCACCGCCCGAGGTCGTGTCAGGCGCAACAGCGGCCTCTGTTTCGGGTGCAGGAGATTGAGCGACCTGCCCACCTCCGCAGGCGGCTAGGGCCAGCGTGGCAATCGTGAGGGACAGTCGGTAGCGCTTCGTGTCTTGCATGTCGTGACATGGTGCCAGCTCTCCGCTTGGCACCTCAAGCCACTTCGCCCCAAAAGACATGCCGAGCCCCAACCCCTAGCGGTTGAAGCCTCCATTGTCTGGAACGATATTCGGAAATGCGTCTGACGCGGTACTCGGACCGCCCACGGAAGGCGGCGTCGTCCCGCTCCCCGTCTGTGTGCCCGTCGTCGCGCCGATGCCTGCGCCGGGTGGAAAAGCTTCAGCCGCGGTATTCGGACCGCCCACGGAAGGCGGCGTCGTCCCGCTCTCCGTCTGCGTGCCCGTCGTCGCGCCGATGCCTGCGCCGGGTGGAAAAGCTTCAGCCGCGGTATTCGGACCGCCCACGGAAGGCGGCGTCGTCCCGCTCCCCGTCTGCGTGCCCGTCGTCGCGCCGATGCCTGCGCCCGGAGGGAACGCTTCGCTCGCGGTATTCGGGCCCGCGACCGAAGGAGGAATCGCTCCACTGACGCCGCCATCATCCAAGCTCTCAGTGGACGGTGGCGTAGTGTCAGGCACCAACACTTGAACCGATCCGTCTGGCCCGATCACTTGTACCGCGCCGTCCAGCTGGCTGATATCGAGCGCCTCGATCTCTGTCTCGTCCACCTCAACATCGCCTTCTTCGAACATCAGTGGCTCCGAATCCATTGTATCCACAGCGCACGCGCTAGCCGCAAACAGCACGAGGGTGCATGGTACTTTCATCATGCGCTGACAGGGTGCACTCACCATGCCTGCACGAGCAGACGGCGTTCACTT
>CAZEWA010000046.1:0-3523 GCA_964515685.1 uncultured Polyangiales bacterium | reverse complement strand
ATCGGCTTTCACGAAGGCAGTCCCAACCAATTGCTATCGCGGCATATCACGCAGCTCGGTATGCAGCGGCGCGTGCTCGTGCCGCTGTGCGGTAAAACCGAAGACATGGTCTTGCTGGCTGCAAGCGGCCATGAAGTGGTGGGTGTCGAGCTCGCCGAAGTCGCCGTGCGCGCGTTCTTCGAGGAGCACGGACTCACGCCAAACGAATCTCAACTTGGCAGCCTCAAATCCTTTTCCGCGGGGCCCATCACACTGCTTGCTGGAGACTTCTTCGCGTGCACCCGCGAGCATCTGGGCACGCTAGATGCGTTCTACGACCGCGCAGCCTTGGTTGCGCTCCCCGCAGCGCTACGGGGAGCCTACGTGCATCACCTGCGCTCCCTGCTTTTGCCTGCTGCGAAGGGACTCGTCATCACCTTCGAATATACGCAAGCGCAGATGGCCGGGCCGCCCTTCTCGGTATCGCAAACCGAACTCTGCACCCACTATGCAAACGCACACGTGGAGCAGCTCGAGGCGCGAGCCACCACCTTCGGACAAGGCGATATCAGCGTACAGGAAGCTTGCTACCTCGTCTCGCTCTAGGTGCGACGCACGCGCGTAGCGCTCGCCTAGGCTACAGGCTTGCTTTGAACCGCACAAAGTCGAGTTCCGACGTGCTCTCGCATCGAGTATTTCCTCAAACGGGTCAGATGATCCAAACTGGCGTCATGAGATCGTTCCTTGTCGCCTTGTGTCTGACCTGCACCGCCATGTCCGCTTGCACGGACGACGACCCGACCCGCAGACACCAGGGCGATGGCGCAACCCCCGGAGGCGGCGAAACGCCCACGCCCGACGGCTCGATCTGGCCTCCACCGGGCTCAATCGATGGCGGTGGCTCCATGCCTATCACCATGTCCTCCGCGCGCACCGTCGCGCAGAAACTCGGGCGCAGTCACTTCCTGATAGGCCTAGGCAACGACCTCGCCGACGACCACAACCAAGACGGCGCCTATACCTTGGGCGTCACGATGGACCTTCACTACGCCTATTTGGTGGGTCTACAAGGTATGGGCGGCTGGACCGACTGGAACCCGAACGGCACCTTCGTCAACGTGCTCACCGACAGCGCACACGCGCACGGCACGGTTCCGATGTTCACGCTCTATTCGATGGCGGCTTGGGGAGAATCGAACACCGCGGTGCTCACCAACGATGCCTACATGAAGCCCTACTGGGATGGCGCGAAGCTGCTGTTCGAGCGCCTCGGCGTGTTCGGGGAGCCCTCGGTGGTGCATTTCGAGCCCGACTTTTGGGCCTACGCACAGCACGAGTCTGGCGGCGACCCGACCTCCCTTGCCGTCCATGTCACAACGCTCGCCCCTGACTGCGTGGGTCTGCCCGATAACCTCGTCGGCATGGGTCAATGCTTGGTCGTGCTCGCGCGCAAGTACGCTCCCAAGGCGCTGGTGGGTTTCCACGCTTCGTTGTGGGCCGATCCCAATCCCACAAAGGTAGGTGAGTTTTTGGCTCGCATCGGCGGAGACGCATCAGACCTGGTGTTCATCGACATGCTCGACCGCGACGCAGGTTGCTTCGAAGCCCGCGTCGACCCCAACTGTCAGCGGGACGACGGCGTCGTCTACCTCGACGAGACCAACCAAACGAGCCCCAATTTCAAGGAACAACTCGACGCAGCAAAGGCCATTTCCAGCGCCATCGACAAGCCGCTCCTGTGGTGGCAACTGCCGCTCGGTGTGCCTAGCAATACGCCGGGTGGCACGCCCGGACACTACCGCGACAACCGCGTAAGCTACCTGTTCTCGCACATCGATGAGTTCATCGCCGCAGGCGGCGTAGGTGCCGCATTCGGCACAGGCGCCGCAAACCAAACCGACATCACGACCGACGGCGGACAGTTCAGGCGGGCCGTCACAACGTACTACGCAGCGCCCACCCAGCTGTAAGCCAGACCATGAAGACGCCCCCGAGAGAGAGCGCGCGCGGCAGCAAGCAGTGCACCAAAGCCGCGCTTCAGGACTCGCGCGCTGCGCTAGGGACTTCCTACGAACAACGCATGGCGCACTTCTGTCGCGCGGCTGTGAAGCGCAGTCTGCTCTTGGGTTCGCTCTCGAGTCTGGGCCTATCGACTGTAGGCTGTAGCCCCGACGGTGTGCGCTCTGGCCCAGCGCCAAAGACAGACGCGCCCAAGACCGATATTTCACGGCCGTTGCCGCGTGGGGACGCACCCAGCATCCGCTCGACCGAAGCGGCTGCGCCCTTTCCGTGTAGTGCGCCCCAGCTAAGTGCTGCAGAGCGAAAGGCTGCGCTCGCCCAAAGCGACGAGGTTCGCAATGCAGTGACCGAAGCCGAGTGGAAGAGAGAGCTCGACTTCCGGGCGCGCGGCCTCTCGCTAGCGATAGACGTGGACAGTATCGAGGTCACGCGCGCAATGCTTCCAGCCCGTTCACGTTCGCCCGATGGAAGCCTACCTATTACGACGATGCCAATCGTAAATGGAGGCCTGCCTTGCAGCGGCGCCAGCGATAAGCAGGCCTGTCAGCAAGCGCTCACGCAAAAGCAGCAGGCGCTGTTTGCCCATTTAAAATGTCAAGATCACGAGTGTCCAGAGTTCGATTTCGTGTACGCGCTGACGACGCGCGGCGACGAGGTTCGCACCTACAGCGGCCAGGCCGAGCTGGCACAGCTATTTGGCGCCATCGACACGCCCGTGGAGGCATGGATCACGTTGGTTGCCCACAGGCTAAGCAACACCTTCACCTGCGACGACGTTGAGCGCGCAAGTCATCGCCTCACGTCCGCGGGCCACGAAATCAGCACGCGCATGCACACCAGCACCTGCTATCCGATCACCGAGAAGCTCCTGACCTACCAGGTGGCAACAGACGGTCAGGTCAAGCTCTTGCGCGAGCGCGTCCTAACAAACGACCCAGCGAACTGTGTCGTGTCGGGCCGGCGTCCTGAGGGTCTGCTCGCTGAGCGTTACCAAGTGAACGCACACTCCGACGCAGGCGCGCTCTTCGCACGCATGGCGCACCTCGAACACGCCTCGGTGTTCGCCTTCGAGATCTTACACGACGAGCTCGAGGCGCTCGGCGCGGACGCCCCCTTGCTGGCGCGTGTGACCCGCGCGCGCGACGACGAAGTGCGCCACGTCCGCAGCATGGGCCACCTCGCACAACGCTTTGGCGCGGAGCCCGTGGGTGCGCGCGTCGAAAAGAAGCCCCTGCGTGCTGCCCTCGACATCGCCCTCGAAAACAGCCGCGAAGGCTGTGTGCGCGAGCTCTACGGCGCTCTGCTCGCAGGCTTCCAAGCCGAGCGTGCAGCCGACCCAACTGTGCGGACTGTGCTATCGGACATCGCCCAAGACGAAGCCCGACATGCTGCGCTCTCGTGGGAACTTGCCGACTGGCTCGATGCACGGCTCTCACCGGCAGAGCGCGACCGTGTGGCTTTCGCCCGGGAGCAGGCACTCACAGAGCTCGCGGCCGAGCTTACCGAGCCGAGCCCGGCAGAGCGA
>CAZEWA010000045.1:0-30135 GCA_964515685.1 uncultured Polyangiales bacterium | reverse complement strand
CTTAGCGCCGGCTTGCGCGGCGCAGGGCCCAGTCGAGGCCGCTCGGAAGCGTGCGCTGCATGCGCCACAGGAGCTTCGTGGGTGCGTCGAGCGTGATGACCCACTTTTTCCCATCCAAGGCGGACAGCAGCCGCGCTGCCACCACATCGACCGGTTGCGGCGGCGAGAGGCGGTAGACCGGCGGGACCTCGGATAGGTTGTTGACCATCGGCGTATCGACGGGAGGCGGGCAGACCACCCGAATGTCGAGCGGTTCGTCGTACAGCTCGTCCCTGAGAGCCTGGGCAAAGCCTACGACCGCGTACTTGCTGGCGGAGTAGCCGGCAAGGCCCGGCATGGCGCGCAGGCCCGCGATGCTCGCGAGCAGTACCAGCTTGCCGCCGCCGACTCGCTTGCCATTGTCGATGAGCACAGGCACCAAGGCGCGCGTCACGTGCACGGTGCCGAGGAAGTTCACTTCCATCATGGCGCGGTAATCTGTGGCCGACATGCTCAGGGCGGAGCCAACGCGCAGGATGCCTGCACAGTGGATGGCGCGCGTGATGGGGCCGGCGACGTCAACTGAGCGTTGGGCGGCTTCGCGCGTCTCTTCGGCATTCACGACGTCGACGACCTGCGAGTGCAGCACAGCGGGGCCCAGCAGGCTCGAGGCGCGGTCGAGGTTTTCTTCATCGCGGTCCCAGAGCACGAGCCGTTCGCCGCGGCGCGCAAGCTGATTGGCGAGCTCGCGACCCAGACCGCTTGCGGCTCCTGTGATGAGCCAGGTCTGCTTTAGGCCCTTCATTGTGCGTCAAGCTCGGCGATGGCTTCGCTTGCGAGCTCGCCTAGCGTGGTAGAAAATGCGTTCTCACCTTCGTCGAGCTCGACGACGCGCTTGTCTTGGGTGAGCGCTTTCAGAAGCGGCACGACCTCGGGGTCCCCAAGCTCCGCTAGGGCTTCAATGCCCGACGCGACCACCTCGGGGTCTCTGTGCTTGAGGCAGCGCCCGATCAACGGGATGGCGCTTGGCTCTGCGATTTCCGCCAAAATCCACGGGATCTCGGAGAGTGCGGGACCTGCGAGGTCACGCTCAAACGCTCGCTCGATAGCGCGTGCCACTTCGGCGTAGCGATCGTAGGCAAAATCACGCAACGCTTCGCCTGCTGCCACGCGAACTTGCGGATCTTCGTGGTTGAGGATTTGAATGAGCGCGTCCGCCATCTTCGATCCCTGCACCTGCGCGCAAAGGTCTGCAAGACGCGTCAGGCGAGCGTTCTGCTCGGTGCTGTCGCTCAGCTCGAAGGCGTGCTCCACAGCCTTTCCGATGGATCGTTCGAGCTCATCTCCACGCGCCGAAGCGAGCAGCGCGGCTTCAAGCTCGCGTGCTCGCCTTTCGGCATCGAAGAGTTGCTCTAGAAGCTCTTGGGCGTTGGGCTTACCGGTCATCGCAACGTGATATGGCAAGCCTTCTGGCCAAGCGCTATCGAAAAGCCGCCTAGGCCTCAGAGCGACGGCTCAGAAGCGACCGCTTGCACCTACACCGTAGGACCCCTGTGCCATCTGAGGCGACAGCGACACCCCTCGCCTTGAACCATTGCCGAGGAGGTACCAGTTCTTGGTCTTGCGTTCAGGGATGAAGAAGCTGCTCACGATACCGAGCGCGCCGAGCCCCTGGACCACGCCGCTCAAGGAAAGCAGGGTCTTTTCGGCGGTGCTGTGACTTCCCTGCGCGAGGTCCATCCATGGACCTGCAATGGGGATGTACAGGTTGTCGTTCCGATCCTTGGCGCCCTGGTAGATGATCGTGGGCAAATAGGAGCCCAGGAACAAGAGGCTGCTGGTGCCGAGGAGCGGGACATTGGGCCGCCGCTTGCTGCGGGTCGTCGAGTCGATCACGGGCTCGTTCGGATCGGACACGGTGAGCATGGGCGTGCGTGTCGTGGCGGTGTAGGGCGAGGCCGGCTCGTAGGCTGGACCTTCCGCTGCATCACCTTGTTGAGGGGCCGCCGGCAGCGTCGGACCTTGATTGGGCGTGTTCTGTAACGGACTCGACTCTTGCGCGTTCGCGAAAGTAAGGCCCGCGCCCCAAACGGTCGCAGCAGCCGACAGGCTCACAAGAAAACGAAGAGACTGGCGCATGTGCTTTCTCCAATGCGGGCCTATCGAATAATGGCCAGCGTCTGGGGAGCAGTGCAATCAGCAAGCCAACCTCGGCTCAAGCGAGAAGAACACTCTTCTATTGCGGATGCCGCGTCTCTCTCGCTGCTTTAGATGTGCATGAAAGTGCGCGGAATTGTGCTGATTCTTTGCGGTGAGGTGGGGCGAGGGCGCGCTAAGTGCGACTGTTTTGCGCGAGTGTCGCTCGTTTTCGCTCCTTTTTCCGCGTGTAAGCGCCTGGCACGAACTTCGCTCTACGAAACTCCGAACTATCTAGCTAGGAGGGGGGCCTTCCATGAAAACCAAACTTCTGTGTGCGCTTGCGCTGTTCGGTACCGCTTGCGCCAGTTATCCAGCTCCGAGTGAACACCTTGCGAGCTCGGTCGCAGCCGCACGAGGTGCTCAGGAGGCTGGCGCTGCGCAGGTGCCCGAAGCTGCGCTGCAGCTGAAGCTCTCGGAAGAGCAGATTGCGCAAGCCAAACGGATGATGGCTAAGGGCGAAAATGAGTCTGCGGACTACATGACGCTGCGCGCCTACAACGATGCCGCGCTGTCGCTTGCACTTGCTCGCGAGGAGAGTGCGCGTCGTCAAGCACAGCAGTCAGCTGAGCTCGCACGACTTGCCGCCGAGCGCGAGCGCGAGAGCGTCGCCCAACAGAATTTGTCCCGCTGAAACCCAAAGACGTCAACGCGAAAATAGGAAGCAGTAATGAAACACAAAGCTACAACGGTTATGACGTTCGCGGGGCTGATGCTCCTCGGTTGTGCGGGATCGGCGCCTAAGGAACTCAAGGACGCGCGCGCCGCGTATAATCGCGCAGCTTCGGGGCCCGCAGCGGAAGTGAATCCCGCGCAGCTCCACGTGGCCAAGCAGACGCTGGTGCTCGCGGAGCAGACCTTCGACGACGAGGGGAATTCGTTCCGTTCCCGTGATCGGGCGTACGTGGCGATGCGAAAGGCGCAGCTCGCCGAGGTTCAGGCTCGCACGTTGCAAGCGGAGAAGGAGTCTGCGCAGTGGCGTCACCAGGCCGAGGTGTCGGAAGCGCGGATGATTGCCAACGCGCGCAACGAAGCGAGCAAGGCCAAGGAAGAGCTGGCTTCAGAGCGTACGCGGCGTGAGGAGGCTGAGCAGAAGGCGCAGGACGCTTACGAGAACTTGCAGAAGTTTGGCTCCGTTTCGTCGGATGCGCGCGGTACGGTCATCTCGCTTTCAGGCTCGCTGCTCTTTGCGAGCGGCAAGAGCAATCTGCTTCCCGCGGCGCGTAAGCGTCTGGGGGATGTGGCGGATGCCCTGATGAAGAACGACCCGGAAGCGAAGCTCATCGTCGAAGGTCACACAGACTCAAAGGGCTCGGCGCAGCTGAACGACGCGCTCTCCATGAAGCGCGCGGAATCTGTGCGGTCTTACCTTATTTCGCGCGGTATTCCGCGCGGAAACGTAGAGGCCCAGGGATACGGATTCTCGCGTCCCATTGCCGACAACAGCACGCCCGACGGTCGCGCGAACAACCGTCGCGTGGAGATTGTCGTGCAAGGACCGCAGCCGCAAAATCAGCGCGGCGGGCAGCCTGGTTCCGGCATGATGATGGAGCCCGTCAAGCCCAGCATGCCCAAGCTGAAGACGCGCTGAACGGCTTAGTTGGTAAAACTAGGGAGGTGCTGCCGGCGGGCGGCGCCTCTTTTCTGCCGTTTCTGCGCTAGTCTTCGGCGGTGACGAAGAAGAAACGAAATGAGCGCATGCGAACGGTGCGCAGGACCGCTGCACGGCGACTCGATAAGCTCGTGAGCGCGCGCCGCAAGCTTGTCGAACTCGAGCCAGGCGGTCATCCGGAACGCCCCTTGGAAGTCGCCTCGGCAGCCGTGGTGGAGCTGCGCGCAGAGGGCTTTTTGTGCCCAGACTGCGGCGGGGCTCAGCGTTGTTCGGAGCATCGGGCGGAGGTCGTGCAAGGTCGCTCGCTCCGCGTCGTCGAGCTCTCCTGCCGCTCCTGCTCGGCGCAGCTCACGCTCTATTTCCTGATTGTTGAGCCTCTTCTCAACTGAGCGCGCTCGGTCCGATCGACGAGGGGGCGCATCTAAACAGGTGAAACTGTTTCGGAAAATGAATGCGGCTGTCCGAGGCCAAAGCGCACGTCGGGCCGAGCCCACGGAGGCTGCGTGAGGCGGCTTGCGCGTGAGCGAAAGTTGGATGATGGTCGGCTCGATGAAAGCCAATCTCGTCCGCACTTGCCTTGCGATTTTGCCCCTTCTAGCTTCGAGTGCTTGTAGCGACGATGATGAGGGCCCGCCTCCTTTCCGGACCAGTGTGGCCGAGAATAACGCGCAGGCCGAGGCGCAAGCCGCCGAGCTTTCTGATGCGCAAAAGCGAAAGCTTTGCGACGAATACGGCGCCCACGTGTCCGCGAATGTCGACCTGAACAAGATTGCGTACGCGGTTTGTCTGCCGACTTCGCTCTTGTTCGGCGGCTTTACCGAAGAGTCTTGCAACGCGTATCTCAACGATTGCGTCGGCAACTTCGTCGTCACGGGCAACGTAAGCGCCAAGCTTTATGATCAGCGCGCGTGCATCGCGGGCCTCGACCGGTGCGACCTGAACGTGGTCGAGCTCGAGGGCTGCGTGAACGTGAATCTGAATCTGGTGTATTCGATTCTCGAGCGCTTGTCGTGCCGCCGTGCGGGCGATGCCGACCTCGAGCACGAGATCGACGGCCTGACCACCGCTGCGGTTTGTTCACAACCGACCCGCACCTGCCTAGGCGATTCACAGGTCATTTTCTGATCGCCTGGCATTTTGTTTGGGTCGCGCGCGAACCTACGTCCGTGCGCTTCGACTCCGCTACCGCGGCCTAAAAAGGCTGCGCTGTTCGAGTCAGGGCTTCCAGGCCGTAAACATCTTCTTGAGTGCAAGCTTCGAGATTGCGGCCATGCTCAAGCTCAGCTCTGCCGGCGACTTCGGGTAGTTTGCCTTGAGCGCGGAAAGCATGCCTTCGTAGGTGTCGAGGTCGAACGGGAACCACCAGATGTTGCGCTTGGTGGGCATTAGGTCCCAGTTCACGAGCTTCGGCTGCGTCATTTCCTCGAGGCCGATGACCGAGTGGGTGCGGCCCAATCCCGATTCCTTCCAGCCGCCCCACGGCGTCTCGCTTTGACCGTGGGTATACAGATGGTCGTTGACGGTCGTTACGCCTGACTCGAGCTTCAGGGCGATGCGGCGGCCGAGCGCGGAGTCTTTGGTCCACACCGACGAGGTCAAAGCCATCGTGGAATCGTTAGCCAGCGCGATGGCTTCTTCGATGGTGGAGAACTTCATGACCGGGATGACTGGCCCAAAGGTTTCCTCGCGCATCAGCTCCATCGAGTGGTCGACGTCGACCATCAATGTGGCTGGGTAAAAGTAGCCCTTATCGTCCGCCTCTGCAGCCTTCGATTGCGCGAGGATCTTGGCGCCGGCCTTGAGAGCCTGTTGCACCTGGCGGTCGACCGTTTTCATCTGCTCCTCAGTGGTCATCGAGCCGATGTCCACGTTGAAGTCGCGGTCTTTGCCGTGCCTGAGCGCCGCGGTCTTCCGCTTCATGAGCTCGACGAACTGCGGGTACACCGACTCGTGGACGTATACACGTTCGACCCCACCGCAGCTTTGTCCTGCGTTTTGATATCCGGCCCAACAGGCGCCGTTGGCGGCGCGCTCGAGGTCCGCATCCGCAAGGACGATCATCGGATCTTTGCCGCCGAGTTCGAGCGAGATGGGGGTCAACGTCTTGGCCGCTTCGGCCATCAGTTGCTTGCCGGTCGGCACCGAACCTGTGAAGAAGATTTTGTTGATGCCGTTCTCGAAGAAGGCGCGTGAGACGCGTGCCCCCGAGCCCACTACATGCTGGAAAAGACCGTTTGGCAGCTCGCCCGCCGCGACGATGCGTTCGATGGCTTCGCCGACCATGATGGTGGCCGCAGCCACCTTCAACACAACGGCGTTGCCGGCCATGAGGCCCATTACGATTTCGCCGAATGGGATCGAAAGCGGGTAGTTCCAGGGGCTGATGATGCCTACGACACCAAGTGGAACACGGTGCAGCTCATTGCGTTTGTTTGCGAACAACACGGAGCCCATCGAGAGCTTCTTCGGGGCAAGCAGCTCCGCGGCGTTGTTGGCGTACCAATCTGCGGCGAGCGCGGCGGGGAGTACCTCTGTGCTCAGGGCATCGATGCGAGACTTGCCGTTGTCGCGGCTCACGATAGAGGCGAGTTCTTCGGCGTTGTCGACGATGTAATCGCGCATCTTGACGATATGCGACTTGCGTTCTGCGAAGGAGAGCGAAGCCCAGCGCTTCTGGGCGCCGCGAGCCAGTGCGAACATCTCGGGGATCCGGTCGAGAGACGTATTCGGTACACGACCCACCTCTTCGAGCGTCGCAGGGTCGAATGAAACCGTCTCTCCAACCGATACGTGGGAGGGGCCGGTTTTCGTTGCAGTGCTTTGTGCCTTGCTTTGCTGCATGGGTCGTCGTCCTTGGCGAGAACGCATCCGGCGTTCGTCGAGAATGGAGCGGGACCATAACTCGAATCCGTAGTGGTTGACCACTTGGCCTTCGCGCTGACCTACGCAAGACACGGAGGCGCACGCTCAAGCCTTGGATAGCCTGGCGCGCTTTCTACACGTTACTGCTTCGGAGGGCTTTCGCCCAGCATCGCTCAGTGTGGCACAAGTACGCGAAAATACAGGAGGAATAGGCGGCGTCGGGGGCCGTGTTGCGACACAGAAGAGGTGGAGAATGGCAGGACAGATTTTACCCATGAGGCTTTTGAGCGTGCTCACCATCGCGGCGCTTCCGGTCATCGTCGCAGGGGGGTGCGACGACGACGACGATGACAATACGCCCGATGTGGATGCGGGTGGCGACGGAGATGGCGACGGCGACGGTGATGCCGGCACGGACGCGGGCGCCGATGCTGGCGGTGACGCCGGGACCGAGCTGAGCTGCGGGGGCGGCGACGGGGGCACCGAGGTTTCGTGCGAGAGCGTGGAACTCGGTACGATAGCGACGCTTGAGGCATGTTGTACCGACGATGCCGACTTGGCGTGCGGTCTTGACATGACGACCATCGGCCAACTCACCAACGGCTTGTTCACAGGATGTGTGGCTCGCAACCAGCCCACGGTTCCGGCGAACAAAAAGAACTCGACTTTTTGCACCGGGTTCTTTGAGAACATCGACGACGAGGAAGCGGCTGGGACGGCTCCCAACGGCTACACGATTACGGTGGCTGGCCAATCACTCAATTTTGGTGGCTGCTGCCGTCTCAATGACGCAGGTGATGGCGAATGCGGTCTACTCGCCGACACGATCCTCGGAGCGGACGTGAGCTTTGGCTGTTTGCCCATCGACAACTTCCGCAACTTGTTCGAGACCGAGCAGGAGTTCCAAGCTGTCAAGACTGCAGCTGTCTGCGACCCGGCCACGGGCGAGGCAGTCGCCGGTGGAGACGGCGATGGAGATGGTGACGGCGATGGAGATGGTGACGGCGATGGAGATGGCGACGGAGATGGTGACGGCGTGCCTAACTAAGCGCGTTCAACCTGGACCGAGCTAGCATTCGCAAAAGCGGTGGCCTCACGCAGGTCACCGCTTTTTTATGTGCGCCTACAAATCTACTGGGCTGTACCGCGTGGATTGCGGGCTGCGGTGTGCCGCGGGCCGACCCCTGCTAGATTCAGCCCCGCTTGCCTCTCGTCTCGCGACGGATGCCGGTAACGGAGGTCCCGCTCAATGGAAAGCACGAAGCTGCACTACGAAAACGTGCGTACACGAAATCTGACGTTCGAGGTTTCGACGCACGGTGAGGGCGAAAAGCTCGCTCTGCTCCTGCACGGATTTCCCGAGTGCGCTTACTCGTATCGATTCCAAATAGCTTTGCTTGTTCGTCTGGGATATCGCGTGTGGGTTCCCAATCTGCGTGGTTACGGAAAAAGCGACAAGCCTAGCGGACGTCGCGCCTACACGATGGACAAGCTTGAACAGGACGTCACGGATCTCATCGATGCGAGCGGCGCCACGTCTGTGCTGCTTGTGGGGCACGACTGGGGCGCAGCGCTGGCGTGGAGCTACGCGATGCACGGCGCTCGCCCGATCGAGCGACTCATCACGATGAATTGCCCGCATCCTGTGTTGTTTAAGCGCGGGCTGCGGAATAGCGAACAGTTGCGGCGCTCGTGGTACATGTTCTTCTTCCAGCTGCCGTGGCTCCCAGAGCGTTCAATACGTGCCAACAATTATCGCGCCATCGAGGCTGGGCTGCGAGGCTGGGCGGTGCACAAGGAGCACTTCAACGCCGAGGACATGGCGGTGTACCGCGGCAATGCGGCTGAGCCAGGCGCCTTGACGGCCATGATCAACTGGTATCGCGCCATGCCGTTTTCGCTGTCTTTGATGAAGGCGCGCGGCATCAAGAAGATAGCCGTGCCCACGCTTTTCATTTGGGGCGAGCAGGACCGAGCCCTAGGCAAGGAGATGACTCGAGGCACGGAACGCTACGTCGAAAACCTCACGCTGCGCTTCATCGAGGACGCCTCGCACTGGGTTCAGCAGGATGCGCCTAAAGCCGTCAACGAACTCTTCGAAACGTGGCTCTCGAAGCCTGTCTAGACGAGCCAGGCTTGCAGCCAATTTCTTACAGTGCCGCGTACCGTGCGGCTGCGTCGGTCGCGCGTCGCACGGACTTGGTCCGCTACGCGCTCAAAGAACTCGGAGTCGATGTAAAACCGCTTCACGGTTTCGAGCTCCAACGCAGGACGACCGGCCTGAAACGCTGGCGCGAGCCAGTACAAGGCTCCCCACTCCACGGCGGCAGCGCTCACGCCCACCGAGGCAAGCAGCATGCCTTTGAGGTCGCGCGGCACGTCGTGCGTGAAGCGGTCCAGGAGCATCTGTGAGAGCTCGCGAGCGCGCAGGGAAGCTCCGCGCGTGGCATAGCCGTAGCGCGCAAACAGCGCTTGCAGCCGAGGTTCGTCGAAATAGCCGGCCTCATCTACGAGCTTCATGTCGGGGTGGCGAACATTCCCCGTCGCATGGCTATCGAGCTTGAGTGGACGCAAGGAGGAGCCTTGCACCTTCGCGAGCCCTACCAGGCCGCCGTGGATGAGGACCGCCGCAGGCACGCTGAGCAGGCGACCGAAGCCGAGGCGCTCGAGTCCGATGCGCGTTTCTTGCGGCGTGATGCTCCCGTCGCGATCTGCATCGAAAAATACGAGATGCTCGCGAAACGCGACAGCCTGAGTGGGGCGCAAAAGCCGTGGATGCTGGATGAGTTGGCCCATGACGTTGTGCCGTAGGTGGCCCCGAAGCGGGCGGGGGCTAGCCCCCTTCCACAGGGGGGCACGTCCCCACACAGCTGGTTCGAGCCGTCCGAGATGGGCCCTGTGAGTCGCGGTCGTTGGGGGGTGCGAATAGTCTGTTTGAGTCTGTGTGCCTTGGTGCGACGGCTCGGTCCGCGGGCCCAAGGGAGTCTTCATTGGGCGCCTGAGCTCGCCGGGCGGCGTCGGGTCACGCTGATCACGGCAGCGCTCACCGGTCGGCTCAGGATCGCCCGTCGCACATTCCAGTCCGGCTCCAAAAATAACAGGGCGGGGATCGGTGGTGCATCGTTGACCCGTTAGGCAAAACGGCGCATTCTGGGGCACCGTTTCATCCCTTTACGAGCAGCCATGAACGAAGACATTCGCGACATTCTCAGTCGGCATGCCCGGCTCGGAGCCGATGTTGCTACCCTTGCCGATGACGCCGATCTGTACGCTGCGGGCCTTACCTCCCATGCCACCGTCAATCTGATGGTCGCGCTCGAAGATCACTTTGGCGTGGAATTTCCGGAGCGAATGCTGCGTAGACGCGCCTTTGAGAGCATCGCCGCCATTCGCGCGTCGATAGCAGAGCTCACGGGTGTGACCCCCTAAACACGTTGGAAGGCGAGACCTTCGCCACGGGAAGAAAGCAGCAGGCGTATGGCGTCGGAAGAGTATCAGCGTGTGCGGGACGAGTGGGTCGCGCGCGCGCGACGCGTGGCCGATGAGGTCCTTGCCAAGCATGCAGACGACGTAGACCAAAATGCGCGCTTTCCGGCGGAAGGGGTCGAGGCACTCCGTAAGGAGCGTTTGCTCGGCTGCGCTATCCCGGTTGAGCTGGGCGGGGAGGGCTCGAGCCTGTCTGAGCTGGCGCAGATCTGCGCTGCACTGGCGCAAGGCTGCTCGACCACGGCCATGGTCTACGCGATGCACCAGATTCAGGTGCTGTGCATCCTACGGCACGCGAATCCATCCCTACCGAACTGGCCGTTTTGGCGCGACTACCTGACGGATTGCGCAGAACGCCAACGTCTAATCGCATCGGCCACAAGTGAGATGGGCGTCGGTGGCGATATTCGCTCGAGTCGTTGTGCGGTCGAACGTGGGGAGACTCATTTCGATCTCACCAAGCAAGCGTCGGTCATTTCCTATGGCGCGACTGCGGACGACATCCTGGTGACCGCGCGCAGGGATGCGGAGGCAGCGCCCAGTGACCAGGTCTTGGTATTGGTCAAAAATGACGAATACACCCTGGAGCGCGTCGGAGCGTGGAACACGCTTGGAATGCGGGGAACCTGTAGCTACGGCTTCGTGCTGCGTTCGCATGCGACCCTGGATCATGTGCTGCCGGTTCCGTTTGCGGATATCTCGGCGCAAACCATGCACCCTGTGTCCCACATCCTGTGGACGCATGTATGGCTCGGCCTGGCCACGGCGGCCGTTTCCATCGCGCGCAAGTACGTGCGCGCCGAGGCTCGCAAAACGCCTGGCACAGTGCCGCCTAACGCGATGCGCGTGGCAGAACTCGTGAACCACTTGCATGGTTTCCGCGGTGCCATCCGCGAGGCGCTATACGAGTACGGTGAGCGCTGCGACTCCCCCGATGCGCTCGCCAGCTTGGGTTTCCAGATCCGCATGAACAACCTGAAGATCGGCGCCGCTGAACAGGTGGTGCCGATTGTAGGCAAGGCGATGGGCGTCTGCGGCATCAGCGCCTACCGCAACGATTCGCCGTATTCCCTGGGTCGCTACCTGCGCGACGCGCATGGCGCCGCGGTCATGATCCTCAACGATCGACTTTACGGAAACAACGCATCGCTTTTGCTCGTGAGCAAAGAGGATTAGTCATGTCGACCGAGGCTCAGCAGAAGTTTCTCGATGAGCTATTTGCTCACGGCGTGCTTGTCGACTGCGGCGTGCCCGGTGTTTACGGACGAAGCGCGCTGTTCGAAGACATCGTCGAGAGTTTCGATCGTTACATCACGCGTGTGGGCGCACCTGACAACCCCACCGCGGTGCGCTTTCCGCCCGTGCTCAATCGCAAGCACTTCGAGCGCAGCGGCTATCTGAAGAACATGCCGCAGCTAGCGGGCAGCGTGCACAGCTTCATCGGTGAGCAGAAGGATCACGTGCAGTTGATCCAGGAGCTCGAGGAGGGCGCCGATTGGAGTCATCACCAGAAGATGACCGACTTGGTGCTTACGCCTGCCGGTTGTTATCCGCTGTACCCGACCTTGGCGGGCGATCAGCCGGCGCAGGGCAGACTGATGGACGTCTTTTCGTACTGCTTCAGGCATGAGCCCTCGGTGGATCCGGCGCGCATGCAGATGTTCCGCATGCGCGAGTTCGTCCGCATTGGCAGGCCCGAAGACGTCCAAGCGTGGCGTTCGGGCTGGCTCGACCGCGGCGTCGAGATGATGCAGGCGCTGGGTTTGAACGTGCACATTGCGCTCGCAAACGACCCCTTCTTTGGGCGCACCGGACGCATGCTCGCGGCCAATCAACGCGAGCAGGAGCTCAAGTACGAGCTGGTGGTGCCGATCACGTCGGAAGAGAATCCGACGGCGACGCTTTCCTTCAACTACCACCAAGAGCTCTTCGGCAACCTCTACGGCATTCGTGTCGAAGGCGAGGCTGCCCATACAGGCTGCGTTGGGTTCGGCATGGAGCGCGTCGCGCTCGCGTTGCTCAAGACCCACGGCCTTGACCCCAAGGCATGGCCCAGTGGCGTGCGGGAGAAGCTTTGGCCGTGAACATCGAGATCCTGCCCCTCACCGCTGCATCTTATTCGGCGCACGCCCTCCACCGCGGCGACAGGGCATGGCTCGAGACGAACTGCTACGTGGACCTTTGGATCGAGGTGCTTTCCGCCTTCGGTTACGATCCACACGCCAGCCTCGCATTCACGGTGGGCCTCGATTTCGAAGGCGACCAATGGCTGTTCTTCAAGCAACCCACGCGGGACTTGCTGGACCTGTACGGCGTCGATGTCCAGGAGCTCAACATTTGGCGTGACTTGCTCGGGCATGTCGTGGAGCAGGTTTCGCGTCGGCGTTTGGTACTCGTGGAGGTCGACGCGTTCTATCTGCCGGATACGGCGGGCGTCAGCTATCGGACCGCGCACAGTAAGACCAGCATCGGCATCCAGCGCATCGATACGGCTGCGCAAAAGCTAGGCTACTTCCACAACGCCGGCTATTTCGAGCTGTCTGGGGACGACTTCGTGGCGCTTTTTCAGCCGGAGCGTCTAGGGCTAACGGTTCAGCTTCCGCCCTATGCGGAGTTTGCGAAGCTCGAGCCTGCACGAGCGGGCGGTGTTTCCGATGAGCTTGTGGCGCGTTCGATAGCGCAACTGAAAGAGCACTTGCGGCGTCGCCCCGCATCGAATCCCGTAGCGCGTTTCCGCAGCCAGTTCGCGCTCGATTTGGCCTGGCTTGCGAACGAACCGAACGAGATGTTCCACCGCTACGCGTTTGCTTCGCTGCGCCAGTGCGGAGCCTGCTACGAGCTTTCTGCTTCCTATGTTCGCTGGCTCGCTGAGCACGGTGAGCGTGGGCTAGAAGCCAGCGCGGAGTGCTTCGATACCTTGGCTTCGCAGGCAAAATCCCTGCAGTTCAAGGCGGCTCGCGCTGTGCTACTCAAGCGTCCGGTGGACTTTTCGCCCATGTTCGACGCCATGGAGCTTGCTTGGCATAAGGCGATGGAAGAACTCGACGCGAAGTATCTTCGCCCCCGCTCTGTCCCATCATGCGCAGCGACCGCGGAGTGATGGGCAGCGACGACGACCTTGAGCTGTGCACGTTCGAGGTCGTCACGACGAAAGCAGGCGTGCACGCGACGCCGGCCGAGGTAGATTTTGGTGCGGCACTGGCCGTGTCGGCTCCGGCCACAGTTGCTTCAGCGTGGGCGCGTGCAGGTCGCCTCGACCTCGACGCACCGCCTGCGTTCGACGCGCAAGACCACTGGTTTAGGGCGCGCGTGCCCGAAAATATACCGGCTGGTCCGCACGTTCTCGTGTGTGAGGGCCTTGCCACGTTGGCAGACGTTTGGATCGACGGCGCGCACGTTCTCGCCAGCGAAAACATGTTTGTGCGCCACGAGGTCGCGCTGACCCAAGTCGTGCAACCTGGAAGCGAGTTCGTGTTTCGCTTTCGCGCTGTCACAGCCGAGCTCGCCAAGCGCAGGCCCCGTCCTCGCTGGCGCACGCGCATCGTGGATGCACAGCAGCTGCGCTGGCTGAGAACGAGTCTGATTGGCCGCACGCCGGGCTTTTGCCCGAGTGTGCCCGTGGTGGGGCCGTATCGTCCGGTGCGCTTGGTGTCGCGCCCCAAGTTTCAAGTGCGTCACGCGCAAATCCGAGCGTACCCGCAGGGGGTGGGGGGGCGCGTCGACATCGACCTAAAGCTTGCTTGCGCCCACGATACGCCTTCGCAGGTCGTCGAGGCGTGGGTGTTGGGAGATGCGGGCGAGGGGCACCGCGTTCTACCCGCGGAAATGCGTGATGGGACGTTGCACGTCGCTGGCAGCATCGAGCTCAGCCAGGTGGCTCGTTGGTGGCCGCATACCCATGGAGAATCACCACGAAGTCAGGTGACGCTTCGGTTTGCTTCAGGCGACTCACTCGCGCTCGGGGCCGTAGGCTTTAGAGAGCTTCGCGTGGAACGTGATCACGACGGCCAGGGCTTCGGCCTAATCGTGAACGGTGAATCTATTTTTGCGCGCGGCGCCTGTTGGACAACAGACGACCTGCTCACGCTGTCTGCTGACAACGCACGCAAGACACTCGAGCTAGCGCGTGCTGCGGGCATGAACATGCTGCGCATCGGGGGCACCACAGCGTACGAGAGTGATGCGTTTTACGAGCTGTGTGATGAGCTCGGCATCCTCGTGTTCCAGGACTTCATGTTCGCGAACATGGACTATCCCGTGAGCGATCCGTCGTTCGCCGCAGAAGTAGAGCGCGAGGTGCGTGAGGTGCTGGGACGTCTTTCCCAGCGGCCATGCCTTGCCGTGTTGTGCGGCGGTAGCGAGGTGGAGCAGCAGGTCGCCATGCTGGGCCTGGAGCCGGAGCTGCAGCAAAGTCCGCTGTTCTACGCGCTGTTGCCTCGGCTATGCGAGGAGCTTGCGCCTCAGGTTCCGTACGTGCCCTCGAGTCCGTTTGGAGGTGACCTGCCGTTCTCGGTGAATGCAGGAATCTCCCATTATTACGGCGTTGGCGCCTATTTGCGGCCGCTCGACGATGCGCGCCGTGCCAAGGTGCGCTTTGCGGCGGAGTGTCTAGCGTTCGCCAACGTACCGTGTCGCGAGACCGTCGAAAGTTTCATGCGCGACCTCGAGATGCCATTCCACCATCCGCGCTGGAAGCAGCGTGTGCCTCGCGATCGAGGCGTAGGCTGGGACTTCGAGGACGTACGCGATCACTATCTGGCTGAGCTGTATCGGGTTGTGCCGACCACGCTGCGCTACACAGATCCCGAGCGCTACCTCTTGCTTTCGCAGGCTGTGGTGGGCGAGGTCATGCGGGCCACGTTCGACGAGTGGCGCAGCACCGACTCGAGCTGTCGTGGGGCCTTGGTATTTTGGCTCAAGGACTTTTGGAGCGGTGCCGGCTGGGGCGTGATCGACGCACGAGGTCTCCCGAAGTCCGCCTATTACGGCCTCAAGCGTGCCCTGCAGCCGGTTTCGCTCGCGCTGACAGATGAGGGCCTCAATGGCGTGATGCTGCACGTGGTGCACGAGTGCGCGCAGCCGCTTGAAGCTGAGCTCCGCGTGCGCCTGTTCCGGGCCGGCGAGATCCAGGTGGCAGAGGGCAAGCTTGCGCTGGCACTAAAGGCGCGCAGCACGACGCGCGTGTCGGTGGAGCGAGTGCTAGGGCGCTTCGTGGACAGCGCCTACGCCTACCGCTTTGGTCCGGCTGGCCATGACGTGCTCGTAGCCGAGCTACGCGATACCTCGGAGGGCGGAACGGTGTTGGCGCGCGCGTTTCATTTTCCGCAAGGCCACGCGCGAAGCTTGGAACTCGATATCGGGCTCAGCGCGCAAGTCGAGACGCGTGCAGGTAAGCTCGGAGTCTGCCTCCAAACCAAGCGCTTTGCGCAAAGCGTGAGTTTCGACGTCCCAGGATTTGTGCCCGAAGATGATTGGTTTCACGTCGAGCCCGGCGGCAAGCTTTGGGTTGGGCTTGTGCCGCAGGGCTCGCCGCGCGCAGCGGTTCGCGGGGAGGTCGTCGCGCTCAACGCGCAGCTCCGTACCACGATAAAGCTGGCTGCTGCTACGGAGACATGCCCATGACCATGGACGCGCGAAGTGCAGTTGGCAGCGTAGTTGCGAAGCCCATAGGCTCGCTCCCGTCGGCCTTCCCGCTGACCCATCGGCAAAGTCTATTTTGGCTCGATGATCAACTCTTTCCGAATGCGCCCTACCACCATGTGACCCTCACGATGCGGATGCGGGGCGCGCTCGACAGCGCTGCATTCCTTGTGGCATTTCGCGAGACCGTCCGTGCGATCGATAAGTTTAGCTTGGTCTTCTCTCTAGAAAACGGAGAGCCGTACCAGCGCTTTCTCACGGACGCAGAAGCTTACATAGAAGAGCTCGATATAGATCCAAGTTCGCTCGACGCGTGGGTCCAAGCGCGCTGCCAACACAAGTTCGACCTCTCCGTGCGAGCCTACGACGCGGCCTTGCTGAGGTTGGGCGAGGACGAACACGTCTTTTACTTGTGCCTGCACCACATCATTTCAGACGGGACTTCCGTCAGTCTGTTTTTGCGCGATCTGTCGAGCCGCTATGCAGGGAATCCTGTTGCCGCGCGTCCTTCGTTCGCAGGGTACGTGCAGCACGAACATGCGTACCGGAAGTCGCCCAAGGCAGAGCGCGCCGCGCGATATTACGCGGCTAAACTCCGTGTTGCTTCTACCCCCTTGCGGCTGTACGGTCGCGTCCATAAAAGCCGTAGCGTCGGCGTAGAGCGCAGCGTGCTTAACGCAGGCAAGGAGCGCTGGAGCCGCCTGTCTGCGGTGGCGGAAGATCCGCGTGTAGAGTTCATCGACGCTTCCATGGGAAAGTTGGTCGCGCTCTCCACGGTGCTGTTTGCGTACCTGTACCGCGTAACAGGCTCGCGTTCGCTCGTACTCGGAACACCTGTGCCCAATCGGAACGCGGACTTCGGAGAAGTCTGCGGCCTTCTCATGGAGCAGGCGTTTCTTGCGGTCGAAATCGAGGAGGGGGAGACCTTTGCGTCGCTCGCCTCGAAGGTGCGGAGCGAGCTGTTTCAGACCTTGCGTCACGGACAGCATTGCGTGAGTGATCGCGGCGTCCACTACGCGACGCTCAACTTGCTGCGCATCGATGCGCCGAGTTGGCCCAACTTGGAGGTCGAGGTCGCGCTTACGGCGGCAGCATCGACTGGGATTTCGTTGCCCGATGTAGGCGACACGCGCGATACGTTTGCCGTTCATATCCTTGGTTTTGAGCGGGACGACGCGCTGCGCATCGGTTTTGATTTTCATCGCGATACGTTCGAGCCCGAGCTGCAGGAGCGTGCAAAGCGCCATTTTGTGTCGGTCTTGGACGGCTTCCTCGAAGACCTTGCGTTGCCGATCGATAGCGTTTCGCTCGTCGATGCGAAAGAGCAGGCAGAGCTGCTCGCGCTGAGCCAAGGGGCGCGCGGCGTGCAGACGGCCGAGGATCCGCTCTTGCGGTTGTTGCGGACGGCGGATGCACGCTCCGAGCACCCAGCCGTCATGTTTGGTTCTGAGCAAGTGACCTATGCCGAGCTCGTGTATCGCGTGGGGCAGCTCAGCGCGCGTCTCAAGCAGCTTGGCGTTCAGCGTGGCTCGCAGGTAGGTATATGCGTGCCGCGCGGGCCGAACGAGCCCCTCGCCATGCTGGCGACTTGGGCAGCGGGCGGCGCCTATGTGCCGCTCGACCCTACGCATCCTGCCGAGCGGATTCGCATTATTCTTGAAGACGCAGCGCCGGACGTGCTGATTACGCATTCGAGTGTGGCCGCGCTGCTCGAGGTTCCATCCGGTGTGCACGTGCTCTTGCTCGATCGAGATGTAGACGCCATCTCGCGGCTCGATCCATACATCGACACGCATGTTGAGCCCGAGCAAGCCGCCTATGTGCTGTTTACGTCGGGCTCCACCGGCCGGCCCAAGGGGGTTGCCGTACCCCGTGGGGCCTTGGCGAACTTTCTGCGCTCGATGGCACACACGCCTGGCATGCAGGAGCACGACTGCCTGCTCGCCATCACGACCATCACGTTCGACATCGCAGGACTTGAGCTGCTGCTGCCGCTCTGGGTGGGGGCGAGCGTGCATATCGCCGAGCGCGAAGCAGTGCTCGACCCGGTTCGCTTGCGGCATGTCCTTGAAACGCAGCCGATCACGATCATGCAAGCTACGCCGACCACCTGGCGTTTCCTGCTCGAAGCGGGCTTTCGCGGTTCGCCGCGAGGGCTAAAGATGTTGTGTGGTGGTGAGCCGATGAGTCCTGAGCTCGCCCAAGCACTGAGCGCGTGCGGCGACTTGTGGAATATGTATGGGCCCACCGAAACGACCGTCTGGTCCACGCTCAAACGCATTGACTCCACAGACGAGCAGATAACGGTTGGGCGTCCCATCGATGAAACACAGGTCTACATCCTTGATGAGCGCGGAGAGCTGTTGCCGCAGGGCATCGTGGGTGAGCTTTGCATCGGCGGGCAGGGCGTAGCGCTCGGCTATCTCGATCGACCGAGTCTCACAGCCGAAAAATTCATCGAGACCCGGTTTGCCGCTGGCCGCATCTATCGCACAGGGGATCTCGCGCGTTTCTTGCCGAACGGCGAGATCGAGTGTTTGGGCCGCGTCGATCACCAAGTGAAGATCCGAGGCTTTCGTATTGAACTTGGGGAAATCGAGTCCTGTTTGCGTGGTGCGCCCGACGTGCGAGACGCCGTGGTCGTGGCGAGCCTAGATGACGCACAAGCGCCACAACTCGTGGCTTATTACGTAGGGCAGAGCAGCGTAGCGACACTCAGAGAACGCGTGAGGCGGTCCTTGCCCACGTACATGCATCCCGCGTCGTACGTGAATCTCGCTGAGTTTCCGCTCAATACGAACGGGAAAGTCGACCGCAAGCGGCTTCCGAAACCTGAGCGGCAAGAGGATACGACACAAGATTTCATCGAGCCTTCGACCGATGATGAAGTTGAAATGGCGCTTATTTTTCAGGATGTTTTGCATCTTCCGCGCGTTTCGGTGGAGCAGGATTTCTTCTCGCTCGGGGGGGATTCGGCTCGCGTTCTGACCTTGCGCCGCCGCATCCAGCAAACGTTTGGGGTGGAGCTTCCGCTCAACGTGCTGTTCGAAGCCTCGAGCGTCCGAGGCCTCGCGCAAAGGCTGACGCCCGCCATCGATCCGCTGCAGCCCGCGTTTGTCTGCTTGCGTGCGGCAAAAAACCAAGAAACGCGGCCGCTGTTGTGTCTGTTCGGGGTGGCCCTGTACTGGCCGCTTGCCGCAGCGCTCGATACACAGCGCGCGGTGTTTGGCATCCATGTGCCCTACCGAGTGGAGCCCGAGGGCGTGCTGCCTAGCGTAGAAGATATTGCGGCCCGTTATGTGACGCTTATCCGCGAGCACGTACCGCGTGGGCCCTATCATTTGGCAGGCCTATGTTTCGGAGGGCTTATCGCATTCGAGGTGGCCCGCCAGCTTCGCGCAGCGGGCGAGCGCGTGGAGACGCTCGCAATTTTCGACGCGACGCTACCCGACGGTACGCATTTCAGCCTGACAAAGCGCGCCTACGCGCTGGTAGAGCAGGTTCGTGAGCGTCCTCAAGAGCTCAAGCGCGTTGCGTTGCGTGCCAAGTCACGACTGCTGGATGTGAGTCGACGCTGGCGAGGGCGCGACCAAGCGCGTCCGCAGGAAGCGCAGGAGTTTACGGTGATGGGGCCTCTCGCTGAGGCGCTGGTCCACCTCTACGCGCGCAAGGCCAATACCTACAGCGGTGCAGTATGCCTGTTTCGGGCAAGTGAGCGCACCGAGCCGTCCTGGCGTGATGTCGATTGGGACCTGGGCTGGCAGCGCCGCGTTGGAAGTCTCGAGGTCTTTCCTGTTTCAGGCTCCCACCTCGACATTCTCAGGTCACCGAACGTAGAAGTGCTCGCCCATGTCCTCAGCGGCAAACTTTCGAAGTTGGCCTAGCGTGCGCGACAAACGATTTTCTCGTGCTTTGCGGCATGAAATGAACTTATTCGCAGGCGTCGACACAGGAGACCGCGCATGAAGGTCCGTAAACAAACGAGTCAGGTACAAGCACGGAGTGGGCGAAGAATGGGAAATCTCCCCATGTTAGGGTTTAGCCTTTCGTTCGCGCTGTCGTTGTCAGCTTGCGGTGCCACGTCGCCCGAGATGCAGCATTCGCATGTGCTGCATGAGGACTTGGTAGATGCCGACATTCCGCCAGATTGGGTGATCGAAGGCAGTCCGAAGGCGCGCATCAAGCACGTCGCTAACGCACCCGGTGGCGTGATGAATCCTGCGATCTGGGAGTGCAGCGCAGGCAAATTCAACTGGCACTTTGCTTCCGACGAACTCGTGCACATTCTGGGTGGCGAGGTCCTCGTGCGCAGCGACGATGGCAGCGAGCGCGTGCTCAAGCCGGGCGACGTGGCCTATTTCCCCGCCGGGATGCACTCCGTTTGGGAAGTGAATACGTTCGTCCGAAAGCTCGCGGTGTTCGCGGAGAACTCGGCTCCGTTGAGCCTGCGCGTGCAACGCAAGCTCGGTAAGCTGTTCGGCAGCGATTGAGTTGCAAGGCGATCGTGAGTCCTTCGCACCTCAAGCAGGCGTAGGCGCCTCGCTCGGCGGCGTGGGGTACAGCCAACGAATCATGCGCCCGACGGTGAGACCCTGCACGGCGATGGAAAATACTACGATCATGTAGGTGACCGTCAGCACGGCGCTGCGCCCCTCGAATTCGGGCAATTTCATGGCCAGGGCGACGGAAACGCCACCTTTGAGGCCACCCCAGGTAAGAACGCGCACAGTACCCGAGTCGATTTCACGCCGCAAACGCAGCGCAAAGACGGGGATAGCCACGCCGCAGAAGCGCGCGAACAGCACGGTGGGGATCAGGATGAGCCCGGCAAGCAGGTAGGTCCTTGAGGTGTCGATCGCGAAAACCTCAAGTCCGATGAGGAGAAATAGAACCGCGTTGAGCGTCTCGTCTACGAACGTCCACACGACATCGAGGTTCTGTGCGGTCTGGTCGCTCATGGCTTGAATGCGGCCACGATTTCCGATGAAAAGCCCGGCGACCACTGCGGCGAGTGGACCCGAAAGGTGCAGCTTGATAGACACCGTGCCGATGACAAAGACCGTAGCCACGGTCATCAAGATTTCCAGATTGGGTTCGTCGAGCGTCCGAAACGCGCGGTAGCACACGTAACCTGCGACGAGACCGAGTGCGATGCCGCCCAGGATTTCTTGGACCAACAGAGTCCCGACGTGTGATGTGCTCATCGCGTGCGCTGCAGCTTCGTCGCCGCCTTGTAGGGTAGCTATGCCGACGCCGACGAAGACCGTGAACAGGATGACGCCCGTTCCGTCGTTGAACAGGCTCTCCCCAATGACCTTCATCTCGAGTTGCTTCGGGGCTTTGGCGGCTTTCATTACGCCGAGCACGGCTATCGGATCGGTAGGGGAAATCAGCGCACCGAATGCCATGCACCAGATCATTGCGATATCGATGCCCAAGAACTGAAACAGCGCGTAGGCGCCGAAGCCCGCTGCGACGGCGCTGATGATGACGCCCACCGAAGCTAGGGTCATGATGACCGTGACGCGTTCTTTGAGCTTGCTCAGATCGGTGTGGAGCGCACCTGCGAACAACAGGAGGCTCAGCATGCCGTTGAGTACGGTTTCCGCGAAGTTGAAGCCTAAGACGACCTCACGGACGTGGTCGGCGAGACTCCAAGAAGGCACCACATGGTCGATGATGACGACGATGAGTGAAGCGAGTAGGCCGCTGACTAACAAGCCTATCGCGAAGGGGAGCTTGAAGACATGGTGGTTTAGAAGCCCAAAACAGGCCGCCAGCGTAAGCAAGATGGCGGCGGCATCTAATAGATTCACTCGAGCTCTCCTTCGTTTCTTTTTCTATCGCGTCGAATCTTGGATCAGCGCTTCACGACACGGACGACTTGGCCGTGCTGAGCGGGTGCACCCGATTCGACGCGCGCCCAGTGCTCCATGATGGCGGCACTCACGGCTTCGGGGGACTGCTGTTGCGCAAAGTGGCTGATGCCTTCGAGGTGCACCGCGTCGATTTCGCGCACGAAATGTAGGTAGTTTTGCGGTTGACCGAACCAGGGCGCCATCCATGGATCGGCGAGGCCCCAGATCAAACGTGTGGGGACTTCCACCCGTCGCAGGCGAAGCGGCGGGATCAGCATACCCGCGCGGTAGTAGTTCATCGCAGGTACGCCCGCGCGCTCGCCGTGGCGCGCATATGCGGCGATGACCTTTGCGGGGAACATCTGCTTGTGCTCTTCGTCGACATGGAACGTGCCTTCGAGAATTTGGGTCGCGTTGCGCTTTACGTTCCGGTTCCACCAGAAGGGCAAAAGGAAGCGGAACGAGTACGAGGAGCGCACTGCCTGTAGCTTCGAGTTGCGGTAGAGAAATGGCAAAGGCGGGCAGTTGATGATGGAGAGGCTGTGGAAGCGCTCAGGGAAGCGCGCCGCTGATTCCCAGGCCACGGCTGCACCCCAGTCGTGTCCGACGAGATGCACTTTGTCGACGCCGAGGACTTCCATCAGATCGACGGTGTCGGTAGCCAGGCGGCCCAGGGTGTAGTGCCAGAACCAGTAGGGGCCTTCACTTGCACCACAGCCGCGCATGTCGGGGGCGACCACGCGGTAGCGCTCGGAGAGCGCGAGCATTTGGTGCTTCCAGCTCAACGCGATTTCTGGATAGCCGTGCAGCAAGATGACGCAGGGCGCGTCCTTCGGGCCGCGTTCGTACCAGCGCAGCGTAATGCCGCAGCGAAGCTTGTCCTCGTGCACCGTGGTGCCTGGGGGAAACAGCGCGAGGTCGTCCGGGATGCCCCGCAGGGGCGCCAGGGCGGTTCCAGGAGTGCGGGGCTCAGGGGGGCGAGCGCCAGAATCGTTCGCAAGCGAGCTTGGGGGAATCGACGTCATGGATCTTCCAAAGGGGGCAACGCGAGGGCCGTCATCTTACGATGATGTGGGCCTTGGGCGTCCGTATTTTCAGCGGGGCGTCGTGCTGAGGAGGCCTCCGTTCGGTTTTTTGGCTTACGAAGCGGCCTGGGTGGCGGGGCTGAGCTCACGAAGCAGGGACCGAATGTGGCCAATGCTGTCATGGCCGTCTCTATCGTCATAGCGGGCGCTGAGCTTACGGTCTGGCGTCAGCTTGAGCCGACCCTTCGATTCAGCCACGAGCACCACCAGCCTTGCCACGTCGAGCGGGGCGTCGTTGGCGAGATGGAGGGTAACGCGGCTCTTGCTGGCCTCGCATCCGAGTACTCTTAGTTTGCGTAGGTCCGGCTTGATGGCCATCGCTTGAACGAAGGTGCGTGCGGCATCGGGCGCCGGTCCGAAACGATCTTCCATTTCCTCGGCGATCTCCTCGACGTGCGCTTCGCTCTCGGCACCTGCATAGCGCTTGTAGAACGAGAGGCGTACCCCGATGTCTTCGATGTATTCGTCCGGCAGCAGCAGCGGGGTGTCGAGGTTCAGCTCGGTGTCGACATCGTGCGCAATCGGATCGCCGCGCAGCTCCGATACGGCTTCGTCCAGCATCTTGAGGAAGAGGTCGAAGCCCACCGAGCTCACGGTGCCGCTCTGCTCGGCACCGATGACGTCGCCTGCGCCGCGGAGTTCGAGATCGAGCGAGGCCACCTTGAACCCGGAACCAAGCTCGGTGAAGCGCTCGAGCGCCGCGATGCGCATGCGTGCCTCGTCGCTCATCGCGTTGGGTGGCGGGGCTACCAGGTAGCAGTAGGCGCGTTCGCGCGAGCGACCCACGCGCCCGCGGAGCTGGTAGAGCTGCGCGAGGCCGTAGGTGTCGGCACGGTCGATAATCATGGTGTTTGCCCGAGGAATATCGAGACCGCTCTCGATGATGGCCGTAGAGCAAAGCACATCGAAGCGCCCGTCTACGAAGTCGGCCATGACCTTCTCGAGCGCGGTTTCGCTCATCTGACCGTGGGCCATGGCGATGCGCGCATCGGGTACGAGTTCCTGCAAGCGCGCTCCACGCTCAGCGAGGGACTCGATGCGGTTGTGCACCAAGAAGGCCTGACCGCCCCGTGCAAGTTCCCGCTCGATGGCTTCCTTGAGTACGTGCGGATCCCAGCGTGTCACGAAGGTGCGCACCGCACGCCGGTCCAAGGGAGCCGTAGTGATGAGCGAAAGATCGCGGAGGCCTGTGACAGCCATCTGAAGCGTGCGCGGGATCGGCGTGGCGCTCAGCGTCAGCACGTCGACTTGCGATTTGAGCACTTTGATGCGCTCTTTGTGCGTGACGCCGAAGCGCTGTTCCTCGTCGACCACCAACAGACCCAAGCGCTTGAAGTGCACGTCTTTCGAGAGCACGCGATGGGTGCCGATGACGATGTCGAGTCCGCCTTCCTTGAGCCCGGTGAGCGTCTTGGCTTGCTCTTCCTTGGTGACGAAGCGAGACAGTTGTCCGATGCGCAAAGGGTAGCCAGCCATGCGTTCACGGAAGGTGTTCGTATGCTGCTGCGCGAGCACGGTCGTGGGACACAGGATGGCCACTTGGCGACCGGTCATCGCTACGCGAAAGGCAGCGCGCATCGCGACTTCGGTCTTGCCGAAGCCCACGTCCCCGCACACGACGCGATCCATGGCACGCTGTGACTCGAGGTCTGAGAGGACATCCTCGATAGCTCGCGTTTGGTCGGGCGTCTCATCGTATGGAAAGCTGGCTTCGAATTCTGCGTATGTGCGGTCGGTGGGTGGTAGCGGTGGCCGCGTCATGGCAGCGCGTTGTGCGTAGACCTTGAGCAAATCGTCGGCGAGCTTTTTGACCTCATCGCGAACACGCGCCTTGGTCTTGGAGAAGGTCTGGCCACCTAGCTTGTCGAGGCGTGGGGCTTTGCCCTCGGCGCTCGCGTACTTCTGGATTTGATTCAAGCGCGTGACAGGCAGATAGAGCTTGCCGCCTGTGTACTCGACGACGAGCACTTCGACGCTGACAGCCTTCATGCCGTTGAGCTCTTCGTAGCGCGAGAGCGGCATCTGCTTTTTTTCGAGCCCCAGGTAGCGCCCGATGCCGTGCTCCACATGCACGATGTAGTCGCCTACGGAGAGCGCGCTCAAATCGTCGAGGAACGCGTCGGTCTTGGTTCGCTTCGTCTTGCGCTGTGCGGACCGAGCCTGCTTCGCACCGAAGACTTCGGTCTCGGTGATGCAGGCAAGGCCGCCCGGGGCGAGCACGAAGCCCTGCGAGAGCTCACCCAGCACAACCTCGGCTTCGCCACGGATGGGCGTGCGCAGTCGCTCGTAGGTAAAGGGTTCCGCCTTGCTGTGGATGGGTAGGGCGTAGCTCTTGAGCAAGCCTGCGATGCGGTCTGCTTGGGTGCGCGTACGGGCTGTGACGAGGACGCGCAGGCCGCTTTCGAGCCAGTTCCCCAAGCGCGTCGCAAGTGGCTTCAGTGCGTCGAGATTACCGCCCTCTTTGCGCTGTTGGGAGAGCTGCGCGAGCAACGAGGTGTGGTCTTCGCCGCCGAGTGCGTTGACCTTATCCAGGGATTGGGCTTCAAAGACGGAAAGCGGGGATTCCTCGTCGTCCGGAGTTCCTGCCACGGCCAGGGTATGCACGGACGCAATCGGGTGGGTTTGAAGCTTGTCACGCAAGTCGTGTACGGACAGGTAGAGCTTGTCCACCGGATAGGCTGGGGAGTCCTGTACGCGTGCGCTTCGATCTTTGTGTGCGCGCTCGTAGTCCTGCGAAGCGGCTTTTGCGACCGCAGTTGCGTCGACTACGACACATCGCAGATCACTCGGCAGATAGTCGAACAATGTGTCGAGCTGGTCGTAGAAGGCGGGTAGCAGTGCGTCGATACCGAGTGTGGTGCGACCGGTCTCGAGTTCGTCGAGAAGTTCACTGCGCTTTCTGGACGGCAGGTTGAATGAGTCGCAGAGGTCGCTCACGCGCTCACGAACACGCTTCTTGGTTTGTGCGTCGCTGAGTGTTTGCCGGGCCGGATGTACAAATAGGTGGTCGGTACTTTCGAGCGTGCGCTGCGTGTCGGAGTCGAAGCGCTTGATGGAAACTACGAGCTCGTCATCGAGCTCGAGTCGAGCGGGGCCGTCCGCGTGGGGTGGAAAGACATCGATCAGCGCGCCGCGCGCTGCGAACGTACCGGGATCCTCCACGATGGGCACGCGCATGTAGCCACACTCGCTCAACAACGCGATAAGCTCCTCGCGATCGACGATGTCTGTCACGTGAATCTTGCGCGAGCGCGCGCGAAGCGCCGAAACTGGAGCCACGCGTCGCAAGAGTGCGGGGGCGGGAGCTACGAGAAATTGCCAAGGTAAGTCGTGCGCTAGGTGGCACAGTGCGGCCACGCGTTCCATCGCCGATTTGCGATCCGCTGCAACTTGCAGGAATGGGGAGGTATCCATGCCAGGGAAACGCAGCACTTGAAGGGCATCGTTTCGACTGTCGTTTGCCAAACCAAAAAAGCGTAGGTCTTGAGCCGTTGCGAGCGCGCTGTCTTGGTCCTTGGTGATGACCAGCATGCGGGGGGCACCGGCGCGCGCTGCTTCGGTAAGCAGCAGTGCCAGGGCGCCTCCAGGAACCCCTGTGAGGTCGATGCGCTCGCGCGTCTTCAGGAGCGTCTTGGCCTTGTCGAGGCTTGTATTTGCGCGCGAAAGGCCTGCTTCGAGGACAAACGGATCCGAGGAGAAGTCGTGGGGCACGGGTAGGGCGTGTTAGCTGTAATCGTCCTTTTGGCAACGTGCTGCTTTATGTTCCCGTTCGGGTTGTACGTCGGGGGCGCTGTCATCGCGATATCGCTGCGTGTACAACAACGGCGTCGCGCTCACATTCTTCTTTGGGGCATGATGCAGGCTCCTCGATCAGGAAGGGGCCCAATCAATGGCATTCGGACGTCGCGATTTCATCATCCGCAGCGTGGGCGCGGGAGCGGCCCTGGGGCTCTCGGGAGCGTGCAGTTCAGACGACAAAGACAATACGGAAGCTTCCGCGCCTCCGGCTGACAAAATTGCCGACATACGAGTGAACCGCGAGGTCTTTCCGCATGGCGTGGCAAGCGGAGATCCACTCAAGGATCGGGTGCTTCTTTGGACGCGTGTCACGTCCGACGGCAGCGGCGACGTCGACGTGAGCTGGGTAATCGCGAAGGATCCGGAGCTCAAAGATGTTGTGAACAGCGGGACAACCAAGGCCGAAGCTGCTCGCAACTTTACGGTCATGGTCGATGCGGACGAGCTCGAGCCGGGTACCACCTACTACTACGCATTCGGAGTCTCGGCAGATGCGCGGACGCCCACAGGACGCACACGAACGCTGCCTGAAGAGGGCGTGGAGCACCTGCGTTTTGCGTTCACGTCCTGCGCGAATTTCAACAACGGCTACTTCAACGCCTATCGGGCGATTGTAAATCGCCCCGACCTCGACGTTTGGGTCCATTTAGGCGACTACATTTACGAGTATGCCGATGCTGCGTTCGACCCGGAAAATAGCTACGGCGATGCGAGTCTCAAAGACCGCGCCTACGATCCGCCGAACGAGACGGTGACGCTCGAAGATTACCGCGCGCGCTACGCGCAATATCGTCTGGACGAAGACCTGCAAGAACTCCACCGGCAGTATCCAATCATCGCGGTCTGGGATGACCACGAGGTCGCGAACAATACCTGGCTCGGTGGCGCCGAAAATCATATGTCCAACGAAGGCAGTTGGACGGAGCGCAGGAAAGCGGGAATCCAAGCCTTTCTCGAGTGGGTGCCCGTGCGTGCCGTACAAGAAGAACCAGTTCCTCGCATCTATCGCGCGTTTGAGTTTGGCGGTTTGTTCGACCTGTTCATGCTCGACACGCGGATGATTGCGCGTAGCGAGCAGGTGCTTGGGGGACCAACGGGCGAAGCTGAGGAGTGGGACGACGCCTCGCGCACGCTCATCGGCGCAGCCCAGGAAGAGTGGCTGCTCAAGGAGTTCGATGCTTCGCGTGAGCGCGGCTCGGTGTGGCGCTTCGTGGGCAACCAGGTGATCTTCTCGCCCGTCAAGAATCCCATCCCCATCATCGATTTCTTCTCGGATTTCTGGGAGGGTTACCGCGCTCAACGAAAGCGCATCATCGACCACATCGTCGAGAACGGCATCGACAATCTCGTGTTCATGACCGGCGACATCCATACCTCGTGGGCTATCGATCTCGCCGCAGATCCTTGGGACGAAAGCCAATACAATCCCGAGACTGGGGAGGGCGCTTTCGGCGTGGAGTTTGTGGGGCCCTCTGTCACGTCTATTGCGCTTGAGAATGAGCCGTTTAAGGACATCGCCCCGGGTGCGATTTTGGATGCCAACAAGCAGGTGAAGTTCAGCGACGTGACACAGAAGGGATATGTGCTGCTCGACGTCACGCCTGCTCGCGTCCAGGCCGAGTGGTACTTCATGGAGATCAAGAAGCCGAACCAGCCGGCCGAGGAACTCGCGAAGATTTTCGTGTGCCGTGCGGGCGATCACCACCTGGAGGCGGGAGAAGACGCGTCGGTCGCGAAGAAAGAGGCGCCTGCTTACGCACCGGAAGCCGCGGCGGAAAAGCGCGCGAGGCTCATCGCTTCGAGGCTCGAGCCCATCGGTTCAGGGGCTGAGTTGTAGTGATTCGCAGCTTGTAGCGCTCGGTCCGATCGCAACGAGAAGCGGCTTCGGCGAGCCTGAGCGCATTTAACCGGCTCAAGGCACCGCGGCGCACAAACGAAGAAGCCCCGAGGCCAATGACCTCAGGGCTTTTCAGCTCGCAGTCCGTTGCGCTTCAGGCTGCACGCTCGAGAATGTGCGTAACCACGGTGGCGCCGGTGCCGCCAAAGTTCTGGGTCATGGCGATCTCGGGATTTCCCGCGATCTGGTTTTCGCCCGCGGTGCCCGTGAGCTGCGCGTAGGCTTCGCACAGCTGGTACACGCCAGTGGCGCCGACAGGGTGGCCGCGGCCCTTGAGCCCGCCCATGGTCGTGATCGGCAGGCTGCCTTCCGTGAAGATGTTCCCGTCGAGACCCAGCGTGTAGCCCTTGCCCTCTTCAGCGAAACCAGCGGCTTCGAGCGAGAGCACAGACATCACTGTGTAAGCGTCGTGACATTCGAAGAGGTCGATGTCCTGGGGCTTGATCTTTGCTTGCTCGTAGGCGCGCTTGGCACCGCGCTCCACGGCGGCCAGACGCAACAGGCGCTCGCGGTCGTCGAGGCCGAGCGAGTCGGTGGCGATGGTGGAGGCACGCACGCGCACCAGGGGCTGGCCATTGCGGCGCATCCGCTGGGCCACGTCGCCCGAGACGAGAACAATGGCTGCCGATCCGTCGCAAATCGGGGAAATGTCGAACAGCTTGAGCGGACCTTCGATCTGGCGCGCCTCGTGGTAGGTCTGCTCGCTCACTTGCTTGTTCTTGAACAAAGCATGGGGATTGCGGGCCGCGTTACGGTGCGCGTTGAGCGCGAAGGGCGCGAAGGCGGAGTTATCGACGCCGTGCTCCGCCATATAGGCCTGCATCAGGCGCGCATTCAGAGACACGAACGTCTCTCCGCGGCCGCCTTCCTTCTCCCAGTCGGACGCAGCGGCCAGGGACCGCGTGATGTCTTCCTTGGAGGCGTGGGTCATGCGCTCGACGCCGCACACTACGACGATGTCGTGCGCGCCGCTCTGGATGGCCATGACTCCCCAGCGGGCTGCTGCGCCACCGGAGCCGCACGAGGCTTCAACGGTAGCAGCTTCGATGCCATGCAAGCCTGCGCTGTGCGCAATCAACGCGCCCAGCTGCTGCTGACCCGAGAGCATGCCGCTGAGCATATTGCCGACATAGAGGGCCGTAGGCGCCTCTATCCCGCTGTTCTGCATAGCCGCGCGTACGGCGGTAGCCCCGAGCTGACGTAGGTCGTCAGAACTCTGCTTCATCACAGGGGTCTCGCCGCAACCAGCGATGAACACATCACGCACGCAGCACCTCCAAAGGCAGGAAGGGTTTACAAATCAACATCAACCCGACCTCTTTGGCGTTTAGCAGATTGCGTCAGACTCACGCAAGGTAAAGTTGTGTTCGGTTTTGTTTTGTTCTGATTGGTAGAATCGAGTGATTTCTGCAGGATTGAGCGATTTTTGCCTTGGACTTTTCCATTTTACCACCAGTGGCGATCTGTAAAGGTCTCTGTAAATGACGCGCTGTGGCGAGCTGGGTCGAGGTGCGTAAATCCGTTCGCACCTGGAACATGACGTTTCGCCACCGGATGGGGACGATTCAGCCCGACCGCGTCGCCTACGACAGACAGAACCGGACCTTTGGACACATGACGGTTCGTGCTACGTGGCGCTCCGCTTTGGACCCCAAGCGACTGAACTGACACGTCAGTCTAGTTTTTCATTTTTCTTCCGGCCGAACCCCCGCTAGGTTTCGG
>CAZEWA010000044.1:0-30281 GCA_964515685.1 uncultured Polyangiales bacterium | reverse complement strand
GGAATCTCTTTGCCATCCAACTTGAAGCTGGGCATCTCAAACCCTCGCCGAAAAATCTAGAGAGACGGTTTCCGAAACGCGTGCAAGCCGACCTGACCGCGTCGCCCTAGCACGGGCTTCTTCGCGCATCAGCGGTCGCATTCGCCACCAATCATGTTCACGGAGCCGAACGTCGGAATGATGTCGGCTATCATCCCGCCACGCAGCATTTCGTGGGCCGCGTTGAGGTTGTACCAGCATGGCGGACGACAGCGCACTCGGTACGGGGTACCGCTTCCGTCGGACACGATGAAGAAGCCGAGCTCACCGTTGCCAGCTTCGCTGAAGCTGTAGACCTCGCCCGCAGGCACCTTGATGCCTTCCATCACGAGCTTGAAGTGCGCGATGGTGCCTTCTATGGTGGAGTACACAGCCGGCTTCTCCGGCAGCATGACGCGGATATCGTCGACGCTTACGGGGCCATCCTTCGGGATCTGCTCGATCGCCTGGCGAATGATTCGTACCGACTGACGCATCTCTTCCATGCGACACAGGAAGCGGTCGTAGTTGTCGCCGTCATGGCCGACAGGAACTTCGAAATCGAAGCGGTCGTAGACGCTGTAGGGATGCGCCTTGCGAACATCGTAGTCGATACCGGTAGAGCGCAGCATCACACCGGTCACGCCGAGTTCGACAGCACGTGCCTTCGTGAGGATGCCGACCTTCTCCATGCGGTCGAGGAAGATGCGGTTACGGAGCACCGTCTTCTCACACTCGACGAGTGTCTGCTCGAACCTCGGCAAAAGCTCGAGAATGTTGCGCTCGAGATTTGCTGTTGGAGGTTTAGCCATCCCGCCGATACGCGCGAAGCTGTGCGTCATGCGCGCGCCGGTTTCCTCTTCGAGGATGTCCCAGAGGAAGTCGCGCAGCTTGAGCATCCAAAGGAACGGCGTAAAGGCACCGAGCTCCATCGCGCTCGCACCGTTACAGGTGAGGTGGTCACAGATTCGCGCCAGCTCGCCAAGAATCACGCGATAGTACTCACCGCGCTCTGGAATCTTGATGCCCAGAAGCTTCTCAACGGCCGCAGCAAATCCGTTGTTGTTGAGCATGGGCGAGACGTAGTTCAAACGGTCAGCGTACGGAAAGACCTGCTGCCAGGTACCGCGCTCACAGCTCTTCTCGAAGCCACGGTGCAAATAACCGGGCTGAATGTCGAGGTTCTTGACCGTTTCGCCGTCGAGGTCGAGGACCATGCGGATGGTGCCGTGCATCGCGGGATGCGAAGGCCCCATGTTGAGCCGCATAGGCTCGGTCCCGAGTTCGAGGGCGCCCTCCTCCGAGAGCTCGTCTTCGATGGGTTCCATCGCTATTCCTCCGTGCCCGCGCTTGACTCTCCGGCGCTCGAATCGCTCAGCGCACGGCGTTGCCCGGTCTGCACTGCGATAGCCGGCGATACTTGCTGGTCGCGCCCCTTGAGGCGCTCTTGCCACTGAATGCGGCCGAACGGTTGCCCCTCATCGAGGCCGAACGGCGGCAACTTCGAAACGTTGAAGGCCGTCTCCCGGTAGGGCATCAGCGGCTGGGTCTTTTCGATCGGGTAGTCCTTGCGCAAGGGGTACCCAACGAACTCCTCGTACAGGAGGATGCGCCGAAGGTCGTGGTGCCCCTCGAACTTGATCCCGAACATGTCGTAGATCTCGCGCTCGCCCCAGTCGGCTCCCGCCCATACTTTTTCGAGCGTGGGCAGGCTCTTGCCGTCCGCAAGGCGCGTCTTGACTCGAATGCGATGACCGCTCTCCATGGAGCGGAGGAGCAGAAGCACCTCGAAACGAGGCTCTTCGGGTTCACGCTCTGGGTAATCCACCGCTGTCATGTCGGTGAAATGATTCATCCCGCACTGGGTCTTGAGGAACTGCGCAACCTCAACCCAAGCGTCCACAGCCACGCGTACTGAGTCGTCTCCGCGAAAATCGGACGTCTCCAAGATACGCTCACCGAAGTGGGCTTGAAGGCGCTCGACCACCACCTTGCTCATGCCAGTTCCTTCTTTCGAATTTGCGTGAGCCCCGGCAACTCTCGCGGCGGCACGATGGCAGGCTCGCGATTGCCGTTGGAAATCTTCTCCTGAAGCAGCATGAGACCGTCGAAGACCGCCTCAGGCCGTGGCGGACAGCCCGGGATGTAGATGTCCACGGGGATCAACTTGTCCACGCCAGGAACCGTCGTGTAGTTGTCGTAGAAACCGCCGCACGAAGCGCAAGTCCCGAACGCGATGACCCACTTCGGATCGGCCATCTGCTCGTAGATGCGCTTGAGCGCGGGCGCCTGGCGTTGGCTGATGGTTCCGACCACCCAAAGCAGGTCCGCCTGTCGCGGGCTGAAGCGCGGAGCCTCCGCGCCAAACCGTGCGATGTCGTAGCGCGACGAAGCGACTGAGAAAAACTCCATGCCGCAGCACGCCGTGGCGAATGGATATTGAAAGAGCGAGTATTTACGGGCCCATGCGAGCAGCGCATCAAAGCGCGTTGTCGCAAACCCAGACTCGCCCGTTTGAAGGACCTTTACTTCTCCCATTCCAGGGCCCCCTTCCTCCAGGCATATACCAACGTAATGGTGAGGATCACGAGGAAGCTCAGCATTTCGACGAAACCAAACCAGCCGAGCTTGCGAAACGTCGCAGCCCACGGATACAGAAAAACCGCTTCTATATCGAAAACGACGAACAAAATCGCCGTCAAATAGAACTTGATGCTGAGTTTGACGTGGTTGGCGCCGGAGCTTGCAGATCCGCTTTCATACGGAATCGCTTTCTCCGGCGTCATGTTCTTGGGCCCGGCAAGCGATGTTCCGGTGAAGATCACCAGGGCAAGAATCAACGCAACCAGGATCATGAGGAAGACAGGCAGGTAGACGGAGACCATCGGCTTCCCTTCAGCACGCGCAAGCCTCGTCCAAGGGCGAGCGCGACGCTCAGAACACAACATGGCGCGGGACGACTTACGCACGCCCCCGCGCCCGATGAAGAGCGCTAAATACGCGTGGCTGTTCTAGTCCTAGCGTTTGGGGGTGTCAATGGAGCACACACTTCCAAACGTTTGCGTAGGACTAGGGCGAGCCTCGGGGTCGCCCCCAAGACTCATTCGTCGTCGTCGACTTCGTCGAAGTAGCGCCGGGCGTTGCCGCCACCGCGCTGCTTTTCCTGCTCAAGGCGCTGCTTGCGGGTCGCGCCCTTGGCGCCACGAGCTGCTCCCTCGCCTTCGTCTGCACGACGAGGAGGTGGACGCCCGCCGCGATCGCCGCTGGCAGGTGGGCCGAATCCAGGACGGCTTCCGCCGCCCCCAAATCCGCCTGGACGCGGACCGGGAGCGCCGCCCCCAAATCCACCGCCACCACCGCCGCCGAAACCACCACCGCCGCCGCCGAAGCCACCACCACCGAAGCCACCGCCGCCGCCGCCAGGGCCACCGAAGGAGCGCTCGCGAGGAGGTGGACGCTCACCGCGGGGGTGCGCAAGGTGAACCGTGCACGGTCGCCCGCGTACGGCCAAGTTGCCAAGCACATCGAGCGATGCCTTAGCCGCGTCCTCTGATTGGAACGACACGAACGCAAAACCGCGCTTGCGGCCCGTGGCGTGATCCATTGGCAGATGGATGCGATCGAGATCCTTGGCACCCAGCTGGTTAAAGATTCCCCGCAGATCGCCTTCCTCTATGTCGTAGGGCAAATTGCCTACATAGAGAGTGCGATTGGAGTCATCTCGAGGGGGCGGACGGCGTTCGAAACCGCCTCCCGCCCCGCCACCGCCGCCCATACCACCTGAATGAGGCCCGGGGGCACCCATTCCAGGACCACCAGCGCGTGGCGGTCCAGATGAGAATGGGCGCACGCTGATGCTGCGACCTTCCAACATTGAGCCATCGAGTTGCTCGCGAGCACGTTGGGCCTCGTCGGCCGACGAGAGCGTAACAAAGGCAAATCCGCGTGGCCGCCCAGTGGCGCGGTCCCGCGGAAGGCTCAGCTCGTCGATTCCTGACCCTGTGCTCGTGAACAGGGCTCGGAGCCCCTCGTCCGTCACCGTGTCGGGCAGGCCCGCGACGAACAACTTCCGGGCGTCCTCTTCCGTCCCCATGATCTGTGAATGCTCTCCTCAAACGAACGGCCCTTTTTTGAGCCCCTCGTGGCGTGATTCCATCACACCGTCTTACGAGCGCAGCCAGTCCTAGAACTGTGCGCCCTTCCCCCGAGGGTACCTGGGCCTACCCTGACGTCAAGCCTTTCTAGAATAGGTTCGTCCGCTTAGGTCCAGTTTTCGGCTGCAAGGAAACTGCCTCTTCCCATTATTCCATCGTCAGCGTACAAATTGCACATGCCTGTTCGCCGATGGGGCGCGCGATTGGCTGCGCTTTGGGCACTCTCCTGCCTTCTGTGCAGCACCGACATCGCGCGTGCGTACACAGTCAAAGAAACCGAGAGCGGTTCGATCGTCCGGTGGCACCGTCCGACAGTCACGCTGCGTATCGATGAGTCGATAGATCGCTTTTTCGACGGCATCCCGGTACGCAACATCGTGACCGACGCAGCCAGGGCTTGGCGGGACCTCGCAAACGTCCCCGAGATTTTGGTTAACGAAGGTAACCCAGGCCCCCAGGGCTTCGACGCCTCGGGCTCAGCCACCAACGGGATCTACCTGATTGAAGACTGGGTGCTGGCGGAGAGCTCGCTTGCGGTGACCGTGGCAACCTACGAGTCACGCAGTGGCAAAATGGTCGACACCGACATTTTGGTGAACGCGAACCATCCGTTCGGTGAGATGCCCGTTGGGCCGGAACAGGTGCGCGACGCGTACGATCTGCCTGGCGTGATGGCCCATGAAATGGGGCATGTACTCGGTCTGGGCGAATCGTATGAAGAGCGCATGGCCACCATGTGGCCAAGTATCTCGCGCGGGGAAACCCACCAGCGAGACATCGACGACGACGACGCCGCGGGCGCCGAAGAGGCGTACTCGGGTGCGACCCTCAGCGAGACAAGTGCCGGCGCTGGCTGTTCTGGAGCGAGCGTCGTGGTGAAACGGGGCGCAACGCCCTGGGGCGCAGCCTTCCTGTGTATCGCCCTACTCACGCTGCTGCTTTGGCTCCATAGCGCCACGCCCTTGGTGCGACGGTTCGCGCCGATCTTCGGCGCCGGCGTCCTGCTGTTTGGCGCACCCTATCGACCCGCGGGGGATGGACCTGAACCAAATGAACGCGTCGAAATCGCACGCACCCTCGCGTTGCGACATCTCGGCGCACAAGAACGCGCTGCGGGCTTGCGAAAATCTGCGGAAAGTCCGAGCGCTAGAGTACGCATGACGGCCGCGGCCGTGCTCGAACGCTCGGGAAACCGCGAAGACCGCGCTGTGGCTGCGCGCCTTGCCCGGGACAGCGACGCGGAGGTGCGGCGTGTCGGGCGCGGTGCGCTGAGGCGCCTTCTGAGTGCTCCACCGCTGGCTCGGATCTCGAAACTCCATCCCGACGCCGAAGCCCGGCTCAGTCGCTTGTTGGGTCGCGCGCGTCGGGTGGAGCGCGGAGCGCTGAAACACGTGGATACCGAGATGCGCGCAGGTCTCATTTGGTCGCGCTATCGGCTTACCACCGACCAGGGGGACGCGGCCGAGATCGATATCCCAGGCGGTACGTTCGGCGATTTCACGCAGGTGGTCTCAGAGGAAGATCCGCCTGCGGAAGGGGACACGGTCGTAGTGTCGTTCCGCGAGCGCGGAGCCCCGGCGTGGGCCCACCTTCGCGATGGCGTGGTCTACGGGGGATCGTTGGGCGAAGGGCCCGGAATCGAATGGGAGCCGTAACTCAGGGGACCAGCCGATAGCCGATGCCGCGCACGGTTACGATGTGCTGCGGACGGTCGCAATCCGGCTCGAGCTTTTGGCGCAGCTGCGCCACGAAGTTGTCGATGGTGCGAGGCGTTCCATGATGATTGGGGCCCCAAACCCGCTCGAAGATCTGCCGACGCGAGAGCACCGTCCCGCCCGCTAAAACAAGGGACTCGAGGATATCGAACTCGGTCGCCGTCATCTCGACCAGTACATCGTCACGCCGCACCTCACGGGTGCGCGGGTCGATTTGAATGGCGCCAAATCGATAGCTTTGATTTGCGGCCGGGGATTCGGCCGGATCCACCACGCGAGGTTTCGTGGATCGACGGCGCAGGGCCACCTTGATGCGCGCGAGCACCTCGGCAATGCCGAAGGGCTTGGTGATGTAATCCTCGGCGCCGAGTTCAAGACCCATGACCTTGTCGGTTTCGGAGCTTTTGGCACTGAGCATCAGGATCGAGGTGTCGTTGCCAAGCGAGCGCAGGTGCTTGACGACTTCGTAGCCGTTGAGCTTGGGCAACATGATGTCGAGAATGATGACGTCCCAGACCTCTGCCATCGCTCGCTCGAGGCCTTCACGCCCATCTTCCGCAAGTCCGACTTCGTACCCTTCCGCACCGAGATTGATGCGGAGCCCCAGGGAGATCGAAGGATCATCTTCGATCACCAGGATTCGCTTGGGCTCAGCGCCTGCCTCGTCTGTCATATCTGGGTAACCGCCGGAGCGGGCTTCGTTGAGGGTTTATTCGAGCGGCCTGGGCGGGGAAGCACGATCGTGAAGGTGCTGCCCCGGCCGAGCTCGCTCTCGAGCTCTACGCGCCCACCATGTGCATGCACGGCGTGCCTTACGATAGCAAGTCCGAGCCCCGAGCCTTCGACGTCGCTCGAGAGCAGCTCATTGGCTCGATAGAATTTGTCGAAGATACGACGATGCTCGCGCCGCGCGATGCCGATGCCCTGATCGGAGACCGAAAGCCGAATTTGCTTGTCGTCGGCGCGAACCGACAGACGAATATTGCCGCGCTCGCGCGAATATTTGTACGCGTTGGACAATAGGTTTACCAGCGCGTCGATGATGGCCCCGCGGTCCACCAGAAGAAGCGGCATGTTGGGAGCGATGTCGATGCTCACCTCTTCACGCCGCCCCACGTGACTCGCGTCGAAGGCCTCGAGCGCACCTGCAACGATGTCCTCGGCGCGCTCAGGCTTGCCCTGATAGGTGCGCCTGCCCGACTCCATGCGACCCCAGTCGAGCAAACGCTCGATACGCTCCGTGAGTCGCGCGGTTTCGCGATTGAGCACATCCAAGCAGGCGTCAACCTCCTCCGGGCTCGACACGCGCTTCATCTGCAACGTCTCGACGAACATGCGAATCGACGTCAACGGCGTGCGCAACTCGTGGCTTACCTTCGACACGAAGTCGGACTGAAGCTTCGAGAGATTGGCCTCGCGGTTGACGAATACGAGAGCGAGTACCGTCCCCGTGGCGAGCAGTGCAACGAGTGTGACGACTAGGATTCCGAACAGGATGTTGAGGTTGGCCTTGTTGAAGACCAACATCAGAATCCCGATCACGAGCAAAACTACGCTCGGCGTGATGATGAGCCAAACCAAAGACAGCACGATGCGCGAGAAGCCGCCACGGTAGGCGCTGCCTCCGCTGACCACCCCTGCTCCTGGCTTCGTACTTGCCATCGCTTAACTCCGCGCTGCTCAGCTCTCTTCTTCTTCTTCGGCCCAACGAGACATGGCAGTCATCCCGATGGCAAGACCGCAGTCGCCACACAGCGGCGGCTCTTCGTAAACGATCTGATCGCCGCGCACGAAAACGAGCAACCCGGAGGCCGCGTCAGAAGCGACAATTTTCCCGCAGACGTCGCAGGTGAGGATTGCGTAGGGATGGCGAGCGGCCATGGGGCGCGACTATACCGCGCTCGAGGCCGGCCAGCACGACCTGCGCAAAGGTCGATGGTTTGCGAAAGCACCGTCAACGCTGCGCCAGATGCGCCTCGAGCTCAGCTACGGTCTTCGGAATGTCTCGGGTGAGGTTCTCGAAACCGCTATCCGTCACGAGAATATCGTCTTCGATGCGAATTCCGATGCCGCGATAGGGCTCCGGAACCTGTGCCTGTGGGGAAATGTAGAGCCCCGGCTCCACCGTGAGCACGAAACCAGGCTCGAACGGGCGTTGCTTTCCGTTTTGGAAGTAGCTGCCCACATCGTGAACATCCATGCCGAGCCAATGCGAGGTTCGATGCATGTAGAACTGTCGATACTCGCCCCGTTCCAGCACGCCTGCCTTGTCTCCCTGCAGGAGCCCGAGAGAGATCAGGCCCTCGACTAGCACCGACACCGCCGCCTCGTGCACGGTGTCGAGTGTGACCCCGGGCTGCACGGCCGCGATGGCCGCGAGCTGGCTTTGCAGCACAACTTCGTACACCTCTCGCTGTGGATCGGTAAAGCGACCGCTCACGGGAAAGGTCCTTGTGACGTCACTAGCAAAATAACCGAACTCGGCGCCGGCATCGATGAGCAGCAGGTCGCCGTCTTCCAGGCGTCGATCGTTTTTGCGGTAGTGCAGAATCGTCGCGTTGGGGCCCGACCCCACGATGCTCCCGTAGGCGGGGCGCTCGCTGCCATGAGCGCGGAACGTACGCAGGATCTCCGCCTCCACTTCGTATTCGTAGCGGCCCGGTTTTGCCGCATGCATGGCCGCCAAGTGCGCCGCGCGCGTGATGGCGCATGCGCGACGCATGGGCGACAGGTCGCTCGCAGACTTCCGCAAGCGCATTTCATGCAGGGCCACGCCTGGATCCACGATTTCGCTCGGACACTCGATTCCTCTGCGCGAGCGGGCGCGCACCGCGTCGAGAGCACGCAGGAAGCGCTCGTCGAAACGCGAGTCTTGTCCGATGCGATAGTGCACGCGGCGATGGTTTTCGAGTAGGTCCGGCAGCTTCTCGTCGAGCGCGCGAATGGAAAGTGCCGCATCGAGCTGAAGCGCAGCGGGTGCTCGCTCGACCCCTAGCCTCGGCCCGTCCCAAGTCTCACGCTCCGGGTCACGCTCGCGCAGAAATAGCGTGCTTGCGTGCTGCCCATCGCGGGACGACAGCACGAGTACGCTATCAGGCTCATCGAAACCGGTCAGGTAGAAGAAGTCGCTCGACTGCCTGTATTCGTGCTCGACGTCGTTGTTGCGGATGAACGTGGGCGCGGCCGGGATAACGATGACCCCAGGACCCGTTCTTTCGAGCAGCGCTTTGCGTCTTGCGGCGTACATCCGTGCTCCTGTTGACAGACAGCGTATCGGGCTTCCGTTCGCTTAGAATAGCTCTGCCAAGCGCTTTGGTCCCTGTTCGAGATGCACTCCCTGCTCTTCTGCCCACGCTTCTACGGAAAAATCGCCGGCGCGCGCCATGGCGCCACGTAGCGGCTCGGAAGCCCTCGGGTTCAGGAACCAATCTTCATCGAATCGCTCGCGCAAACCGTGTGCCAGGGCGGGCGCCCAGATTTTCGCCCGAAAGGGCCCACCCGCAGCGAGCCGCTCGACCAACAGGGCGCCCCACCCGGCAGGCACGCTCCCCACAAGAGCGCGCGAAGCCAGGCTGCCTGCGCGGTCGTTTGCCTGCGCATCGTTGCTTGTGCGTGCCAGCACCGACGCCGCAAGCAGACGGCTCTCCGCCAAGCAAAACGCCGCACTCAAACGCGCCACCGTCTGGCTTTCGCGAACAGAAAAACCGCGTGAACGCTTCAAGAACAGCGGATCCGTGTACAGCAACAAGCCGAGCTGCCCAAGCGTCCGGGCCACGGTGCCCACTGGAGCCTGGCGCAGCGCGACCGGCAACGCTGTTGAGGCATGGGCATGGCCCGTTGCGCGCCCCACGGCATCGGCCGCCAGGAGCTCGCTAGCGAGGCCGAACTCGAGCGCGGATGCACTGACACGAATATCGGTGGGCGCGCCGAGAACGACGACGTGGCTTGCCGGATACGGGCCCGGATGATCGCTCGAAGCCCGTGCAGCGCTCCGCAACTGCTGCCGCAAGCCGAGTGGCTCCCAGTCTGCGGCCAGCCGACGCATGCGACCCGGCCTCGGCACAAGCCCAGCCAGTGGCGCCCCAAGGAGGGCAAACAGCGTCTCGATGCCGGTGTCGTTTTCGACGTGGTGCGACCTACGCGCAAAGGCGAAGGCCTCTGCGGCCAAATCATCGGTGAGCGTGAGCCAATGCTCAGCCGCTTGCGCGCTTCCGCCGACGGGCCCGGCATCGGCATGGCGCGCAGGCTGCAAGCGCTGAAGAAAGCTACCTGCATGGCGCTCGGCATCGACGCGCGCTGTGGTGAGTACAGCGGCAAAATCTTCGAAAGGCGCGGAAAGTGAACGCGCCAAGAGCCTGCGTTGCGGCTCGCCCTGATGGCAGGACCATTCGAGGACCACGTCGTCGAGACGACGCAGGTCGCTCCCTACCTGCACGGCCTTCGCGCTTAGATTTAGGGAGGCACCGCGCGCAGCGTCGAAGCGCGCTTCCAGCGCAGCCCGCGCCATGTGCGCGCAGAGGGCCGCATCTTCCGTTGGTGTGAGCTCTCCGTCCTTGCGTGCCCGCTCTAGCGCCTCTATTCCAGATTCGCTCGAGAGCCAGTGCCGGGCCGGGATACGTTCCCCAGGCTGGCCTGCGATACGACTCAGGTACAGGAGCCCCTGCCCCTTTCGGAAGCTCTCGACCGCCCGTCTCAGTTTTGTCGCCGCAGAAGACATGCTCGTTGCGGTGTATACTCGGGCCCAAGCAACATGACGACCCAACGAAAGACCGCTTTTCTCGGCGCCGGAAATATGGCCGCAGCCCTCCTGCGCGGTGCGGTGCGGCGCGGCAACCGCAATCCGCAGAGCCTTGCAGTCACCGACGTCCGCCCTGCCGCACGCGATAGCCTCAAGCAGGAGCTGGGGGTGCTCGATTTTGCGACCAACGCGGAAGCGTGCGCTTGGGCCGACGAAGTGGTGCTGGCTGTAAAGCCCCAGGTGCTTCCGGCTGTTTTGGCGGAGATTGCCGGCAGCCTGCGCGCGGGCACGCTGGTCATTTCCATCGCTGCAGGCGTGCCGTTGGTTCGCTTACAGGCAGGTCTCGGCGGACACGCGAAGATTGTTCGTGCGATGCCCAATACACCGGCACTCGTAGGCGAAGGCGCCACCGCCCTCGCCTGCGGAAATGCAGTGTTCGCCGAAGATTTTGAAGCCGTAAGGCAGCTTTTTGCGTGCACCGGCAGCGTGGTCACGGTGCAAGAGCACCTGATGGACGCCGTGACTGGGCTGAGCGGATCGGGCCCCGCCTACGTATTTGTGGCCATCGAAGCGCTCTCCGATGCGGGCGTGCGGGCCGGACTCCCGCGCGACGTGGCAACCACCTTGGCCGCGCAGACCTTGTTGGGCGCCGCAAAGCTGCTGCTCGAAACCGGCGAGCATCCCGGCAAGCTCAAAGACATGGTGACAAGCCCGGGAGGAACCACCATCGCAGGACTCGCGGCGCTCGAACGCGAGGGCTTCCGACATGCCCTGTTCGCCGCGGTGGAAGCCGCTACGGCCCGCTCCAAGGAGCTCGGCACGTAAGCTCAGCTGCGCTCGCCAAAGATCGCGGTACCGACTCGCACTTGGGTGGCCCCTTCGCGGATCGCTAGCTCGAGGTCGTCGCTCATTCCCATCGAAAGCTGCGGGAGGTTGTGGACTTTCGCGAGCACCGCGAGCTCCCGATAGGCGTCGCGCGCAGCTTGCTCGTCGTCAGCAGGTGGGATGGTCATCAGGCCCACCAGCGACAGCCCTGAAAACTCGCGTACGCGCGCCACAAGCGCAGGCACTTCGCTCGCGGCGATGCCTGCCTTTTGTGCTTCGCCTGCCACGTTCACTTGGAGCATGACCGAAAGGCGACGCCCTGCGAGGACGACCCGTTCGTGCAATGCACGGGCGACGCTCTCTTTGGCGATGGTTTGCACCGCGTAGCAAACTGGCGCGAGCAACTTGGCTTTGTTGCTCTGCAGATTGCCGATGAAGTGGAAGCGTAAGTCCTCAAGGTCACTCAGCGCTTTGGCTTTTTCGAGCAGCTCTTGGGCGTAGTTTTCGCCGAAATCGCGCTGGCCTGCCGCGTAGGCGGCGCGGATCGCATCCGGCGAATGCCACTTCGAAACCGCTAGCAAACGCACCGATTGGGGATCGCGGCCGGCATTGGTGCACGCTCTGGCAATCCGAGTCTGCACCTCGCGGAGCCCCTCGGCGACGTGCGTCATGGCCACGCCTCGAGCACACCCATGTCCTCCAGCAAAGCCACTGTTTCTGCTGCAGGCAAGCCCACTACGCCGCTGTATGAGCCGTGCACTTCGCTGACTAGGGCCGCGCCTAGGTCTTGGATCCCGTAGGATCCCGCTTTGTCCATGCCCTCACGGCTCGCCACATAGCCGGCAATCGTCGCCTCGCTGAGCGTTCGAAATCGCACACGTGTGGAGACGACTAGCACACGCTGCGCGCGCTCCGGGAACAGCGCGAGGGCCACCCCCGTGTGCACTTCGTGTTCCCGGCCCGAGAGCGTGCGCAGCATTTGCTCGCTTTCGGCGAGATCGCGCGGCTTGTTCAGGACTTTTCCGTCGAGCACCACGGTCGTATCAGAGCCCAGCGCGGCAAAAGCGAAGTCTTTTTCGCGCACCGCTTGCGCCTTGCTTAGCGCGAGGCGAGCCACGTAATCGCGCGGAGCTTCTCCGTCACGCTGGGATTCATCGATGTCGGTCGGCTCCACATCGAACGACAGACCCAGGCGCGATAAAATCTCACGCCTGCGGGGTGACGCAGAGGCCAAAACCAACGGCCGCGACGTCCTCACGAACGTTCCTCGCCCAGGTTGCGGCGCACACGCCTGACATAGGTTTGCGCAACTTGGACGGCATCGAGATCAAGACACTTGGCAAGCTCAGAGACGAAGCCTCGAACGTACACGAGCGCCGGCAGCGCACCAAAGTCGTCGTCCTCGATGGCCTCCAGATAGTTGAGGCTGATGCGCGTACGCTTGCTGATGGCTTTCAGGTCGAGGCCCCGTGATTCGCGCACCGCACGCAACAGTGAGCCGTCGAACTCGGTGTCCGGTGTCAGCGCAGGCGCAGGCGGGAGGTCCTGATCACGCGCATCCGGTGTCGCCTCCTCGAAGACCGGTTCCGGCTCCTCGGGGAACATCGACAACTCGTACGGACGACGACGCGTGCGATCCAAAAGCACATCGAACGCCTCTTCGAGGCGCGCGCGGATGGCCTTGAGCTCGTCGTACGAAAACAGGCCGTAGCAACACAGTGCCTGGTCTGCGTACACCTCGCGCACACGGCGATAGGCGCGGCGAATTTCTTCGTCGGTCGCGCCGCGATCGACTTCCAGTAGATCATGGTGCGTGCCCGGCGGAACGGTCCGCAATGTACGGCGCAGGCTCTTGCCGGCATCGAGCGAAATCAGCCTTCGCGCCAGCTTTTCAATGTTTTTGCTAGCCTTGGTGCCCGGGCTTTTCACCAGCAGCGGCTGCCGGTCGCGCACGCACGCCCAGACCGTGTCGTCGTAGTCGATGTAGCCCAAGTAATCGAGATTGACCCCCAAGCGCTGCCACGCCGCGCTCTTCATGCTCTCGCCGAGCTCGAGGTCTGCGCGTACCCGCGTCTGGTTCACCACGAAATGCACTTCGTGGCTCTCGAGCAAAGCGCGACCCGCCTCAGCGAGGGGACGATTGTCGGCCTCGAGGGCCTCGACCAAATCGCGCGGCACGGGAAGACCCCCGAGCTCGTCAGCAAGTGCGACGAGATCCTCACGCTCCTGGCTATCCGCTGCTTTCAGCCACAACTTGCGCAAAAACAGCGCGCGCACGAAGCGGTATGTACCCTCGACTGCCGCCGGCTCCGGCACAGTGACATAGAGCGTGACGTCGGCCGCAATGAACGCGTCGAGCAGCTCGGGCTCGATGCCAGCGCCCAAATCGAGCACGAGATAGTCGCAGTCGAGCTCAGGCAAAATGTCGAACAGCTCAGCGCGCGTACGCGGACGTACCAAACCCGCGTTGCCTTCGGCGACTCCGCCATTCAAGAAAAACAGCCCGGGGACCGAGGTACTCTCCACGCTGGGAGGGGGCAGCTCGGGCTGATACGTAACCTGGCTCGGAAGCACCGGCGGCACGCCCAGCAGCGTATGCAGGTGCGCGCCGGACCTATCCAAGTCGACGACCACGGTCGTGCGCCCCAGGCTCGCCAAGTAAATGGAAAGATTCGACGCGAGCACCGTTTTGCCCGCACCGCCCTTCGCCCCAGACACCGCAATCACGCGCCGCGGGCGCTGCCCGGTACGCTTGGGAATCTGGCCGCTGAAGGGAGCGCTCTTGGTCGCGTGCTCAGGCGCTTCGTCCACCGTCATTCACCATCGTCACAGAAAGGCTTTTTCGCGGCGGTGGGGCACCCAAACGACCGCGGTCGGTGTCTACCAACCGTGCCCCCAAAGCGCAACGTGGCGCAGCCTCATCGATAGGAGAACACGTACTTTAGGCGGTCCAAGCCGCTTCGAACAGGTCGCGCGGATCCCCCACCGCCGCCGACTCCGCCAGGCGCACCGACACCCCACTGGCCCCCGCAAGGCGTAGCCCCTCATCGAGAAAACCAAGAATAGCCACGGCAATCGGCAGCTGGGCCTTCCCCTGCTCACGCACTTCTAGCCGACCGTATCCGCGCCCAATCTTGATCACGCGCGCCTCGCCGGACGTCACGTAGCGACCCCACAGGTCCGCGGACATCGAGAAGAACAGCTCGGGCGTAATGGTCTTGAACATCGCCACACGGTCGCCCGCGTAGTAGTGCGCGCGCGCAAAATGGCGACCGGCTTCGGCCACGTGGGCTCGGTCCCCGTCGCCAAACACGCGGTCCAAGCGCTCGAGCGCCACCGCCAGCATGCGTGCGTCGCAGCGCGCGTCAGCCACTTTGCGTAGCGACAGGGCCTGCTGCACTTCCGCATCCATCGTGCGCTCAACGGCGCACACGGGGTCGCTCCCAAAGCGCTGTTCGAAGTAGTCGATGAGCCCACTTGCCAAGTCACCGTGAACCCCGACCGCGCCATGAGCTGGGTTGGATGCGTCGAGCTCGATTCGACTGGCTTTCTCGCCCCGTGCGTTCAAGTCGCGCAGGTCGGAGGTAAAGGTGTCGGTCGGCTCGGGGTCCTCAGCTCTCGGAGCAGCCGCACCAAATGGCACGAGCGCCCAGAGCATGTCTGCCGCTGCCTGATAGCGATCGACAGGACGTAGTGACAAAGCACGCTCGATGATGGCCTCGAGCCGTGCGGGTACATCCCTCCGAAAGGCGCGTAGCGGCGTGACCTCTCCAGAAAGAATGCGGTCGCACAGGTCGGGCAGATTCGCTCCTTCGAAGGGTCGATGCCCAGTAAGCATCTCGTACAGAATCACGCCGGTTGCGTAGATATCGACCCGTGGATCGCGCCCCTTGCCGCCGCGAATCTGTTCGGGACTTGCATAAAAAGGCGTCGCCATCGTGAAGCCCGTGGGCGTGAGATCTACGCGCTGCTCTCGGTCCAACACCGACTCTGCGAACGTACTGATTCCGAAATCGAACACCTTTACGAAATCAGGCTCGCCGTAGCGCGGAGTGAGCAACACGTTCTCGGGCTTCAAATCACGATGGACGATGCCTCGCTTATGCGTGGCTCCCAGCGCATCGAGCACTTGCCCCGCCACACGCGCCGCGCGTTCTATCGAGAACGTGCCTTGATCCTTGAGTACGCGCTTCAGGCTCTTGCCGCGCACGTACTCCATGACCAGATAGGGCGTTCCGTTGGGCTCCGTGCCCATGTCGAGCACTTCGACGATGTTGCGGTGCGCAATCGACACCGTGAGCCGCGCTTCGCGTTGGAAGCGCTGCAAGACGATGCCGTCGTCGGTCAGGTAGTCGTGCAAGAGCTTGACCGCGACGATCTTTCCGATCGCCATGTTCTCGGCCTTGAACACCGTTCCCATTCCACCGTGACCCGCTGCGCGCAGCAGCCGATACTTCTCGGCGATAACAGAACCGATGAGCCACCCCGACGCCTTGTTCGGAGGCTTGCTACTGCGACCTTCGGTGTCCATACGGTGAGCCGCTCAACATAGCGGTTCTCGGGCGCGCACGACAGTTCCATTGCACGCAACCACGACCGCTTTTGGCCGATACCATCTCCCATGAGCGGTAACGTGCGCGGCTGGGCGACACTTTTGCTTCTAGGCCTTGCGGGTTGTTTTCACTCGGTGGAGGACCTGAGCGCGCAGCACGGTCTACCGCAGGTGGTCAGCTACGCGGTCGTAGACGCGCTCGGCGCCACCTGGCCGAGCATGGATGCCCCACGATCGCCGAGCTTCGAACTCCGTCTTGAAGATGAGGTCCCCGCAAAACGCACGGCAGCTTTGCCGCTGTATTTGGTGCGCGGCCCAGCGTCGGAAGACGTGCTCGAAGACCTCGGCAACCCTCCCCTGCGTGCCGCGACCCTGGCCGCGCTCGAACCGGTTTCGGTGGTCTCGAATGGCCGGCAGATCTCGGCCACTCCGCAAGCGAAGAAGCTTCCGGTGGGCCAGGCTTTTACCCTCGTCTGGGCCGCTGCCACCTCGCAGGTTTTTTCCGTGCTCATCTCCGAAGATCCTGCGGCCGGCGCACAGTGGGTAGAGAGCTTTCCCGCCTCGGATTCACGCGCCGTACCAACCAACCTAAGACAAGCGTTCGTGCGCTTCGACGGCCACCTCGAAGTACCGCTGACCGCGCAGCTCGAGGCCCCAGGCCAACGCTCTCACTCGGTCAGCGTGGAGGTCGCTTCTTGCAAGCAGCTCGGCTTCACGGAGGGCGATTGCCTATGGCTCAGCTGGAGTCGCGACCTTGTGCCTCAAACCGAGTACAGCCTGGTTTTTAGTGAATCCTTTCGCGATGTCACCGGCAGTAATATCGATGCGCCCCCGCTGCGCTTTGAAACGTCGTCCACGCCTGACACCACGGCTCCACAGCGCTCGGCACTGCCTTGCGCCATCGACGAAACCGCCATGTCGGGCCTGTGCGTGTTTACCTCGGACACCACCTTGAGCCTGCGTGCCATGTTCGATGAACCCGCGTTCGTAGAGCTCATCGGCCCACCCCATCGCAGTAGCGCATTGAGTTTTTCGGACGCGGTCACGACTTCTCTCACTGGCCTGACCGAACATCACTGCTCGTTGTTGCGCGTCACAGACCTGGCAGGCAATCGTTCGGAAGACCCCGTATGTGTCGGCCTGCACGAAGGCCTTCTGCCCGTAACCATCGATGAGGTTTTGGTGAATCCACGCGGGCCCGACACCACGCAGGAGTTCGTAGAGTTGCTAAACTTCGGCGACGAACCTGTGATCCTCGATGGCCTCACGCTCAGTCAAGATGCCTTCTCCGAAGGTCAATCCCTCAGCCTGCTCGGTGCGCTGATTCCGGGCGAGCGCGTGCTCGTGGTGGGCCCGGGGTTCGACCGTCGCAATGAAGCAGACGAACGAGCGGCCGACTCAGTGCGTCTCGTACGCCTCGCGCGCCCGCTTTCGCTTGCTAACGAAGGCGCTCCGCTGTTTCTGCGCGATCGCAAGGGCCGTCGCCTCGCCGCCTCCCCACGGGTGCGGCCGAACCGAGAAGGCCAGAGCATCGTACGGCGAGAAACCGCAGCGCCGCGCAGCGGGCTTGCCTCAGACTTCACATTGGATCCAAATGGAAGCAGCACCCCGGGCCGACCAACGTTCGAAACAGGCAAAGCGCCACCGTGAATCTCTTCTCCCAAGGCGTACGCGAAGAAACCCTACAGGGAACCGTCGAATCTCTGGTGTACCAGAGCGCCGACGGCTTCTTCTCCGTCGTGCGGGTCGTGCTCGAGCGCGACAACAGCGAAGCCACGGTTATCGGCGACCTCGGGAGCGTCAGCCCCGGTGAATCCCTGCGCTTTCGCGGGCGTTTCACAGAACATCCTACCCACGGCCGGCGTTTTCAGGTCTCGAGCTTTACGCCTGTGCTCCCCCAGACAAGCCAGGGCATCACCCGCTACCTGGGGTCGGGCTTGGTTCCTGGTGTCGGCAAGGGCCTGGCGGAGCGCCTGGTCAAACAGTTTGGCGATCAAGCGCTGGAGGTCATCGCAACCCAATCAAGCAGGCTGCGCGAAGTCCCTGGCATCGGCCGTCAGCGCGCACAGGCCATCGCGCAAGCAGTGCGTGAGCGGCGTGATGAAACCGAAGTCATGTCGTACCTGCACAGCTTGGGACTCGGCCCTTCCCTCGCGCGCCGCATCCGCAAGCGTTACGGCGAGCGTGCAGTCCAAGTTATCCGTGAGGATCCGTACTTGGTGTCGGAGCAGGTACCCGGTATCGGATTCAAAACCGCCGACGCCATGGCACGCGCCTCGGGTATGCCCCTCGACGATCCACGTCGAGCAGCGGGGGCCACGCTTCACCTTCTCGGTTCGAGCGCCGAAGAGGGCCAGGTCTATCTCACATCGGAGCAGCTCGTCTCAGCGGGCGAGTCGCTCAACGTCCCGGCCGAACGCCTAGTCGAAGCCATCGAGACGCTGTCGAGCCGAGAGCTCGTGGTGCGCGAGGGCGACGCCATCTACGCCGCACCGCTATTTCGAGCGGAGACCAAGGTGGCGCGTCTGCTCATCGAGCGCCTCTGCCACGGCGCGTCCGCCATCCCGCCCCAACTCAGCGTGCGCGACGATTTATCGGAGGCGCAGGCACGTGCCGTACGCGCCACATTTACTTCACGCTTGCTGGTCATCACAGGCGGACCTGGCACCGGTAAAACCACAACCGTGCGAGGTATCGTCGAAGCCCATCGCAGCCTCGGCCGCAACGTCGTGTTGTGTGCTCCCACGGGACGAGCCGCCAAGCGCTTGAGCGAGGCATCGGGCGCAGAAGCCAAGACCATCCATCGTCTACTCGAATGGAATCCCGCCACGGCGCAGTTTCAAAGGGACGCTCAAACCCCGGTGGAGGGCGACCTTTTTCTAGTCGACGAAGCCTCGATGCTGAACCTGCAGCTCGCGGAAAGGCTGTTTGCGGCTCTCCCCTCGCAAGTACCTCTCGTGCTCGTGGGCGACGTCAACCAGCTCCCGCCTGTGGGTCCGGGGCAAGTTCTGCGCGGTATCATCGAGAGCGGCGTGGCACCCGTTGAGCGTCTTTCCACCGTGTTCCGGCAAGCGCAAGAGAGTCACATCGTGCGCGGCGCTCACGCCATTTTGCACGGCGACCTCCCACCTTCGAGTCCTGCAGGCGTTCAAGGTTCGGGCGAGCTGTTCGTCGTGAAAGCGCGAGACCCCGAGGCCATCCTCGAACGCCTGCGTGAGATGCTCAAGCGGCTCCCATCGGCCTACGGCCTCGACCTCAAGCGCGACGTCATGGTGCTGTCGCCGATGCGCCGCGGTCCGCTCGGCACCGAACGCCTCAACGAGTTTCTGCAAGCGGAGCTCAATCCGGGAGCGCGCGGTCACGAGAAAGCGCTCACCCCCAGGCCTGGCGACCGCGTGATGCAACTGCGCAACAATTACGAGAAAGAGACGTTCAACGGCGATTTGGGCGAAGTTCGCAACGTCGCAGGCGGCATCACCTACGTGGCCATGGAAGGTCGCGAAATCCGCTACAAGCACGACGAAATGGACGAAATCGTCCTCGCCTACGCGTCCACGGTGCACAAGGTGCAAGGCAGCGAGTTTCCCGCCGTCATCGTGGTCCTTCACGCCTCGCACCACGTCCTGCTTTCGCGCGCCCTGCTCTACACCGCGGTGACGCGCGCCAAGCGCTTGGTCGTCGTGTTGGGCGATGAGCGCGCGCTCGCCCGCGCCGTGCGCAATGCAGAAAGCGACCTGGCCCAGAGCAAGCTTACGGAAAGGTTACGCCAAGGCTTCCCAGTCGACGTGTAGTTTCCTGGCGCCGAGTTCTTGCCCTTGGCGCTCGCAGACGCTGCGTTTACGCTTACGCTATGCATCCGCTCGCTGGCCGCCCCGCTCCCCACTCCGTGTTGGCAAACATTCCGCAGTTGGTAACAGCCTATTTCACCGGGGCTCCTGACCCCAAGCAAGTGGCGCAGCGCGTGGCCTTCGGTACGTCCGGTCATCGGGGCTCCGCACTCGAAAACAGCTTCAACGAAGCGCATATCGCCGCCATCACGCAAGCCGTGTGCGACTACCGCAACACAGCCGGTATCGATGGCCCGCTGTTTCTCGGCATCGACACGCACGCCCTGAGCGAACCGGCACTTGAAACGGCGCTCTCGGTGCTCACTGCCAATGGTGTGCGCACGCTCGTGGACAGCCAACGCGGCTACACTCCCACGCCGGCCGTATCCCATGCCATCGTCACCCACAATCAGGGTCGCAACCAAAAGCTTGCCGATGGCATCGTCATCACGCCCTCGCACAATCCACCCGAAGATGGCGGCTTCAAATATAATCCGCCCCACGGCGGCCCCGCCGATACCGAAGTCACGCGAGACATCGAGATGCGGGCCAATGGCTACCTCGAACACAAGCTCGAAGGCGTCAAGCGCGTGGCGGCATCGGACGCATGGAACGCCGCGACCACCGAGCGCTACGACTACGTAAACCGCTATGTCGAGACGCTCGATCAGGTCGTCGACATGGACAAAGTGCGCGCCGCGAAGCTGCGGCTCGGCGTCGACCCGCTCGGCGGTGCGTCGGTCGGCTATTGGGCACCGATTGCCGAGCGCTACAAGCTCGACCTCAGCATCGTCAACGAAAACGTCGACCCCACATTTTCCTTCGTGCGTCTCGACCATGACGGGAAAATCCGCATGGACTGCTCGTCCCCCTCGGCGATGGCAGGGCTCACTGAGCTACGCGAGCGTTTCGATCTCGCCTTCGGCAACGACGCCGACGTCGACCGGCACGGCATCGTGACGCCCAAGCGCGGCCTGATGAATCCCAATCATTTTCTCGCTGTGGCCATCGACTACCTCGCGCGCAATCGCCCCGGTTTTTCGAGCCGCGCAGGCGTCGGCAAAACGCTTGTCTCAAGCAGCTTGATCGACCGCGTGGCCCAAGGCGCTGGGCGCCGCTTGGTTGAAGTTCCCGTCGGATTCAAGTGGTTCGTGCCAGGGCTTTCGGACGGCAGCTTGTTCTTTGGCGGTGAGGAAAGCGCAGGCGCAACGTTCCTCAGGCGCGACGGCAGTGTGTGGACCACAGACAAAGACGGCATCGTCATGGACCTGCTTGCCGCCGAGATTCGCGCCGCCACAGGCAGCGACCTCGCCGATGCCTATACAGCTCTCACCGAACGCTACGGCGCACCGGTTTACGCGCGCAAGGACGTGCCCACGACGCCCCAGCACAAGCGCGCCCTGGGCAAGCTCTCACCAGCCAGCGTGACGCAGAAGACGCTCGCCGACGATCCCATCGAGCACGTGTTGACCCGCGCCCCAGGTAACGGCGCCGACATCGGCGGCATCAAGGTCACCACAGCGCGTGGCTGGTTTGCTGCGCGCCCGTCAGGTACGGAGAACGTGTACAAAATCTACGCCGAGAGCTTCGTCGACGCGGACCATCTCACGCGCATCCAGCAGGAAGCGGAGGCCTTGGTTTCGGCCTCTCTGAAGGCCGAGGGGCTCTGATCGAAGCGCTGCTGGGCTCCCGTCACGGATCGGGCGGCACGCCCTACTCGTCGCCGAACAAGATGCGCACCACCGCATCGTGAAAGCGCGGTCGATAGCTGCGGATTTTAATGTTGTCGCGTGTCGGATGCACACGGTTGCTCAGAAGCACCACGCACAAGGCGCGCGAAGGGTCGCACCAGATCGACGTCCCGGTAAAACCGAGATGCCCAAAGGCACGCGTAGAAAACAAGCTGCCTGCGCTCGAGCCCTCGGCGCTCCGGGTGTCGAAGCCGACCACATGTCCACCATGGGGCCGCGGCGCAAGCGCCCAACGAACGATGCCCTGGTCGAGCCAGCGCGAGCGCCCCTCGAGCGCGTCGAGTATCGAGAGCCCGAAATCAAGTACCGCATCGGCCTGCCCAAATAAGCCCGCATGACCTGCAATCCCCCCGAACGCCGCGCAGTTTTCGTCGTGCACCTCTCCGGAAGCGACGCGGCCTCGGAAGCTGCACAGCTCGGTGGGTGCCACGCGCCCCTCGAGCGCTGCGCGTTCCGCCGTCGACAGCGCGGCCGCATAGACCACCTCGTGATCGATCCCCAGCGGAGCTGTGACCTCCGCTTGCACCACCTCTGCCAGCGATTTCCCCGCAGCACGCGACAGCGCCTCGCCCGCGACCAAGTAGCCGAGGTCGCTGTACACGCTGCCGGGCTTGTTTTCCTCAGCCGTCACAACGCGCGTAGCCGCCTCGCACAGCATCCATCGCTTCGCCGCAGCGCTTCCCAACGGAGCTGGTGCTTCTCGAAAAAGGCTCCCCCAAGGCGATAGCCCGCCACGGTGGGAGAGCAACAGCGACAAGCTGCTGTCGCCCGCCGCTGTGCCTTCAAGCTCGGGCAAGATCCCCGCCACGGGCTCACCCAAATCGATCTTGCCCGCCTGAGCGAGCCGCAATGCGCACACCGCGACAAAGGGCTTCGTCAGCGATGCCAGGTCGTACACGCTGTCAAGCTCAGCAAACGCGCCACCCGGCTGCAGAAGCCCCGCACACGCCGACAGGCGCTGCACCGAGCTGCCCTCGCGATAACCGAGAGCGAGCACAGCCCCGGGGAATACCCCCTCGTGCACCCCCTCATGCAACAACAGCTCAAGCTCGCCGACGCGGGTATCCATGCCTTTCGTCTACCGGAGCGAGCGCGCCGGGTCTACATAACCGAGGTGAACGCCCCCCAGGATGCTCTCGAGGCCCTACGTGCCCGCCAGTCGTCGCTCCCATTCATCACGGCCCACGTGCCCGCCGTCCAAGGTGAGCTCAAGCAGAGTCCCGAGGATTTCGTGGTGGAAGAGCTCCCCGCCTACCTGCCCGCAGGGACCGGCGAGCATCTCTACCTCTGGGTGGAGAAGCGCAACGTCAACACCCAAGATGCCGCACGCTCTCTTGCACGCACCCTCGACACCCGCCCCGAAAACGTGGGTTGGGCAGGCCTCAAAGATCGCCACGCCGTGACTCGGCAGTGGATAAGCTTCCAGTGCCCCAAAACTCCGACGCCCGAGAGCTTCGATCTCGAAGGCATCCGAGTGCTCGAGGTGGCGCGCCACAACAACAAGCTGCGCACGGGCCACCTGCGTGGAAATCGCTTCCAATTGCGACTCGCGAACGTTCCAGAAGAACAAGACGTACACGTGACCGCAGCGCTCGATGAACTGCAGCGCGTGGGTCTGCCCACATATTTTGGCGGACAGCGTTTTGGCTACGGGGGCAAGAACCTCAATGCCGCTTACGCCTGGATCGTGGGCGGTGAGCGCGCCCCCCAGAAGCCGTTTCTGCGCAAGCTCTTCGTGTCTACGCTGCAGAGCGCCCTGTTCAACATTTGGCTCGCCGAGCGCATCGAAGCACGCGAGCTTACGAGCGCGATTGCTGGCGACATCCTGCGCAAGGAGGAGTCGGGCGGCCTCTTTAACTGCGACGATCCGCAAACCGACACACCGAGAGTCGAGAGCTGGGAAATATCTGTGACGGGTCCGATGTTCGGCAGTCGCATGCGAGCTCCCCACACCGAAGCCCTGGCGCGTGAACAGGCGCTGCTTGAGCACTTTGGCGTGACAGAGGCCCACCTGACCCGCGTGGAGCGTGCAGGCGAAGGCACCCGGCGCCCCGCACGAGTCCGCCCGGAACAGGTGAGCATGGTCCGTGTAGGCAGCGATCTGTCTCTCGACTTCACGTTGCCCCGCGGCGCCTACGCCACCGAGCTTGTCTCAGAGATCTTCAAAATTCGTGATTTTGCGGCGGGGGAAGAGGACTGACCGCCTTGCCGGTCGCGGGTAGCTCCCGTACTTTCTCGCCCCCGAGGGGCATCGGCCGCCCCAACTGTTGGAGAGCACATGGATATTCAAGAGCGTTTGACCGCCTTTTCGATGCTTGGAGCCACATGGGTCATGTGGTTGCTCATCGGGCTCTCCGTAATCGCCCTCGGGATTATCTTCGAGCGCGCCTATTATTACATGGCGTCCAGCGACGATTACCGCCGGCTGCGCGAGGATTTGTTCCCACTCATCCGCAAGGGCGACCTGGGAGCCGTGGCGCAGCGCGTAGAGAAATCGCGCTCGCTCGAAGCCAAGGTGCTGAGCGCAGGGCTTGAGTGGTCCGACAAGGGCGCCGAGTCCGCGGCAGAGAGCATGAGCGGCGCGTCGCAGCTCGCCCGGCTCAATCTCGAGCGCAACCTCGCCTTCTTGGGCACCGTCGGCAACAACGCCCCCTTCGTGGGACTGCTTGGAACCGTTATCGGCATCATTCGCTCCTTCCACGAGCTGAACGCCAGCCAGGGCAAGCTCAGCGACACGCTCATGGCGGAGGTCGGCGAGGCACTCGTGGCGACGGCTATCGGAATCCTGGTGGCGATTCCCTGCGTGGCGTTCTTCAACTTCTTCCAGCGCGTAATTCGCGCGCGCCTTGGCCAGGCCGAGACGCTGAGCCGCGAGCTGCTTGCTCACCTGCGCTCTAAAGAGAACGGCACGAGCCCCAGCGCGGCGGAGTAGACCCCATGGCCGGTAGCTCAAGTAACGGCGACGAGGACATGATCTCTGGCATCAACGTCACCCCCTTGGTGGACGTTGTGCTGGTGCTTCTCATCATCCTCATGGTCACGGCGCAATACGCGGCCGACAAAGACTCCACCATCCCCATGGAGCTGCCCAAGGCCGCCAGTGGTGAAACCTCCGTCGTGCCGTCGACCTTGTCGGTTTCCATCGACAAGGACGGCAAGTTCTACCTGGATGCGGTGGAAGTCAGCCAGGATCAGCTCCGCGAGCGGGTCAAAGCGGCTCACGCCAAGGACCCCGAGACGCGCGCTGTGATCGCCGCGGATGGGCGCGTGCACCACTCGCTGGTCGTCAAGGCCATCGACATTCTGCGGCAAGAGAAGGTGACGAAGTTCGCCATCAACGTACGCCCGGAGGACCTTGTCGGCAGCGACAAATGACTTCGGCGCCCCGGCTTCCTGGACAGGATCCGTAGGCCTTGTACTGAGCGTGGGGCTGCACGCCGCAGTGTTTTTTGCACTGGGACTCGCGCGCATGGCGCCTCGTGAAGCTCCACTCGATCCGGTCGAGATAAGCGTCTTCGAGGCGCCCCAGCCGGAGCTTGAACCCGAGCCGCCGCCGCCCCAAGAGGAGCCTGCCGCCCCTGAACCCGAGCCGCCTGCTCCCGAGCCGGTCAAGGTACAGCCCCGCGTGGTGCGCGAGCGAGCTCCCAAGCCAGCGGCCGACCCGCCTCCCGCGACCAACGACAGGCCGGCCGCAGCCGAGGAGACCATCGCGGATTTTAGTGGGACTACGCTCACCAGCGAAGGCCAGGGCGGCTGGGCCAGCGCAGTCGGCAGCGGCGGCGCGATGGACGCTCCCATCGGACGGCCCGGCGCCGCGGTCACCGGCAAAGCGCGCGAAGGCGTGGCTGGTGGTGTCGTGGGTGGAACCGGAACCGGGTTGCGGGTCGTAGGCGATGCCGACCTCGCACGGCGGCCCTCCATGCCCTCGAAAGACATCCTGAACCAAGCCCTGGAACGCAACTACCCCAAGGTCGCACGCCAGCAGGGCATCGATGGCTCGGCTCGCATCAAGCTGCGCGTACTGGGCGATGGGAAGCTCGAGCCCATCCGCAAGGACAGCGAGAGCTACCCAGGCTTCGGAGACGCGTGCATGAAGGCCGTGAGAGAGGTCGCGCAAGCCGGGCACAGGGCTCAGCCGCCCCTCGACAAGCAGGGTCAGCCGGTCGCCACCGAGATCCTGTTCTCCTGCACCTTCTCCGTCGAATAGCGGTATCTGCGACAGATACCCTCTCGGCGATCGCGCCGATTTTCGTTCGCGCGCGGCCCCGTACGCTTCGACTTGAGCTTATTGTGGCTTGAGCGGTTGCGCGTGCTCACGTGCGTCGTGCAATATTTCGCCCGTACGAGTCAGGGGAACGGGCGCCACCGCTCGGCTCGGCTCGAGCGAGCCCACTAATGACTATCCGACGCATTCTTCCCGCCCTCTTTGCGACTACCGTTTTGACCTCGAGCCTCACGGCCAGTCAGGCGGACGCGCAGAGTAAAAACGAATTCTCCACCGTACGTCTCTATCCCGCTGTGGGCGCAGGAAACTACATCGGTCTCGACGGGGCCGAGGTAGGAGGTCACAAGCAAGCCTCCTATGGCGTGATGTTCGACTACTCAGCGAACACGCTGCAGGTAGACCGCCCCTGCGACGGCATCCGCAACGTCGCTGGAAACTGCGTCAACAAAGAGACCTCGTTCGTGCGCGGAACCGGGCTTCTGCACTTGATGGGCAGCGTCACCATCAAAAAGCGCACGCAGATCTCGTTTGTTCTCCCGTTGGGCTTCACAGATAGCGATCTTTTCGCGACAAACATTGCGGCGGGGGGCGGCAATCCGACCCTTTCCATACAGCCCCAACAAGGCTTTGCCTTTGCCGACGCGCGGGTGGCCGCCAAGACGCACATCTGGTCGACGCCAAACAATGAGCTGCGCTTCTCAGCCACCGTGTTCACCACGCTGCCGACCGCGATGATCACGAGCAACGGCGACTGCGACGCTCGTCACGCCTGCTCGTTCTTGGGTGAGCGAGGCGTCCAGGCGGGCGGCTACGGTATCGCGGAGTTTGCACGCGGAGACTTCCGCGGCGCCGTCAATCTCGGAGCGGCCTACCGGCCCAACCGTGATTTCCTTACACTCAAAACCGGCACGGAAATCCTGTATGGCGTGGCGGGCATGTACAGCATCACGCCGCTCGTGCACGGCAAGGTAGAGCTGGCCGGCGTCTCGAGCATTCGCGCCAAGGACCACCCCCTCGAAGCGCGCGCCATGATGGGCTTCGGCGACGATTTCGTCTTCAATCTGGGTGCTGGTGCTGGCCTGGTTGGCGACGTGGGCAACCCTAGCTACCGCATCTTTGCCGGTGCCCAGTATACCCCCGTGCGCCGTGATCGCGACGGCGACGGCATCGACGACCGTTACGACGCTTGCCCGAACGAGGCCGAAGACCGCGACGGCCACATGGACGCAGACGGCTGCCCCGATCCCGACAACGACGGCGACGGCGTGCCCGATGTCAAGGACGCCTGCCCCAATGAGCCTGAGGATCTCGACGGCTTCGAAGACGAAGATGGGTGCCCCGATCCTGACAACGACGGCGACGGCGTGCCCGATGGCTACGACTCCTGCGAAGGCGAAATGGAGGACATCGACGGCGACCGGGACGACGACGGCTGCCCAGACCTGGATGCAGACTTCGACGGCATAGACGATGCTGTCGACCTGTGCCCGAACGTGCCCGAGGATCACGACGGGCTCGGCGACGAAGACGGCTGCCCCGAGGAAGACTTCGATGGCGATGGCATCCTCGATGTGGTCGACGCATGCCCGGATGCCCCGGAGACCTGGAACGGCCTGCTCGACGAGGACGGCTGCCCCGAGGACGACGAAGACGAGGACGGCGTTCCAGATCAGCTCGACCAGTGCCCAGGCCAAGCCGAAACCCTCAACGGCAAAAACGACCAGGACGGCTGCCCGGACGGGACGCGACTCATGGTCCTGCAGTCCCAGCGCCTGCTGCCCACGGCGAACGCCGTCTTCGAGGGCACTGTGCTACGCGGCAGCTCGTTCTTGGTGGAAGCCGTCGCCGACTACGTGAAGCGAAACCACCAGCGCGGTGTGGTCCACGTGGTCGTCATCGCGCCGGCCGATGATGCCCGCGCCGCCACGCGTGCAGCGGAACTGGCTGCCGCCCTGCAGCGCCGTTCGAATCGCACCGTGACGAGTGGCCATGTGCACGGCTCACCCGTTCGCGTGGAGTTCGAGTTAGTGCCCCCCGGCCTCAAGACGCTGCCCCGCCCCGCCGCCCCGGCCGCGAGTCCTGCAGCGCCTCCCGCCGCCCCCGAACCGGCTACGCCTGCTCCGGCCGCCCCGTAGCCTGCGCCAGTCGTCGCTGCTGTCCCTTGGCCCACGTTTTTTGGACGGGCCATGGAGGCCGGGAGTAAGGCTGCTGCATGCTCCGTGCGTCATCGATCGCTTGGATCGTTCTCTCCGTGAGTGGCCTGCTCGCAGGCTGCAATCCCGACCCTGTCGGCGACGAGATTGGGACCTACCAAGTCACCATGTCGCTCAAGGAAAACACCTGCGGCCCGAGCGCCCTCCACGAACAGGACGGCCATCGCTACCGGGTGCAGCTGCGGGCGAATGAGACGCGCGGCTACTGGCGACTTCCCGGTCAACCCGCGCTCGAAGGGCGCTTCGACGCAGGGGAGTTCGCTTTCGGCTTCGGATCCGTCGCGGATCAAAGCCCCGAAGACGCTGAGACATTCTGCCAGATCCTCCAAGAGGAGGCGCTCACCGGCAGCGTCGCCACACTTACAGCGGACGGCGGATCCGAATCGCCCGCGAGCGACCAGGACGCAGGCGCCGAGCAAGTTGTGTCGGCCGAAGGCTTGGTCGGCGAACACGTGTTTACACTGCGCGCGGCCGACGGCACCGACTGCACAGCCGCACTCGTCGCTGCAGGCGGCGGCTTCGAGATGCTTCCGTGCAAGGTCCGCTACAGCCTGACAGGCACGCCCACCGAATCGTTCTAGGCCTCTATTCCGGAATCTGGAACTTGCCTGTGACCTCGGGCCGCATTCCCTCCTGGGCTGCGGCGCGACGTTCGGCAACGATCATCAGATTCGGCGACTCCTGACCGAAGAAAACGCCAGGCAGGGCGTCGCGGCCACTGACTTCCATCACTCGGAAGCCCGCGGAATGCAGCATCTGCCCAAGCTCGTGCAGTGAGTACAGGCGCAGCGAGTATTCGTGTTCGAGCTGCTTACCGGTATCGATGATCACGGTGCGCTTGACGTGGAGACGCGACGTGAAGAAGTTGAACTCGCTCTCCTCCATGCACACGCAACCATCGCCCTCGAACCAGATCAAGTTGGGCTGCGAGCGAATCACGTGGTCGCGATTGACGACGTCGAGCAACAGCGCACCACCGGGCTTGAGCGCGCGGTGAAAGCGCTCGATGACCTTGCGGTTTATGTCGTCGTCGAAGTAGCCGAGCGTGGTTCCGAGACACGTCACCGCATCGAAGCTGCCCTCGAAGTTCATTTCCCGCATATCGGCATGCAAAAAATTGATACGTAGGCCGCGACTTTGAGCCTCCTCGGACGCGCGCGACAACATCGCAAGCGACAAGTCGAGGCCAACACTCAGAAAGCCTCGCGCTGTCATCTCAATGACAGGCAAACCGAGCCCACAGCCGACATCAAGCAGCGTGGCCCCAGGCTTCAAACGCAGCCGGCGCTCGATGAAATCACACTGACGCGCAATCTGTTCGGGCGTAGGCGTACGCACGGTGCGCAGGTAGTCGTCGTCGAAAAAAACCTCCCACCATGCATGATTGCGAGGCTTCGACGGCCTGAGTTCCTGCACGCGCGCGCTGCGGGTCAGGGTCTTGAGATCGGGAGGCTCTGGCATCGAGAGCCGACCCACAGGAGGGGGCGGCGGAGGGGGCCCAAGCGAGCGCCGACTTGGGCCCTCTTCGGCCGCGGGCTCCGTGTCGACCAAGATCTCTTCGAACTCGCCTGACGGGCGCCGTACTTCTTCGAGCAGCTCGTCCGGCTCAAGTTCCTTGAGGTCGGCATCGACCGATTGCAGGTCTGCCTGGGGAACCGGCGCCTCGGGTGGCGACGCAAACCGCTCCGGGGCAGCCGCCGCGGGAGGCGGCGGAGGCGGCGTGGACATCTCAATGACGTGGGTCCGCTCTTCTTCCCCGTCGTCGTCGTCCGAGCCTTCTACAAAGGCCTCGTCCGAGTCGTCGAGCCCCTGTTCGGCTTCATCCGCCTCGTCGTCCTCGTCGGAGTACCCTGGCTCATCCGCGAGCTCCAGCGGATCTATCGGCGCGACTTCCAGCGCGGCATAACCGTTCCCGGACGAGCGCTCGGGCGGGAAGATCGCCGGTTTATTGGCAGGGGGCACGATGCTGACCGAGGCGGACGCACGCTCCGCGTCTGCGGCTTCCACCGTCATCGCAGGGGGCGGATCGGAAATGACGCGCACCGGACGAGCCACCACGACGGCCGCTGTGTACCCGGAGCCGCCGGGGGGCGCCCCGACTCCCTGTAAGGTGCCGTTTACATCTGTGCTGGACGAGGGCGCGGGTGGCAGCGCGGAAACTAAGCTCGCGCGATGAGGAACATCAGAGACGGGCACCCGCAGGGGCGCGGGCCTAGCCTCATGCTCACTCACACGCCCTCCCGGACGGCCACCGCCTGGCCCA
>CAZEWA010000043.1:5301-30324 GCA_964515685.1 uncultured Polyangiales bacterium | reverse complement strand
AACACCACCAGGTTCTGTACGGCTTCTTTGCCCAGATAGTGATCGATGCGGAAGACAGAGTCTTCGTCGAACACCGTATGCAGTGTCGCGTTGAGTGCTTGAGCTGAAGCGAGGTTACGGCCAAAAGGTTTCTCAACGATCACGCGTCCGTTGCGAGCGCATCCGCTTTGCCCGAGATTGCGGATGACTTCTGGGAACATGCTGGGTGGAATGGCGAGATAGTGGATGGGATGTTTCGCGTGATCCAGCGCGCTTCGCAGGCGTTCGAACGTGCCTGGGTCGTGGTAGTCGCCCTCCACGTAGATCAACAGCTTACTAAATTTTGCAAACGCAGCCTCGTCGACGCCGCCGCCCTTTTCCTTGAGGCTCGCGTGTGCGCGCTCGCGTAAGCGTTCCACGGTCCAGCCTGCACGAGCCACGCCCACGATAGGAAAGTCCAAGTGGCCGCGACGAATTAGGGCTTGGAGCGCAGGGAAAATCTTCTGGTACGCGAGGTCGCCCGTAGCGCCAAAGAACACGAATGCATCCGATTGGACTGGTTTCATCGCCGCCTATCCATGGGCTGAAGGAAAGTGGTTCTCAGTGCTCGCGATGCTCTCGCAGGGTGGGGTGCAAGTCGCTCTCCTCGGCTCGCTGAGAGATACGAAGCACGTGATGGGCCAGCGCCTCAGGGCTGGCGTCACACGCTTATGGTTTTTGCTCAGGGTGGCGCGAGGAGCGAGACAGGTATCAAGACGTCCACACCGGTCGACGGTTGGATGGCGGCTGCTGGGATGGGTGTGCGGTCTGAGTGTTCGCGAAACGCAGACACAGCGCTTCGTTTACTTTCTCCTTGCACGAGAAACAGCACTTCCCGTGCATCGCTCAAGCGTTTGGCACTCAGTGATACGCGCTCAGGCGGAGGTTTGGGTGCATTGCGTATCGGCAATGCATCTTTGGCGGCAGCATCGGTGCCCCAGGCGTGACCTGGAAACAGGCTAGCGGTGTGTCCATCGTCACCGAGACCGAGAAGCACCAGGTCGAATGTGTTCACGCCCGCCAGTTGCTGATTTGCCAGTCGTGCTCCCTCATCCGGACCGAGTTCCGCAGCAATTGCGTGGATATTTTGGGAAGGAATATTCACATGATCGAGCCAGGCTTGCGCGACCATTAGGCTGTTCCGCCTGGGATCGGTGACAGGAACACAGCGTTCGTCACCGAAGAAAATCTGCCAGCGCTCCCATGGCGTGGAAGCCGTTCTGAGCGCGGTGTAGATGTTCTTAGGAGTCTCGCCGCCTGCCAATACGATGGAAAACGTGCCGCGCTGTTCGATGGCGCGCTCGGCAGCCCGCAAGATGCGCGCACAGGCAGTGCGTTTGAGCGCATCTGTGTCGGGTGTTTGAATAAATCGAATGTCCACGCAGGGCCTCCTTGCGCAGCGGAAGTTCTGGGCTTAGCGCGTAAGTAGACGCGGGTGCAGCTGAGTAAGAGGAGGGGGCCGTGAAGATTCTTGTGGTCGATGTAGGCGGCACAAATCTGAAGATTCTCGCGTCAGGTATGCGCGCCCCATTAAAGGTGCCGTCTGGACGCGGCATGACGGCTCAACGGATGGTGCAAGCCGTGAGCGAGGTCACCGCGGGCATTGAGTACGACGTTGTGTCGATAGGCTACCCAGGGCCTGTGCTCCATGGTCGACCTCTTGCAGAACCTCACAATCTCGGTCCAGGCTGGGTTGGCTTCGACTTCGAGCGCGCGTTCTCTCGTCCTGTGCGCATGATAAACGACGCTGCGCTCCAAGCGCTCGGAAGCTATCAGGGTGGGCGCATGTTGTTTCTAGGCCTAGGAACCGGCCTTGGCTCTGCACTGATCGTGAACGGAACCATCGCCCCGCTCGAGCTTGCGCATCTGCCGTACAAAAAGAAGCGAAGCTTCGAAGATTACGTGGGCGCGGCTGGGCTCGCTCGGCGCGGTAAGAAGCGCTGGCGGGCCTCCGTGTGCGACGTAAGCGCGCGCTTGGCAGCTGCCATGCAAGCAGAAGACATGGTGATAGGTGGCGGCAACGCCAAGCGTCTCAAGAAACCCCCGGCGGGTGCGCGCCTCGGAGACAACGGGCACGCTTTTGCAGGAGGAGTCAGGCTTTGGTCTACGCCGGAGTCTTGGCTGCCGACCAAGTCGCTCGAGACCCAGCGCGCTGCGAATTGATAGCGACGCTCTGCGGCATGGCGCGTGTTCGGGCACGGGAGATGCACAGCCGTCAGATCATGCAGAGCTTGAGTGACAGACTGGGCCTGATGGCTCATCAAACCGCGCACAAAGAATTGGCGGCAGCGAAGGCCGTTTCATTCGTGCAATCGGGGATGGTGGTCGGTCTCGGAGCGGGAAGCACCGCAGCGCTTGCGCTTCAAATTCTGGCCGCGAAGCTACACTCGGGCGTACTGCGAGACGTGGTGGGGGTGGCCTGCTCGATCGCCACAGCGCAAATGGCGCAACGCTTTCAGATTCCGATTGCCGAGCTCGAACGCTACGAGCGAGTGGATCTTACTTTGGACGGGGCAGATGAGGTAGACCCAACGCTCGACTTGATCAAGGGAGCAGGTGGGGCCCTGCTGCGTGAGAAAATCGTCGCCCAAGTGAGTCGACGGGAAGTCATAGTGGTTGATGGCAGCAAGTTGTCTCGGAAGCTTGGCACCCGTTGTGCTCTGCCAGTGGAAGTAATCGATTTTGGTTTGCGAGGGCATTTGCGTTTTCTCGAGAGTTTGGGAGCGAGTTGTGAGCTCCGAACTCGAGAAGACGGTTCGCCCGCGCGGACTGACCAAGGCAATCTCTTGGTGGACTGCAGCTTCGGGCCGGTAGTCGAGCCCAGGGCACTCGCGCAGGCACTCGACGCTCGCGCGGGCGTGGTAGGACATGGGCTGTTTCTCGGCATCGCCACGGACTTGGTGGTGGCAGACCAAGCCGGGGTTCGGCATTTCACACGTGATGACATAATAGGAGGGAGGTCGCTGTGGAGAGAGCCGAACTCGACCAACTTTGTATAGATACCCTGCGTTTTCTTGCAGTGGACATGGTGCAGAACGCAAACTCCGGACATCCAGGCATGCCGCTTGGCGCAGCCCCGATGGCTTACGTTCTGTGGAACCGTTTTTTACGGCACAATCCACGGAACCCAGAGTGGTGCGATAGAGATCGCTTCGTGCTCTCCGCCGGGCACGGCTCCGCGCTCTACTACGCGCTTCTTTACCTTACTGGTTACGACCTCTCCCTGGAGGAGCTCAAGCGCTTCCGCCAGTTTGGAAGTCGAACTCCCGGCCATCCAGAGCGGCATCTGACGCCGGGTGTGGAGGCTTCAACAGGGCCACTAGGGCAGGGCATCGCGAACGCTGTTGGCATGGCAATCGCGGATGCGCATTTGGCAGCGCACTTCAGCAGGCCTGGGCACGCGATGTTTGGCCATCACACATACGTCATCGCTAGCGACGGGGATATGATGGAGGGCATTGCGAGCGAAGCGGCCTCGCTTGCTGCGCAGCTTGGGTTGGGGCGTCTTGTCGTTCTCTACGACAATAACCACGTCACCTTGTCGGGGGAGACCAAGGTCTCGTTTCGGGAGAACGTCACTGGGCGGCACGCGGCTTACGGCTGGCATGTGCAAGACGTCGACGACGGGAACGACCTCGCCGCGATTTCGCGCGCCATCGACGCGGCAAGGTCCGAGCGCGCGCGGCCCTCGCTTATTTCGGTTCGGACCGTGCTCGGATACGGCGCTCCTCGAAAGCAGGGCACCTACGAAGCCCACGGAAGTCCTCTCGGTGTCGAGGAAGTCAAAGCAACCAAGCGAGCACTTGGCTTTCCAGTGGAATCCACGTTCCTCGTCCCACCCGATGTTCTACGTGCGTTTAGGGCGGCGCTAGTGCGAGGCAGTGAGCTAGAGAAAAACTGGAAAACCAAGCTCACCGCCTATGCGCGAGACTTCCCGAACCTGGCTGACGAAATAATGAGGCGGTTTGCTGGAGAGCTTCCCGCGGATTTTGCGGACGCCCTGCCCAGCTTCGCACATGACAAGAAAGGCATGGCGACGCGCAAGGCATCCGAAGGCGTGATGCAGGCGTTGAGTCGAAGCGTGCCAGAGTTCATCGGCGGGTCAGGCGACTTGGACCCATCGACTTACACTTGGCTCAAAGAGGCAGGGGACTTCGAGGCGCCGGACGCACAGCTTGCCGGTGCACAGGGCTTGGTGGGCGGCAAGCTTGGCTACGCAGGCAGAAACATCCACTTCGGCGTACGAGAACACGCGATGGGCGCTGCGGTGAATGGCATGGCCTATCACGGTGGACTGCTGCCGTTTGCTGCCACATTTCTTGTCTTTTCGGACTATATGCGCGCGTCGATTCGGCTATCAGCTATCGCAGGTTTGCGCTCTGTCTTCGTGTTTACGCACGACAGTATCGGAGTCGGCGAAGATGGACCGACGCATCAACCGGTGGAGCAGCTTGCGGGGCTGCGCGCTATCCCGAGGCTCTTGGTCATACGGCCTGCCGATGCAAACGAAACGCGCTGGGCATGGCAGGTCGCGGTGGAGCAGCGGGACAGACCCACTGCGCTCATCTTTACACGTCAAAATGTACCGACGCTCGACCGAGATACGTTTGCCCCTGCTGAGCACTTGAGGCGAGGAGCCTACGTACTCAACGCGGCCGACACGGAGAAGCCCGATGTGATTTTGATAGCGAGTGGGTCGGAACTGCAGCTCATCGTAGAGGCGGAACCTCTCCTGCGAGCCGCGGGCATTCGAGCGCGCTTGGTTTCGATGCCTGCGCCGAGATTGTTTGAGGAGCAGTCGGAAGAGTATCGGGAGAGCGTGCTGCCCAGTGCGGTGGCAGCTCGCGTGGCTGTCGAGGCGGCGGCTTCGTTTGGCTGGGAGCGCTGGATTGGCCTCGCTGGCGCGACGGTCTGCGTCGATAAGTTTGGCGCCTCGGCGCCTGGTCCAACCGTGATGCGTGAGTATGGGCTTACGGTGGATCGTGTGGTCGAAGCTGTGCGCCTGCTGGGTGCTGGTCACCAATGAGGAGAACGTCATGGAGCTCGAGGAGATGTTTTCAAAGTTTGGGCAATCCATCTGGCTCGACTATATCCGTCGCAGAATGTTGTTAGATGGCGAGCTTGCTCGGCTTGTCGAGCAAGATGGGATTCGAGGTGTCACTTCGAATCCGTCGATTTTCGAGAAAGCCATTGGCGGCAGTTCGGATTACGACGACGCGATTCTGCAGCTGATAGGAGATCCCGACATTAGTTCGGCGACTCTCTACGAGCATGTGGCGATCGAAGACATTCAGATCGCTGCCGATTTGCTCGCGCCACTTTATGTTGAATCGAACGGTGGCGACGGCTACGTGTGCATCGAGGTCTCTCCCTATCTAGCTCACGATGCGGCTGGAACGATAGTGGAGGGACGCAGGCTGTGGCGCGAGGTATCGCGTGAGAACATCATGGTCAAGGTACCAGCTACCAAGGAGGGGTTGCCTGCCATTCGCCAGCTCATCGGCGAGGGGATCAATGTAAATGTTACGTTGCTCTTTTCCCGATCCAGATGTCGACAAGTGTTCGACGCATATGCGGATGGCCTCGAAGCGCTAGCGCGTAGGGGAGATGACAAAATCGCGAAAGTGGCCAGCGTCGCGAGTATGTTTGTAAGTCGAATCGATGCGGCGGTGCACCCGTTGCTGGAGTCCGGTTCGATGGACCTCGGACTTCGATCGCAGCGAGAGAAGCTGTTCGGAAAGGTAGCCATCGCCAATGCGAAGCTCGCCTATCAGGATTGGAAGGAGGCTTGTGCCACGGAGCGATTTCAGAGCCTGGTTCGAAGGGGAGCTAAGCCTCAGCGTCTACTTTGGGCGAGCACCGGTACAAAAGATGCTCGCCTTAGCGATGTCGTCTATGTGGAGGAGCTTGTGGGGCCAAACACTGTAACCACGGTTCCGCCTGCCACACTGGAGGCGTTTCGGGATCACGGAGTGGCGTTGCCTAAGCTCGAGTCGGATCTCGTGTCCGCACAAGAGACGCTCGCCGAACTCGCGCGCCTCGATATCTCTCTTGACGAGGTGACGGATGCACTGGTGGTTCAAGGCGTTCAATTGTTCTCAAGCGCATTCGATGCTCTGCTTGCGTCCATCGACAGAAAGCGTGAGGCCGTGAGCCGTCGTCCGACGATCCCAGCGCGGTCAAAGGGAGGGGGGGCTATGGATGGGCACGGCATACTCAAGCAGCGCGCCGCACAGCGTCGAGGGTGAGATGATAGTGAGCACCATGAAGTGGAGCTCAGAGCCGTACGCCCACAGATAGCGCTTGCTCAATTTCATGCGTCCTTTGCAGCAAAGTTTCGCCCGGCAGTAGAGGCTTTCGGAGTTCTTCAAGGCGCAATGCGCTGTCTGCAGCCTCGCGTAACCCTGTGTCAGCGAACCAGCGCGCGAGGGCTGCATTTGGCATGGGCGGAGCGCGGTGGGCGCGCGCGAGACATCTGAGTGAGCGGCCCGTTAGGATCTCAATTGCCCCCACGGTATCTTGGGTCTGAGTATAGAGGTTGGACAGTGTGCTCAAAAATGGACGATTTGTTCGCGTTTGTGAACGGGCTTGGGCGGGCTTGAGCCGGCTCGCGCGCGAGATCAGAAAGCAAAGCAGCACGAGTATGGTTTGGAGGAGCGCGGTGCCATAACCTAACTCTCGAAGGTAGTGAATGAGCGAGCGCCGTTCACCCATGCCCAGATGATATTCATCAAACCAAATCGGACCGCGCGGCGCAAAAGCTTCGAGAACGCGCGTGATGAGTACGCCTCCGCCGTGCGTGAGTCCGCGATTGGTCAGCATGTCAGAGGTGCTCAGGACAACAATCCGCCCCCTGCCCAAGGGAGCGGTGAGGCCGAGCGGCCCGTCTTCGCTTTGGAGCAGTGTGGTGGCTTCACTGTCTGGAGCTGCACGCACGACGCGTGACTTCGTAGTGTGGAATGGGAGCGCATGGGCGAGCGGCGGGCCTGCGGGAATAGCGAGGAGCGCGCGGTGCGCATGTTCTTGATTTGGGGATTTACCCAGCCGATTTGCGGCCTTGGGTGCACAGGGGTGGGCCGATTCGAAAGAGATGCCGCTGCTTTCTGGGACATAGTCTTGGGCGCCTGCGATGATCAGAAGTCCACCTTGTGTCACCCAATCGAGCAGGGCTTCACGTTCAGGCCGCAGCAATTTGCGGACTTGGGTACCGTGGCAATCGGCCAGCGCAAAGAGGGTACCCGGTGCGAGGTTCGTATACTCGTGGGCGAGGCGTTGTGGTGTAAAGCCCAGTTCGCCCGCGAGTTGAAACAGAGCAAGGGTTCCTTCGGGGCCTGCTCCGTAGCTTGAGTAAGGTGCAGAAAAGCGTCCTCGCTGGGCGACGCGATAGCCGAAAATGCTCAAGCTCACGAGCAGCAAAGACCACAACAAGACTGGCACGGTGCGTTGCGCGCTCATGCGGCGTCTTTCCCGTGCAGGGAGCGCACGAGCAGCAGGCAGCGTTCGAGGGCTTCGGGTGTAATGTGGATGTTCCCGTAGCGTACGGCATTGACGTACTGAGTCAGCTCGGCGAAGGACTCATACTCAGGCCGCTCACGAAGAGCGTGTAGATAGTGGCCGTTGGCGTGGGCAGGGGAGAGCGACAGCAAGGAGCGCCGCGCGAGGTTGTGCAGGGCCGCCAGATAGAGCCATTGCATGGCGGCGCTCGGGTCTTCGTTTAAAAGACGAAGGGCTTCTGCGAAGTAGTGTTCGTCGCCCGTGTGGTCTTCTGACTCGGGTAGCCTCGGGGCGACAGGAAACCTCTGTAGCGAACGGTCGGCTAGATTGCGTAGCGCAACGTTTGCCAGCGCAAGTAAAAGAGCCACGGTCGCAATGAGCAGAAAAAAGGTGAGCGTAGGGATGCTTGCTTCGGTGCCGCTGTTTGTGGCCCCAGGTGCGCTCTGCTCGCCATGGATGAAGTGCCGGAGGAGAGCGTCGAGCCAGCGGTCGATCGAGTCCGAGTCCGTCGTCGTGATATGCCAGGAGTCCTCTGGAAATTCTCTAAATACATGCGAAGTGAGTACGCGCTGAATGCGCTCGAGGGATGCTTGGTCGCGTGCCCGTGAGTCTGCGCAATCCAGGTCGCAGGGTTGCGCGCTGAGACGCAGGAGCTCCTCGGCCTTGTCTTTCTCTGAAAGATTGGACTGTGCGTACGCGGGCAGCGGAAGTAGGCCGCAGAGCGCGATGCAGAAAACGTGTCTTTGAAGAGATCGCTTTGGGGAAGAGATGGCTTTTTCGACCAGCTCTTTGATCCAGAGTCCTTCGCTGCGGTTTTCGGCGTCTGCGTACAGCACTGCCGAGAGGGAGGCGCGCACAGGCTCAAGAAGGATGAGGGAGACGCTGGCAATGCACAGCAGGCCGAAGTGGTTTTCGGGCGATAGAAAAGCCTGCATCAACGCGAGTTCGAGGCCGAGCGCTCGTTGGGCGAGCGAGATCAGAAGCGTAAGACCGGCGCCGAAATTGAAGGCGAGCCCTAGCGCTGCGGCACACAGAAACAGTTCGCACGAGATGCCCAAAAATCGCTGGCGGTCTGCATGGCGTAGTGCAGCCAAGAGTACACGGGCGCCCGTGGTCGATGCGGTGCTGCGGTCGAGCACGGCGAGGAAGGACGGGGCGATGGCCGCGCGCAGGCTGAAGACGGGCAAGAGCGCTGCGACCCACCACGGCTCCACGCGCACAACACATACGACTGTCCACAGCCAGAGCCAAAGCTCGAGTCCGCTCCAAAAGCTTGCCCGTAGTGGAAGGCTGATGGACGCGTGAAATGCAGCAGGCTCGCCCAACAGCTCGCGTACGCGACGACCTGCGAAACGACTGAGCGCGACCTGGCGAAAGGCGTAGGCTGCGACGAATAGCAGTGCGAAGACGGGGCGGAGAAATCGAATGCCCTCCACGCGCTCGAGCACGTAGAGGGACAGGACGAGCCAAGCCAGGATGGCGGCTGGCGCACACGCCCGGCTGAGCTCACGCAGCGACTGTGCGCGCGTGATGGTGAGAGCGCGATCGACGATGCGCACGGCGCGCGGTTTGTGCGGCGCGGATATCAAAGGCTGCCGCGACCTGGCATGAGTGCTTCGAGCATGGCCCAAACCAGGAGCCACATGATGGATAGCCCAAGCGGCCAGGCGAGCCTATCCCTAAGACTCCGTACTTGAGCAACGGGTGTTCTCGGTGCGGCTCCGAGTGTTTGTAGGCAAACATTGCAGTGATTGATGCCGTCTATCTTCGTCGTGCAGCCGGCGCAGAAGAGTTCCTTGCAGCGCATACACACACCGACTGCGGCTTGCAGGGGATGTTGACTGCAGCTCGCTGCGGCTCCGCCCATCAAGCGAATATGCTACCACAAGACGGGTCAGACCCGAGAGGCGGGAAGTTCCCTATGAAGCAGGTTTTACTTCTCAAAGTGGGTCGCACATTCGAGCAGATTGCAGCGCGTCGCGGCGACTACGACGCATGGTTTCAGGCGAAGCTCTCGACGCCGGATGTCGCCCTCGATGTGGTGCACATCGACCGCGGTGAGCCGCTGCCAAGGCACCACGCGTACGCTGGGATCGTGGTTACAGGCAGCTTTTCGATGGTTACCGACCGGGAACCCTGGAGCGAGACCACAGCGGCGTATCTTCGCGCTGCAGTCGAGGGTGGCATCACCACGCTCGGCGTTTGTTACGGCCACCAGCTCCTGGCCCATGCCTTTGGGGGGCGCGTAGAGAACAACCCCCGGGGTAGGCAGGTGGGCACGATTTCGGTGCGGCTCACCGAGGAAGCCAAGACGGACCGCCTCTTTCAGGGCCTGCATGCAGAGCTTCGCGTTCAGGTGAGTCATCTGCAAAGCGTCACGGCGTTGCCGGCTCAGGCTACGTTGCTTGGAGCCTGTGACAACGACCCCCATCACGCCTTCCGTTTGGGCGATAGGGCCTGGGGCGTGCAGTTCCATCCTGAGTTCGATGCTGAGGTCTCGCGCGATTACATCGCGGCGCGCAAAGACAGAATCGCGTCAGAAGGGTTAGACCCTGAGAGCTTGATGGCGAGGGTCGAGGAGAGCGAGCACGGAACGCTGCTGCTCAAGCGCTTCGTGCAGCTTCTCTAATCTAGGGCGTAGCCTGCTTGTCTGCGGCTTGCTGCTGCTGTTGCTGCTCGAGCTGCCGTGCGCGCCGAAACCTATCGAGGGCAATCGCGAGTGCGCCTTCGGCCTCGTGACCCACGGAGTAGTCCGCGGGCCAACCGTCGCCGGTGATGGGATTCGTGTCGCGAAGATGCTGCCGAATGCGCCAGGCGTCTTCAGCCGTGCCACGCGCAGCGAAGTAGCGCAGAGCGATGACGCGGTTCCACCAGAGGACGGAGTGAACCTTTTCGCCCAGCTGGACGAGGAGCGAGTTGTCGGCTGGAAAGCGGCTCACACGCTCGCTGTAGGCGTCTATCTCGGTCTTCGAGTAGTTCATGTTCCACTGGCGTGGCAAGGCCCTAAAGAACGCCTGGAGAGACGAAGGGCCGCCGATGTCGAGCAACAACTCTCCGGCTTTCTGTCTCAGTCCGCCGTTGACGTGATCGGTCAACAGGATGAGCAGCGTGGGGAGCAGCTCGCGGGAGCCGGTTTCGCCTGCGCGTGCGATGGCGAGCTGCCGCAACGCAACAGGGGCTTTGTTGTCTAAAGATAGCCGGACCAGTGTCGGAAGCTGGCTCGTTTCGACGTGCCCTTCGAGTTGCGCCAGGGCCAGGGCACGCTCAGCGGCACTCATGCTCGGTTGCTCTGCAATTTCAAGGAGACGTGCGCGCGCCGTGGGTACGTCGGCGAACTGACCCAGGGCAGGCAACAGGCGCTTTTGTAGGGCTTCCTCGCGGCGGGCATCGATTTGGGCGTCGACCAGGCTCGATTCGGTGCCAGCGAACAGCGAGCCTTCCTTCGTGAGCTGGGCCTCGATGACGCGCCGCTGCCGCAGGCTGCGGTAGTCGCGCTCGACGTTCACAAGTCGCGTCGCCGCGCTTTCACGCGCAGAGCCGTCGGCGCGGTCTTCAATGATGCGCACGAGACGCCCCAGGTTACGCGGCGTCAGGCTCGAGCGAAGAGCGTCTACCAAAACGGGTGCCGAGGGAGGGCCTATGCGCTCCGCCACTTGTTCGAGCGAATAGGTTCCGTGGTCTGCCCGTAGGTCGAGGTCGTCGACCATCCAGCCCAGAATGCTCGCACCGAGCTCCTTGCGTTCACGCTGGCCGAGCAAGGGCAAGAGCTCGACGCCCGCATCCTTGGCGCGCAGCGCGGTGTCGGATGGCGGTGTATCGACCGAGGTGAGCATGCGGCTCATCAAACCCGTCTGAAAGGTGGGGACGATTTCGTTGCGGGCACGGTCCTGGAGCCGCTTGAGATCCTGGAACAAGAGTTCGCGACCATTGAGCCCTGCACGCTCTAAATCGAGCAGGTTCAGCGCGGCGTCCGCGCGCAAGCGAGAAGGCCGGGCGGAATCGAGCAATACGGCTCGCAGTTTTTCTGGGCCCGTCGCGGTTGTGCGAAACGCTTCGAGGTCCCGCTCATCGAGCGAGCAGCCGGATGCGAGCAGAAGCAGCCCCCACAGCGCGTGGCGTTTGTTGCAGGCTTTTTGGGGGGTGGGTCGCATGCTGTTGGCCTGTCCCTGTCCTATGCGCTGGCTCTTATCGCGTGTACGCCCGAAAAGAAAGCTGAGCACGTTCATCGACCTGATTCCGCGGTCAAAAGTTCGAAAAAATGCGGACCGAGCGTGTCCCAGTCGTACTGCTTTGCGGTGTCTCGGGCAGCTACGCTGAGTCGCGCGCAGAGCGTTGGACTTTGGCTCAGTTGGGAGAGTGCACGCACGATGGCGAGCCGATTCTCGGGCGCAATGAGCAGTCCATTCCAGTCGTTTTCGAGCACGTCAGGGATGCCGCCCACAGCGCTTGCGACCACCGGTAGGCCGTAGTGCATGGCCTCGAGAAGTGTGGTGGGCATGCCCTCGGTGCGCCCGCTGCGCAGCGTGATGGAGGGCAGAACGAAGGCGTCCGCGGCGCTGAACCAAGCGGCTTTTTCGGCGCCCCGTACCTCTCCGACAAACCGCACGCGTGCACCTCGCGCTTGAGCCTCGAGCGCCGCTCTCTCGGGGCCGTTGCCTGCGATCACAAGCTCGATGTCAGGCAACGAGCCCATCGCATCGAGCAGATTTCGTAAGCCTTTGATTGGGATCAATCTTCCGAGGCTCAGCACGGTGAATCTCGAGAGGCCTAGGCGTTTGCGCAAGGCGCAGCGAGGTTCTTCGGCGCTTTTGGGCGGACCTATCCCCATGGCGCACACATGCATGGACGCTGCGTGCTCTGCGCGTTCGAGAGGGTCGAGGAGTGCGGCAAATCGGCGTCGCAGATCTAGCGAGGAAAAGAGCATGGCCGTGGCACCACGAGCGATGTTGCGCGCGAGCTGTTTGCTGCCAGGGAGACGCTCGAGCAACGCGACATCGGCCGAATGCATCACAGCGAGATGGGGAATGCGTCTCCGGATTTGGCCGGCCACGAGGGCGCATGGCAGGGCCCAATGACTCACGATGGCATCCCATGTCTGCGCGCGTTGTCGTGCCCTTTGGGCAAGCCGTAGCGAGAACGGCACGAGACCCAGCGCGGTAGCAGGGCTTTGCTTTAGGTTGTCGAGGACCCCTGCGCCGTAGAAAGTTTGTTGGAGCGAGCGCGGCCGCAGATACGAGACCCAGCGGACGTCGATGCCAGCGAAATCAGGTGCCGCGTGCTCGTAGGCAGGTTCGGGGCAGAGCACCTCCAGCGAGTGGCCGAGGTTCGCGAGCGAGCGCGCAAACCCGAGGACGAATGCGCCGGGGATATCGCCTTCGAAACGAGGGAAGCTCGTTGTCAGCAGCCCGATACGCACTGTACGCCTACTCGCGCTCGACCTTGGGAGCGGGCAGGAGGATGGCGCCTAGCTGGTGCAGTGTGCGGCGCAAAAGGACGCGACCCAGCACGAACGGAACCACCAGGAGCGCGTGCCTCAGGCCGATGCCGCTGATTTCGTCTGCGTAGATGGGGCGCACGGTGACGTCGCGAACACGCAGTCCGCGCTCGGCCAACATGCCGAGCAGGTCGTTCGGATAGCCGTAGCGGGGCCAAAGCTCGTCGAGGGGTAGCTGTGCTGCGGCCCGCTGCGAAATCGCGGTGTAGCCGCATTGCGAATCGTGCACATCGACGCCGGTGGCCAAGCGCGTGAGCAGGCTCAAGGTGATGTTGCCGAGCCAGCGAGCGAAGGGCATTTGCTGGCGCGCTTCCGGGTACGAGAGGCGATCGCCCTTTACGTAGTCAGCCTCACCGCGCAGGACAGGTCCCACTACGCGTGGCAGGTCTGCAGGATCCATCTGTGCATCCCCAGCCATGACGGCACACACCGCGGCTCCGCGTGCGAATGCGACCTCGTAGCCCGTTGCAATCGCGGCTCCGACCCCGCGGTTTCGCGGCAAACGCACCACCTCGACACGAGGATCCTGAATCGCAAGCGCCGCGCTATGCGTGCCATCTTGGCTACCGTCGTCGACCACGACAATCGTACGCACGAACTCTGGAATCCGCGTGAGCGTGCGTCCGATGAGACGTGCTTCGTTATACGCGGGCACCACGACGGCGACCGAGCGCGGATCGGCGCGCTCTAGAAGGGAGACAGGCATCATTCGACGGTGACGGTCTTCGCCAGATTACGCGGCTGGTCGACATCCGTGCCTTTGAGATCGGCAACGTAGTAGGCAAAAAGCTGCAGCGGCAGCGCGGTAAGGAAGGGAGTGAGCTGGTCATCTACGACTGGGATCTGCACAAGCTCATGGCTTTCCTGTTGTGCCTGCTCGTCGCCTTCGCTCGCGATGGCAATGATCTTGGCCTCCCGTGCGCGCGCTTCCTGTAGGTTGCTCATGGTTTTTTCGTAGTGCTTGTCCTTGGGCAAGAGCACCACGACGGGCACCTGAGCATCGAGCAGAGCGATGGGGCCGTGCTTCATTTCGCCTGCGGCGTAGCCCTCGGCGTGCACGTACGAAATCTCTTTCAGCTTGAGCGCGCCTTCGAGGGCTATCGGGAACGACAGGCCGCGTCCCAGAAACAACACGTCGCGTGCGTCCACGTAGCGCTTCGCGATGTTCGCAACGAGCTGCTTGGTGCCCTGGATGACGTCGTTCATCTGGTGCGGAATCTTCACCAGGCCTGCGAGCAGCTCGGCTGCGCGCTCCTTCGGCAAGGTATTGCGGCGACGCCCCAAGTACACGCTCAGCATCAAGAGCGCGCACAGCTGGGTAGTGAAACACTTGGTCGAGGCCACACCGATTTCAGGGCCGGCATGCGTGTAGAAGCTGGCATCGCTTTCGCGCGGGATGGCACTGCCTATCACGTTGGCGATGGCGAGGACGCGCGCGCCCTTCTTTTTGGCTTCGCGCACGGCCGACAAGGTGTCGGTGGTCTCGCCCGACTGGCTGACTGCGACGATGAGGTCGCCTTCGCCTACGATGGCGTCGCGGTTGCGGAACTCGCTGGCGAGCTCCACGGTGGCCGGCACTTTGGCGATGCTCTCGATGAAATAGCGGCCCGCCATGGCGGCGTGGTGGCTCGTGCCGCATGCAAGCAAATAGACGCGGCGGATGTTCGTTGCCACCTCATCTCCGAGACCGAGTTCCGCGCCGTGGATGTCGGCATTTTCGAGGTCCAAGCGCCCGCGCAGGGTGTCTTCCATGGCCCGCGGCTGCTCGTGGATCTCCTTGAGCATGAAGTGCTTGAAACCGCCCTTTTCGGCGGCCGTGGGCGACCAATCGATGCGCTTGGTGGCGCGTTCGATGGGCTTGCCATCGAGGGTCGTCAGGCGAATGGTGCCGCGCTCGAGCACGGCGAGCTCCTGATCTTCCATGATCATGACGTCGCGCGTGAACGGCAGCAGGGCCGGAATATCGCTGCCACACATCACAGAGCCGTCTTCACAGGTGCCGAGCACGAGCGGGGAGGCGGACTTCGCGACGATGATGCGTCCCGGTTCGGCTTCGCTCATGACTGCGATGGCGTAAGCGCCGTGAACCTGGCTCAGTGCGCGGCGCGTGGCGGCTTCGAGGCCCTGTCCGGCCTTGATTTCGAGATGGATGAGGTGCGAGACCAACTCGGTGTCGGTATCGCTGGCGATGGTCTGGCCGAGGGCGCGGATGCGCGCGCGCAGTGCGAGATGGTTTTCGATGATGCCGTTGTGCACCACCACCACGCCAGCGACCTGGTGCGGATGCGCGTTGACCTCGGACGGGCGGCCGTGGGTTGCCCAGCGCGTGTGCCCGATGCCCGTCTGCCCTGAGAGCGGCTTTTCGCCTAGCGCCTTCTCGAGGTTACGCAGCTTGCCGACCGCGCGGACAACTTGGATGCCCTTTTCTCCCTGGACGGCGAGCCCGGCGGAGTCGTAGCCACGATACTCAAGGCGACGTAATCCATCCAACAACAGCGGGGCACAGGGCTCCCCGCCGACATAGCCAACGATTCCGCACATGTTTCCTCCAGGCGTGCGGCGCGACTATAGCACTCGGGTTGCCTGTAGCCTCACTGCTTGGGAGTGCTGCTGTCCGTGGCACTCGCCGGGGCGGGTTCTTGTGCCGGTGGGCGCCGGATGACCTCGCCGTTCACGTCGACTACGGTGACAGGACCGTATTTTTCCAGCACAGGAACTACGTCGGCGGCCTTGCCCACCACCACGACGACCTCGCGCGACGGGTGGATGTAACTCTGGGCTGCCTTGAGAGCTTCAGCCGAGGTGACCTTGCGAATATTCGAGCGGAAGCTGTCCCAATAATCCGCCGGCAGACCGTAGACGCGCAGGTCCGAGACGAGGTCGGCAACGCGGGCGGCCGTCTCGATTTGCAAGGGGAAGGAGTTGGCCAAAAACCGGTGAGCGTCTTCGAGCTCAGCCTGGGGTGCAGGCTCTTTGACGATGCTCTCCAGGTGCTCGAAAAAGCCTTTCATGGCTTCCTCGGTGACTTGGGTACGCACGGCGGCCGATGCCCGGAACGTTCCGACGTCGACGGTCTCATCCAGACGCGAGTAGGCGCCGTAGGTCAGGCTGCGTTTTTCGCGCAGGTCCATGAACAGGCGCGAGGCGGCCGAGCCACCGAGCACCTGGTTTGCGACCATGAGCGGGATGAAATTCGGGTCGTTTCGCTTGAGGGCGAGGTTGCCGATGACGATTTGGGACTGCACGGAGGCAGGGCGGTCCACCACGATGACCTCACGCCCATTGCGCACTGGTACCGCAGGATAGGTTGGTTCGGAGACCGTAGCCTGTTTCCACTTGCCAAACAGCTTCTCGGCGGATGCCTTGACCTGTTCGGGCGTCACATCTCCCACCACCACGACGAAGGCGTTGTTCGGGGCGAAGTGACTCTTGTGATAGCTGACGAGGTCTGAGCGCTTCAGCTTTTTGACGGCCTTTTCGTCGGTATCGATGCGCGCGTAGGGGTGCTGTCCGTACAGCGCCTTGTTGAGCTCTCGCTTGGCCAGCCACACCGGCTTGTCCATCTTGAGCTTCAAGTCGTCGAGCGTGCGTTTCTTGAGCTTCTCGAGCTCGGCCAGATCGAACTTGGGCTTGAGGACCGCTTCGGCTACCAGGGAGAGTGCGGCATCGAAGTGTTCGCTCAGCGCATTCGCGTTGACGCGTAGGGTCTCTTGGCCCGCGCCTGTGCTCAGTTTGGCTCCCAGAAACTCCACGGCCTCTGCGAACTGGGCCGCCGTTTTTTGCGTCGTGCCCTCTTTGAGCATGTCGGCGAGCAGGCTGGCCGTGCCGGGCAGCTCGGCGGGATCGCTCGCGCTGCCACTCTGGATGACGAACTCGATGCTCACGATGGGGAGCTGGGTCTGTCGTACGACGTCGAGTGTAAGCCCGTTGTCGAGGGTAACGCGTGACACCTCAGGGAAGTCGATGTCACGAGCCACAGCGGACTTGGGAGGTGGTTCCTTGACCGGCGTAGCCGCTTCCACGGTGACGGTCGTTTCGGGAGCCGCTTCGGCTTCGACGTTGGGCACAGGCTTGGGCGCGGTGGCGCAGCTTGCTGCGGTGACGCAGACGAGCAGTCCGAGCAGGCTCTTTTCGCGCAAAGAGGGGGTCACTTGGCTGCTCCTTGAGGGCTCTTTTCGGCGGGTTTGGTCACTACGTCGAGGACAGTTCGGCTTTGTGGGGAGAAGTAGCGGCTCGCGACGCGCTTGATGTCGTCGTTGGTGACCGCGAGATATTTGTCGAGCTCGCCGCGCAAGAGCTCGGCGTTTCCGAAGTACAGCTCGTATTGGCCCAGCACCAAGGAGCGCTGCAACGTGGAGGAGAGGCCGAACACGAACATGCTGCGGACGCGATTTTTGGCCTTCTCGAGCTCGCGTGGCGTCAGACCGCTCTTCGCTACCTTTTCGAACTCCGCGAAGATGACTTTGCGTGCTGCCGCGGCGTCTTTGCCCTCGGCGCAGACTGCCCAGATGGAGAACAAATCGGGACCACGGCGCGAGTCCGTGTCGACGTGCAAGCTGGAGAGAAGCTCGCGCTTCTTGACCAACTCTTGGTAGAGGCGTGAGGACTCACCATCGCCCAGTGCCATCGACAGAATGTCGAGCGGGTAGTGGTCGGGGTCGCGTGCCGGGGGGATGTGGTAGGCGATGTGGAACGCAGGCAGCTGCGCGAGCTCATCGACCATCGTCTCGGTGCGCTCTTCCGTTTGCGGAGTGAGCGGTCCGGGTTCGTAGGGAGGATGTGCGCGCGAGGGGATCTCGGCGAAGTGCTTTTTCACGAGTGCAAGCGCCTCGTTCGGATCGAAGTCACCGACCAGCGTGAGCACTGCGTTGTTGGGCGCGTAGTACGCGTCGAAGAACTCTTGCACAGCCGACAGCGGCGCGTTTTCGAGGTCCTTCATGTCCCCGATGGTGGAGTGCGCGTAGGGCCAGTAGTCCTGGTAGGTGAGCTCGTTGATGCGCAGCCACGACTTCGAGTACGGCTGGTTGTCGTAGCTCTGCCTGCGCTCTTCCATCACGGTTTGACGCTGGTTTTCGAAGTTTTCCTGGGTGATGGCCAGGGAGCGCATGCGATCTGCTTCGAGCCAGAGACCTAGCTCGAGTTCGTTCGAGGGCAGTGTCTCGTAGTAGTTCGTGCGATCTTCGCTGGTGGTGCCGTTCATCTCACCGCCGCGGTTCAAGATGAGCTGGAAGTGCTCGCCTTTGCCTACGTTTGCCGACCCCTGGAACATCATATGTTCAAACAGGTGCGCGAAGCCCGAGCGTCCGCGGACCTCGTTGCGGGATCCGACGTCGTAGTACACGGAGATGCCTACGGTGGGGATCGTGCGATCGGGGCTCAGGACCACGCGCAAGCCGTTTTCCAGCGTGTGACGAATGATTGGCAGCGAGGCGAGGGTGCTCGCATTCGGAGCCGCTCCTGCGGACACGAGCGCCTTGGTGGGCGCGGCTGTCGTTGTTGCGACGGGCCTGGGCTCTCCGTCCCCGGCATTGGCAAAGGAGAGTGGGCCCGCAGAAAGCGACAGCGTGACGCTTACGGCGGTGATGAGGCGTTTGTTCATTCAGATGACCTCGAACGTTGTGAGGGAGGCGCAACGCGAATACCATGCTCCTCCGGCCCGGGCATCAAAACGCATCGATCCGGTGGGAGATTCCACCGACTGTGGTTTCTCGCAGCGAAGTTTTCGCGTACTGAACAGATGACCACAGGAAGTCTTCATGACCGCGGCAGTTCTTTCGATAGGCACGGAGCTCACGCGGGGTGAGCTCATCAACAGCAATGCGGCGTGGTTGAGTGATCAGCTCACCACGCTGGGCTTCGAAGTGCGCGAGCATTTGACCGTAGACGACGACATCGACCGCATCGTCGAAGCGGTGAAACGCCTGACGCGGGAGCATCGTCTCGTCGTCTCCACCGGCGGGCTCGGACCGACCACGGACGATCTGACGACGCAGGCCGTGGCCCGAGCCATGGGCGTGGAGCTCGTGCGCGATGTGGCATCTTTATCGCATATTTCCGCGATTTTTTCGGCCATGGGTCGCACGATGTCGGCCAGCAATGAAAAACAAGCGGACTTCCCCGAAGGCGCGAGCGTGCTCATGAATGAGCACGGTACAGCGCCGGGATTTAGTGTCGCCATCGGGACCTCTGAGCTGTTCGTGATGCCAGGCGTGCCGCGCGAGATGAAGCACATCTTTAGCGAGCGCATTTTTCCGCGCATCGCAGGACGAGTCACGAGGCTGAGTCACCAGATCCACTTGCGGACGTTTGGTCTACCGGAGTCCCAGCTTGGAGACATGCTTTTGGGGGTCGAGGCGCAGTTTCCAGGTCTCACCATCGGCTATCGCGCAGGAATTCCTGAGATCGAGGTGAAGCTCCTCGCACGTGCGGAGAGCGAGCAGGCGGCTCAAGCCTTGGCAGAGCGCGCGCGTGAAGAAGTGATGCGCCGCATCGGGCCCGTGGTGTTTGGAGATCGGGACGATAGTTTCGCGGGCGCTGTGGGGCGCACGCTGCGCGAGCGAGGCCTCACGATTGGCGTCGCAGAGTCGTGCACGGGCGGGCTTGTGGGCTCGATGTTGACGAGCGTGCCGGGGTCTAGCGAGTACCTGTTGCTGGATGCGGTGGTGTACTCGAATGCGTCGAAGACAGCCGTGTTGGGAGTGAGCGAGGAAACGCTGCGGGCCTATGGCGCAGTGAGCGAGGAGACGGCGGCTGCGATGGTGCGCGGCATGCTGCGGGTTTCGGGCGCAGACATCGCTGTGGCGGTGACCGGTGTCGCAGGTCCGGGAGGCGGCACCGACGAGAAGCCCGTGGGCACCGTCTGGATCGGTATCGGTACCCGGACAGGCATTCTCACGGTGAAGCATGCCCGTTTTCGGGGCGATAGAACGCGCATCCAGACGCTGAGCGCGTACCTGGCCTTGAGCATGGTGAGAAAGCTTGCGCTCGGGCAGGAGCCCTGAGCTGCGCGAGGCTGCTGCCGAGAGCCTGGCCGGGCGTCGAGATCGGGGGTGGGGCTTTGTGGGGGCCTCGCCAGACGGGCTCAGGCGCTGGGCTTCGTCGAACCTAATTGTATGTAAATACAGCATAAATCTGGATGCGATGGGCGCTGCGGGGAGAGCGGTCACCGAAAATCGCATCGCGAACACTGTACAAACGAGCACGTGTCTTACACACTCAGTTGCCCATCACGCAGACGAGGAACTGGGATGCAAAAAGACGCGAATCGCGAGAAGGCGCTCGAGCTCGCACTCGGCTCGATCGAAAAGCAGTACGGCAAGGGCGCCATCATGCGGCTCGGGACGAGCGAGCAGGTGGAGGTGCCCGTCATCTCTACGGGCTCCACTTCGCTCGATATCTGCCTCGGGGTAGGCGGCTATCCTCGCGGACGCATCATCGAGATCTTCGGCCCAGAATCGAGCGGTAAAACCACGCTGACCTTGCATGCCATTGCAGAGTGTCAGCGGGCAGGGGGCGTCGCAGCCTTCATCGATGCGGAACACGCGCTCGATATCACCTACGCGAAAAAGCTCGGTGTAAACGCCGAAGAGCTGTTGGTTTCGCAGCCCGACCACGGTGAGCAGGCCCTCGAAATCGCCGACATGCTGGTGCGCTCGGGCGCTGTGGATTTGGTCATCGTCGACTCGGTGGCGGCCCTTGTGCCCAAGGCCGAAATCGAAGGCGACATGGGCGACAGCCACGTGGGTCTTCAGGCGCGACTCATGAGCCAGGCGCTACGCAAGCTCACTGCGACGGTCCACAAATCGAACACCACGCTGGTGTTCATCAACCAGATCCGCATGAAGATCGGCGTGATGTTCGGCTCGCCCGAGACCACGACCGGTGGCAACGCGCTCAAGTTCTACTCGTCGATTCGACTGGATATTCGCCGCGTTGGGACCATCAAGGTGGGTGAAGATGCCATCGGCAATCGCACGCGCGTGAAGGTCGTGAAGAACAAGATGGCGCCGCCTTTCACGAGCTGCGAGTTCGACATTTTGTTCGGCCGAGGCATCAGTCGCTCGGGCGACGTCATCGACTTGGCAACGGAGCTGAAGATCATCGACAAATCTGGCGCTTGGTACAGCTACTCCGGTGAGCGTATCGGCCAGGGTCGCGACAACGCACGCGTATTCCTAGAGGAGCACGCAACCATGCTCGACGACATCGAGCGCAAGGTGTTTGAGGCCAAGGGACTCAAGCGCGGCAAGCCTCAGAGCGAGGCCAGCGAGGACAAGGCCAGCACCAAGGCCGAGGGCGGCAACAAGCGCGAAAAGGCGCCGCGACCGACCGCTTAGTTGCGGGGTTCTGTAGGGGAGCTTTGCGCTAGAAGATTTGGGCACTCGCATGGCGTCTCCCCTATCTTCAGCGCGCTTCTTGCAGTGACGCTCGCGCGCTCGTGTGCTTCGTTTAGGCCTCATGGCTGGCTTTGTGACCTGTGCTGCGTTCTTCCGCCTTGGGTGCTGGGCTCTGGTGGGCTTCTTGTGTCTGTCTGCTTGCCGGCCGACAGCGACGTCGGTTGCCGAGCGGGCTGAGAGCTACCGGGGGCCCCTCCTCGCATTGGTGCCCTTTGAAGCGAGCTTGATCCTGGCGGCGCGCCCAAAGGAGCTCTCGGAGTCTGCAGCGGCGCGCGCTGTGTGGCGGGCTGTGGTGCTCGAAGAGCGGGAGCAGGCGTTCGTCGGGCGCACGGGCGTCGATCCGCTGCAGGTGACCGAGCTCGTGGCGTTCGAAGTGCCACCAAACGGCTACGTGCTGCTGGCTCGGGGTCCCTTTGTCGCCGAAGACGTCGTGAAACGCATGGGCCGAAGGGTTGCCGTGCTGGAGGTCACGAGCGATGCCCCGTTCATCCGCCGGGAGGGCCTGCGGGGGGATGGACGCTACGCGTACATAAGCCTCGACAGGCACACGGTGCTCAGCGCCAAGGACACGCCTCCGGCCCTGTTGGCCAAGATGTTGGGCCGCTATGCCTCGGCTGCTGCGGAAGCGAGCGAGACGAAACTGACTGCGCTCGCCCAGGAGCACGAGAGCGCGCCGCTCTTGATTTTGCATATGGAACCCCTGGCCTTCGAGGTAGGGACGCCGATCGCCTTGCTTTTCGCTCAACAAAAGGCGCTCGCGCTCGCGGTCAGGCCTCACGAATCCTCGGTTTCTTTCGTGCTCAACCTGTACGGCGAGTTTCCGCACGGTGCGGCCCAGAACTTTCGAACCTTGCTCCAAAATCTGGCCAGGACGCCGCTCGGCAACACGTTGGGCCTGAGCCAAGTGGCGGAATCCACGGAAATTCGGGTCGATGAGCGGGGAACGTCCATGGCGGCCACGCTGGACCCAAGCGTGATTGAGGCTGCCCTAAATCTGCTCGTCGCAAGTGAGATGAAGGACCTGCTGCTGTAGGCGCGCGAAAAGCCGTCAGGCGAACGGTTCGCGTTCGTAGTCTTCCTCTGCTACACCCTGCGGCCATGTCGAAGCGGATCGGTAGCCTCTTTCAAGTTGGCGACCGTGCGGTTTACCCTGCCCATGGGGTCGCGGAAATTGTCGCGATCGAAAGTCGAGAGATCGCCGGCGCGCGCAAGGACTTTTACGTCCTCAAGGTCGTGCATTCGGAGATGAAGCTGATGATCCCGCTTGATGGCGCTGATCGCGCAGGTCTGCGGGCAATCGTCTCAGTGGAGGTCGCAGATCAGGTCTTCGATGTGCTTCGTTCTGCGGAGGTGGCTGTGAAGCCTGGTCCGTGGAATCGCCGCTTTCGTGAGTACACCGAGCTCGTCAACAGCGGGAGCTTGATGGAAGTGGCCAAGGTGTTTCGCGACCTTTGGCGCATTCGTCCCGATCGCGAGCTGTCCTATGGTGAGCGGCGCCTGTTGGAGCAGAGCAAGACGCTGCTCGTAGCCGAACTCGCGCTGGCGCAGAGCCTCGAGCAGACCGCGGTGGAGTCGGCGCTAGAGGGCGCCGTGGCAAAGGGATGAGCATGGACTTGAGTTGGCTCAAACGCGATGCCCAGGGGCTTGTGACCGTGGTGGTTCAGGACAGGCTCACCGGGGTTGTGCGCATGGTGGCGCACGCGGACGAAGCGGCGGTGGCCGCGACGTTGACCACGAACCTCGGCCATTTTTTCAGCCGTTCGCGCCAGAAAATGTGGAAAAAGGGCGAGGAAAGCGGCCATTTTTTGCACGTGCACGAAGTCTGGGCAGATTGCGATGCCGATTGCCTGGTCTATTTGGTCGATCCCGAGGGGCCGAGTTGTCACACCGGTCGAGAGACGTGCTTTTTCGAGCAGATCACGGCCGATGGCTCGCGCGTGACGCCTGTGGGGCGTGCGGCAGAGCCCACGTTTCCGCGGCTATGGCATGAGCTCGAGCAGCGTCGGGATGCGCCTGCTGAGCGCAGCTACACGCGCTCGCTGCTCGATAAGGGTGCGAGCAAGATTGCGGAGAAGGTGCGCGAAGAGGGCGGCGAACTCGCGCAGGCCATCGAATCCGAATCGGACGAGCGCGTGGTCAGTGAGAGTGGCGACGTGATCTATCACCTGCTGGTTGGGCTCTTGCAGCGCAAAAAGACACTGCGCGATGTGCAGGCGTTGCTAGCTGCGCGCTTTGGTGTGAGCGGCCACGACGAAAAGGCCGCTCGCAAGAAGTAGGAGCCTGCTCTGGGGCGCGGCTCGCCCGCGTGTGCAGCTCGCTGGCGCGCTTAGAGCCGATCCGAAACCGGACCGAGCATGCTGGAGCACGGCGGATGCTTCGGCAAGGAAGCGTGAGGAGCCTGTGGATATAGGGCGACGTAGGCACAACGGATTCGTTGCAACTAGCCGAACGTGTAGTGCAGGCGCACGCAGCCTCTACTCATCGCCTTGGCATCCAGCAGGCGTGGGCTCGATTTGAAGCCGGTAGGCGGAAACAGTGGCTTGCCCCCTCCTATCAACTCTGGAATGACGTAGATTTCGAGCTCGTCGAGGGCGCCTCGCTCCATGAAGGCCATTTGCAGTTGGCCTCCACCGACCATCCAGACATCGCCGTCGGCGAGCTGCCGCAGCTCCGCGATCAGGTCGTCGATGTTGCTGCGGGTCTCGAGCGGGCCTTTCGGATCGACGATGGGTTGCGACGTCACCACGATCACACGCTGTTCACCATACGCCCAAGGGCTACCGTCATTGGCGACGAAGTCGTACGTGCCGCGTCCCATGACGACCGTCCGGATGCGCTTGATGAAGCTGCGGTAGTCGTGCTCACCGAGGTCCATGTCGTTGTACTTGAAGAGCCAATCGAGGTTGTCGTCTTCTGTCGCCACGAAGCCGTCGAGGCTTGCTGCGATGTATCCCAAAATCCTTGCCATGGGGTCGTCTCCACGATTATAAATGAATGTTCATTTATAATTGAGATGGCGAGAAGCAAGTCTATTTCCGACGAAGCACTGCTCGATGGGCTCATGGCCGCGATCATCGAATGGGGGCCTGCGGGCCTCACCTTCTCGAAAGCGTCGAAGGCGGTCGGCTTGTCTCCTGCCACGCTGGTCCAGCGTTTCGGCACGCTCGACGCGATGATCGAAGCCATACTGCTGCGTGCCTGGGATCAGCTGGATGCAGCAACTGCGGCAGCGGATGCGGAAGCACCTCTCACGCCAGCGGGAGCCATCGACGTTCTCGTGCGCCTCATGCCCGCGCATGAGGTCGAGTACAACATGACCGACGGTCTACTTCTGCTGCGCGAAGATCTCCGTAATCCTGTCCTTCGAGCACGGGGGAAGGCATGGGGACATCGCCTCGCACAGTGCTTGGGACGGCGCTTGACCAAGCAGCCGAAACTCGCGGAGCGTCTGGGATGGCAAATGGCCAGCGTGTGGCAAGGAGCGCTCGTGTGGTGGGCCTTTACGAGGGGCGCGCATCCTGAGGTTGCCATGGAGACCATGCTGAGAGACTGGTGGGGCAGAAGCCGAAGTCTGAACAAACGCCCAGACACTCCCCCTGCCAGGTCGACGAAATCCGCAGG
>CAZEWA010000043.1:3333-5201 GCA_964515685.1 uncultured Polyangiales bacterium | reverse complement strand
GCACGAGATCGACCGCGCACGAAACCTGCTGAGCTAGTGAGCCAGTGGGCTCAAAATAGCACAGGCACGATGCAATCGATGCTCGTCTCCATGCGAAAGTGAGACTCGATCGTGTGCCTCTCTGCGTGGAAGACATCGAGCCGGTAGCGCTCTCCTCTGGCAATTCCGAGCTCGTCTGCGCGTTCATCCAACTGAACTGTGGCTGACACTTCTTCGTGAACGCCGCCGAGGTCGATGGCCAAGCGCTGATTGATGAACACCCACACGTCGTCGTCACCACTGAACGTGAAGTGCTCTCCTCCGCGATAGGTGAACTCCGTTCGAATCTCGCTCGTGAAGTGGAAATTGTGTTCGAGACCTTGATTGCCAAAGCCCTGACCATCCACAGGGAAGTAGGCCGGATTGTCGTACACCCAATTTCCCGTCGCATTTGCCTCCAGCATGAGCTGCACTTCGATGGCTTCGTTGACCCCCATGCGATCGTGAAACCAGTCCTCAAAGGCATCCGCGCCCGAGGTGACCTGGGTGCCGCCCAGCGGCGCATACACAGGCGCGCCATCGATACCCAGCCGCGACTCCACGATGCCTGAGGTTACAGCCCCTCCCATAAAGCTCTCGAAGTCAGGATGATCGGCGCGAAAATCGCGAATGCGCGCGCTTAGCACACCGCAAACTCCCTCCTCGGAGAGACCGGGCGTTGTCAGGCCGCTGTCTGACGTCGGGACGGCTGTCGATGGATCTTGGTCCACACCGATCGCACCTGCGGGCGACTCACCTGCTTCTTCTTTGTGCTGCACATCCTCGCCACATGCGCTCCACACGAGCACGCCACACAGCATTGCATTTCGCTTGTTCACAGGTCTTCCCTCTCCCAAATGCTGACTTCAGCGCGTGACGCAGAAACCAAACTGGGTCGATGCTCCCGCGGCGAGTACGGCGTTGTGCTCCACGCCCGAGAAGGTCACGCTACCCGCCTCACCTGAGCTGCGACTCTCCCAGTGCTGATTGAGCGTACCTTCGAGCTCTAGGGTCAACATCCACGTAAGGGGCGCTGCGCCGGCATTCGTGAGCTGATACGTACGGCAGTAGCCTGCACCCCAGTCATTGTTGACCGTGACTTCTGTCTGCAACTCACTGCTCGGTTCGGGCGCCGAAGGAGACTCCACATCGGGCACACTGCTGCCTGCGTCTTCTGCGTCGTATTCCTCTGCCGGCGCTTCGGCACTAGCCTCGCGTTTGAGCAGAAGGTCAGCGGAGATCAGCACAGAGATCAAAGACAGAAACGACCCATCGCTAGCGGCAAACGCCTCTTCCTGTCGCGCGAGCAGACAATTACCCCGTGTGTCCTCGCTCAGCCCATAAGCGAAGCGAAACATCGAGCGCGCATAGCAACGCTTGACTTGGGCGCTCCCTGCCAGCGCGTCGATCATCGCATCACGGTCTGCATAGCTGCCTTGAACGTCGCTACTCAACAGGATCTCCGCGTGGTCGTCGATCGGATGGCCGTGGTCGTCCGCGCGGTAGCGACCGATGCCATCGAAGTGATCGAAGGCAAAACCTATCGGGTCCATGCGCTTGTGGCAGCTCGCACACGGCTCCTCTTGAGAATGCGCGGCGTATCGCTCCCGGGAGCTCTTCGTCGGGTCAAGCGGAGGGGGTTCGATGACAAGCCCCGGAGGCGGCGGCGCCAAGCCCTCGCACAGGACATGCTCGCGGATGAGGCGCCCGCGATGCACAGGAGAGGCATCATTCGAGCGGGCATGCACGAGCATGGTACCGCCGAGCGTGAGGATGCCGCGCCGCCCTTGCTCCGCCAACGTGTAGGCATCGTGTTCATCCACGGAGCTTGCGTTCGGCAATCCGTAAAA
>CAZEWA010000043.1:0-3233 GCA_964515685.1 uncultured Polyangiales bacterium | reverse complement strand
GCACGCGGATCGCGCAGCATGCGTGTCACTTCCGCCTGCACTTGTGTCTCGCTGCGCAGCGCACCTTTTTCAGCGGCTTCCCTGAGCTGTACGTCTGGCTCCGTCTGCCATATCAGGTAAGAGAGGGCGCTTGCCACTTCGTGATCGTCCAGCTGATAGAGCCCGCCTTCCGCAGCGCGTACGCCGAGCTCGGTGCGATACAGGAAGTGAGGCGACTGCAGCATGGCGGCCAACATGCGCTCGGCTCCCTCACGCGGAGAGCTAGCCTCCTTCGCGAGCTCGAGATAGGGCAATAGCTCTGCGTCTACGACCGGACGACGAAACAGGCGCCGCCCGAGCCCGCTGGCAAGCGCTTCCAGGCAGTCCTGGTCCGGCTCGAGCATACAGGGCGCAAATGGCGTGAGGTCGGCTGTGTGTGCGATCTCTTCGGCCGCAGTCTGTAGTTTATCGGCGAGGAGCGGCGTGACTAGCAGCAGGTCGGCGTACCGGGCGAAGCCATGCAGCGCGGGATCTGCCGGAAACACGCTCGCATAGTCGGTCTCGACCCCAAAGGTGTCGCGCAGCGTGTTTTGAAACTCGCGGGCAGTGAGGCGTACCACGCGACGCAGAGGCGCACGGACCTGACTGCAAGACAGCGGCGCTTGAGATTCGCCTTGGACATCACCACCACCAAGCTCGCCGCCAAGCGCAGGGCCCGCGGGGAGCGCTTCTTCGCAGCCGCTTGTCAGCCACAGTGACGAACACAAGGGCAACCAAACCGCGGCACGGCGCAGGGAATTCAGAGGCAGGGCATTCACAGGATACATGGCTCATGCCCCCAATCCGCTCAATGGGCCCGTGATGCCGCTGACGCCGAAGCTGTCGACGTCCACGCCCATGCTGTGGCACAACGAGACGAGCAGCTTCTGATGTGGCGCACCGTTGAACTTGAGATAGCGCCCTGTGCGAAAGTGTCCGTTTCCACCCCCTGCGATGATAAAGGGTACGGACTTGAAGTCGTGCAGACGGGAATCTCCGAGCTCTTTGCACCAGACCACCACGCTCGTGTCGAGCAAGCTTCCGCTGCCATCGGCTTCGGGCGTATCGGCCAATCGATCTAAGAGACCCGCAAACTGCGCGGAAAACCAGCGTTCTGCGCGCACAAACTCGGCCACGCCAGCCGCGTTGCTGTCGTCGATATGAGAGAGTTCGTGGTGACCTTGGCCCGTGTTCGCCCAGCTCAAGATGGTGGGCGACACCGTGTGCGACCATTGCAGCGAGAGCACGCGCGTGATGTCACAGGCCGCCGCCGCTACGAGCAAATCCATCTGCAGCGCGCCGACATCGGGAAAGCGCTCATTGCTGCGCGTGTCGCTGAGAGGCGCAGGCGCGAACCCGTCACACCCCAGCGCCGCCCCACCGCCCAGCCTGCGCTCGAGGCTGCGTAGCGCGTCCACATGCGCCTCGAGCTTGATCTGTTCTTCTTTCCCGAGCCTTGCTGAAAGCTGCTTGAGCTCCTCGCGCGCAATCGCGATAGCCCCCATACGATCGAAGGGATCTTGCGCTGCGCCGGCTGCACTGCCCGTACTGGCGCCAGCTCTGACACCAAACAACCGCTTGTAGGCTTGGTTTGGATCATCTTCAGGATGAACGTATTGATGCGCGGCGTTGTATGCCATGCGCGTCTGAATCGAAGCGCCCCAGGCGCTAGTCTGCACGCCCAGCTCGAGCGAGGAAAGTGCGGTGCTGCCCCCAACACGCTGGGCAATGAATTGATCGACGCTTATGGCACCTCCGCCTGTCAGCATGTGCTCCATGCCCCCCTCATGGCTTCCGCCACGGGCTTGCACGAAGTCCAGCCCATCCAGGATCAACAGCCTCTGCTTGTGTCGCGCCAGGGGCTCGAGGATGGATCCCTGAGGAAAGGTGAAGCCCGTCTCGCTGCCCGAAGGACGGAACTGACTGTGCACCGTGCCGTTCGGACTGAACCAAAAGAGGATGCGCCGCGCGGGTTCGAGCGCACGCACGCGCCGCGGCTCGCTCAGCAAACGTGTGAACGGGGCCGCTATCAACGCGGCACTCGCACCTCGAAGAAGACCTCGACGACTAAGCGGCATGGCTAGGATTTCGCATGGGTTATCGCTACAGTGGCGAGCACACGGTGGATCGGGTCTTCGGAAAATGCTGGGCGCTACTTTTTATGTGCACACTTGCACTTGCTCCGAGCGTCGCGCGCGCCGTGCCCACACTGCGCGTCCTGGTCTTCGCGGACGAAGGCGACGAGTTCGTCCGGCGTCTGCGCGGTCAGACCGCGGACTTGGCCATCGATTTGGTGATCTCCCCAGCACCACCGACCAGCACGACCGCGGAGCTCCGTGCGCAACTGCAAGCAAGCCGTGCGGACCTGGCCGTGTGGCTCGATAGCTCACTTGCTTCGGGCTCCATGACGTGTGTCTTCGACCAACAGGCTCGGGAAATCGAGCAGCGTCCGATCGGAAGCGGAAGTGTGGGCACAAAGGAGCGCTCGGCTCAGCTCGAAGTCGCCGCCCTCATCTTGCGCTCTGCCCTAGTCGAACGGCTCAATGCCGCTGCAAGCGGTGCTTCCACTGCACACGTCTCTCGACAACCGGTAGAAGACCTCGTGGCCCAAGCCTCCCCTGTGGCCGTGGAGGTGCGCGCGCCTAGGGAGCTCATGACGCTGCCTGCCGCCTCTGTGACGCGCAAGCTCGAGCTTGCACTGGGCGCACGCGCCATGCGCGTGGCAGCGGGTCGCACGCTGTTCGGCATCGAGGGTACCCTGGGCGTGACACGCAAGGCCCTGGGAGCGGCGCTTTCGTATACGGGCACTTTCCGCGACAACCAGCGTACAAAGGACGTGAGCCTCGGGCTGCGTGAAGATCGCCTCGCCGCCATGCTCCACTACATCTACAAGCCGTGGCCCTACCTACAGCTTCGCGTCGGCCTCGATCTGGGAGCAATCTCAGTGCATCGCCACACAACACACGTGGCCCCTGAGCTTTCACGCACGAAGGCCCAGCGCAGCTTAAGCCTATTCGGGGGCCCACGACTCGCTCTCCACTGGGCGTCGAACAAGCGCGTGGGCGCAGCGCTCAGCCTGGGCGTAGATGTTCTTTCGGCCCCCACACGCTACACGCTCAAAACCGAGTCGTTGCGAGAGGTTGAGCGCCTGTACACGGTAGCCCCTTGGATCGCCCTTTCCGTTTTTGGCAGGCCCCATTGACCCGATCTATGGC
>CAZEWA010000042.1:25785-31043 GCA_964515685.1 uncultured Polyangiales bacterium | reverse complement strand
AGGGATAGCCATCGAAGAAGTGCTTCATGTCCTCGTGGATCATCGAGTGACGCGTAAGCAATGTGGAGAAGTTAGTGAGCTCATCCGCGCTGGGCAGGTGGCCCGAGATCAGCAAGTACGCCGTCTCGACGAACGTGCTGTGCTCTGCAAGCTGCTCGATAGGGATACCGCGGTAGCGCAGGATACCCTTGTCGCCGTCGATGAACGTGATGGCACTCTGTGTCGAGGCTGTGTTCACGAAAGCTGGGTCGAGCGTGACGATCCCGGTCTTATCGCGCAGCTTCCCGATATCGATGCCGCGCTCTCCCTCGCTGCCGATGACGACGTCCGCCTCAAAACTGACGTCTCCGACCTTGATCTCCGCTTTCATCGTCCGAGTCCTCCCTCGAAAGAAGCCCGTTGGGCCAGCCTCATGTCGTGCACGCTGGCTTTCCAACGCGGGCTTATAGGCTCGCCCCGTCAGGGGACACGCGGAGTGGAAAGGGCGTGCAAGCGACAACCCCAACCCGCGCACTCAGGGTCGAGCCAAAACCTCTTCGATGATTACACCAGAGGCCCCGTCATCGCTAGCCAGAACCGCGAAAAGACGACGCTTCCATCGCGCAGAGGCCCGCGCCCCGCGTTACACCTGGCGCCCCTGTTTCGGAGTTGTGAACGCTCAGTAGACTGCGTTTACCGACACACCCCTTCGGCTGCGGAGATGCGACCTACCCTTACATCTCGGTCGAGCAGGACGTGAGCGGCAGGGACAGCTTGCCCTGCCGTAAGAGCTCGAAGCGCTGGAGCGCAACCGCGACCAGAGCATGGCTAATTTCGCCGCGATAGAGCATGTCAAAGACGTCAGAAAGCGGTGTCGGTACGACCTCGATGTCCTCGCCAGGATCGAACAAGGGCGCGCCTTCGAGCACGCAGCCTTCGGCCAGGAACATGTGGGCCTTGTTGTTCTGGATAGCCGGATTTGGATAAATGAATCCAAGGTTCACGATTGACGCGGCCCTGTACCCGGTCTCTTCGCGCAGCTCGCGCGCGGCGGTGACGCTCGGATCTTCGCCGGGGTCGACCATGCCGCCTGGCACCTCGATCGTGAATTCGCCGGTGCCAAAACGAAACTGTCGGATCAGCAAAAGGCGACCGTCGGTATCGAGCGCCACCACGTTGACCCAGTCCGGCGATTCAATGACCGAAAAGGTGTGCTCGACACCGGTTCGGGGAGAGACCCAGTGCTCCGCCATGAGACGGAATATCCGGGTCTCGATGAGAAGACCGCTCCCCCGCTTTATCCAGGCTTTCAACGCTGACATCGGCGCCTCTCCCCTGCCCTAAACTCGCGCTTAGTGAACCATCGCCGACGGCTCGCTGCCGCGCCCTTTGCCCCGCTCGAGCGCCCTCGCAGCGCCTGCGCCGACGAAGCGCACGAACAGAGGGTGCGCCGCGTGGGGCTTGCTCTTGAACTCGGGGTGGAATTGACAGCCGAGGAAATGCGGATGGTCCGCGAGCTCCACGACTTCGACCAGGCGGCCGTCAGGCGACAGGCCGGAGAGCTTCAGTCCGTGCTGCTCGAGCGTGTCACGGTAGTCATTGTTGACCTCGAAGCGATGCCGGTGGCGCTCGCTGATCTCACTCGTGCCGTACACGCTGGCTGCCAGAGACCCCTCGCTCAACTTACAGGGGTAGGCCCCAAGCCGCATCGAAGCACCCTTCTGGCGCACCTTGAGCTGGTCGGGCATCAGATGCACTACCAAAGCTTCGCCATCGGGACGGAACTCCTCGCTGCTGGCTTCCGTAACGCCCGCCACGTGGCGCGCGAATTCGATGACGGCGAGCTGCATACCGAGACAGATGCCAAAGAACGGCACCTTGTGCTCGCGTGCGAAGCGGATAGCCTGGATCTTGCCCTCGGTTCCACGGTCGCCAAAGCCACCGGGCACCAGCACGCCATCGAACGCGCCGAGTTTTTCGGCCACGTTTTCAGCAGTCAATTCCTCGCTGTCGACGTAATTGAGCTCGACCTTGACGTCGTTGGCGAGGCCGCTGTGCACGAGCGCTTCGTGCAGAGACTTGTAGGAATCGCGCAGGTGCACGTACTTGCCGACGAGCGCGATGGACACACGCCCCTTGCCAGGCCGCTTCATGCCATCGACCACGCGCCTCCACTGCGTGAGGTCAGGCTGACGCGACCAGATGTTCAAGGCGTCGACAATCACGTTGTCGAGCCCCTCTTCGTGCAGCCTGATCGGCAGCTCGTAGATGCAATCCACGTCGACAGCGCTCACCACGCTCTTCTCGGAGACGTTGGTGAAATGGGCAATCTTGCGCTTCACGTCCTGCTCTAGCGGACGGTCCACACGACAGATCACGATCTCGGGCTGAATGCCCAGCCCGAGCAGCTCTTTCACGGAGTGCTGCGTGGGCTTGGTCTTGAGCTCACCGGCGGCCGCAATGAAGGGCACGAGCGTGACGTGAACGCTCACGGTGTTCTGTGGGCCAGCCTCGACCTTGAGCTGACGTACCGCTTCCAAGAAGGGCAGCGACTCGATGTCGCCAACGGTGCCGCCGATCTCGATGATAGCGATATCGTAGCCTTCGGCAGCATCGCGCACGCGTGCTTTGATCTCGTCGGTGATGTGCGGAATCACCTGGATGGTCGCGCCCAAGTACTCGCCGCGGCGCTCCTTGTTGATGACCGCGTCGTAGATACGACCCGAGGTGAAGTTGTTGCCGCGGCGCATCGTGGCCGACGTAAAGCGCTCGTAGTGACCCAAGTCGAGATCCGTCTCGGCGCCGTCGTCGGTAACGAATACCTCTCCGTGCTGGAAAGGCGACATCGTACCTGGATCGACGTTGATATAAGGGTCGAGCTTGATGTGGGTGACCTTGAGGCCCCGCGCCTCCATTAGCGCCCCCACGGAAGCGGCAGCGAGCCCCTTGCCGATGGAACTCACCACACCGCCGGTGACGAAAATATACTTCGTGCGTTTCATGGTTCCGCTTCCTTCCGGGCGGCGCCCGCGTCTACCTCAGAAATCGAGCTCCGCAACAGCGAAGGGAGAGTTGGTCTCATTCCTTGCTGCGTCCGCACACGAAAGCCGCGCAGACGTATTCCCACAGACGAATGCGCACAAACGGGAAACCCGCCGTGCCCTCACGCATTTTGGATGCGTGCTGAAGAGGCAGGACGGGTGTTTGTTGCGGCGTCTGTGAAAGGTCCGTGCGTATAGTGTGCACGGGCCCTGACCATAGAAAGGCCTGGCTTCGCTGTCAACGCGAGCCGACGCATTCGAGCGATGCACGTAACATTTGTGGCCCGAACGTGTACCGTGCTAGCTCGTGCGTGGCCAATGGTCAGAGGTCATGCACGGGGGACAAGTCGGCGGAGCGGTGCGGCAATGTTTGCGCGTACATTCGCGCTTGTCTGGGCGCTGATCTCCGAAAGCCGCGCACAGGCCGACGGCCCGATGGCATCGGAGCTCGACCTCACATGGCAAGCCGCTCCAGGGTGCCCTGACCGCAGCTGGGCACAGCGAGCTTTGCGCGATCGTCTGGGCCACGAGGTGCCCGAGGGCAGCGGGGCCAGGCTAAAAGCCCACACCGAGCTCCTGCGCGCGGCGTCAGGCTTCAGTCTCCGCCTCGTCACTGAACAAAACGGCCAACAAGGTGAGCGGACCCTCAGCGCGGGACGCTGCGAGGACTTGGCCCAGGCCGCCGTGTTGGTGATCGCGCTCGCTCTTTCCGACCTCGAAGGTCGCGCGCCCGCTCCTCCAGACGCAGAAAGCTCCCAGGAACCGGCCTCGCCTCCCCCCGCGGCCCTGGTAGAATCCGACGCGCTAGCCCCCACAGGCAGCGCACCTACGCCAGAGCGGCCACTGTCCCTGCGAGCTGCCGTCATGATGGACGCGGGGCAGCTCCCTGCCGCCGCCTTTGGCCCCGAAGCGACGCTGTCGTTCGCGAAGCGCTGGTTTCGAGCGGAGCTCGCCGGCTTCTGGCTGCCCGCTCGCGCGAGCCGACCACGCGAGGACGGGCGGGTTTCGGTATCACTCTGGGCACTGCGCCCGGCGGGCTGCGGTCGCTTGCTGGATGCAGTGCTCGCGGTCGACCTATGTGCGGGATTGGAACTTGGGCGCGCCTCGGGTCAGGGCAGCGGCCTGTCAGACGATAGGCAGCGCAACTGGTTCTACCGAAGTGCGTGGTCATCCTTACAATTTTCCATGCAGTTGGCCCGACACTGGGTGATTTCGCTCTCGCCCGGCATCTCGGTCCCCCTCGGGCGCCCAAGCTTCGTCAGCCTCGCGGCGAACGACGGCGCATCGGATCGCACAGAACTCCACACACCCGCCGTGGTCTCGGCCCGAGCTGCGCTCGGTATAGGTCACACTTTTTAGGATCACGGAGTTCGACCTGGCTGGCCACCCACCGTTCATGCGAGAAGCGGTAAGCTTGGCCGCAAATATAAAACCCGTGGCTCCCTTCGGCGCCGTCGAGGTGCCTCCGTTTGCCGAAGTCTATGAGACGCACTTCGACTTCGTGTGGCGCTCCGCACGACGTCTCGGAGTCCCCGAGGCAAACGTCGACGATGTCGTGCAGGACGTCTTCGTGACCGTGTACAGGCGTCTCTCTCACTTTGAGGGGCGCTCGCAGCTCAAGACTTGGATCTTCGGCATTTTGCGCCACACGGTGCGCGACATGCGCAGAAGCATGCGGCGCAAGCCTGTCGAGGCCCTCGAGTACGACCCGCACGATGTCCACAATCCGACGCCGCACGATGTTGCAGCGCGCGGTGAAGGCCAGCGCATGTTGCACGCAGTTCTCGACACGTTGGACGACGAGCAGCGGGAAGTGTTCGTGCTCTCTGAGCTCGAACAACTCAGTGCACCCGAAATCGCGAGTGCACTCGACGTCAACGTAAACACGGTCTATTCGCGCTTGCGGGCTGCTCGACAAAACTTCGAAGTAGCCCTCAAACGCATTCGCAGTCGCGACGAGTGGAGGATGCGATGAGCGAGCTAAGTCAAGAGGCCCGCAATCTGATCGAGAGCGCAGCGTTTTGCGACGACCCGACCGAGATGGATCGCATCCGCATGCGCAGTAAGCTCGCAGCGCAGCTCGGTGCAGCCGCATTCGCCGGCACGCTGGGCGCCGTAGCCAGCAACGCGATGTCGGCCAGCGCAGGAACCAGTGCGAACACGAGCGCTCTCCTCGCGGGTGGAGCTAGCTCAGGCTTGCTCAAGAGCGCCTCGCTCTCGGCACTCGCCAAGAGCGCC
>CAZEWA010000042.1:0-25685 GCA_964515685.1 uncultured Polyangiales bacterium | reverse complement strand
CAAGAGCGCCTCGCTCTCGGCACTCGCCAAGAGCGCCATCGCAGCCAGTTTCGCGACCGTTTTGGGCGTTGCCATGTGGACTGCGCAACCCGACGAGGCACAGGGCCCCACTAGCTCTTTGAGCCTCCCGAAAACCGTTTCCGTAACGCCTGCCCCCGAGCCTGGTCCGGTGGTGGAGTCCCTTGCACCGACGGCGCAGATTGCAGCGGAGCCGATGGCGGCCGTGCCGAGCGATGTGCCCGCCCACGGCGCAAGCGATCTCGCCCAGCGTCACGCAGCGAGCAGTCGCCCGGAAAACACGCTGACCCAAGAGCTTTCGCTCCTAGCCCAAGCTCAAGATGCCCTGCGTGCCGACAATCCGAGCGGCGCACTGGCATTCGCGCGTGAGCACAAGCGACGTTACCCTCGCGGAAGCCTGCGCGAGGAACGCCAGGGCATCGAAGCCTTGGCTCGCTGCAGCCTCGGACACAACGGGCTCAAGGTGCTCAAGGAACTTCAGCGCGTCTCCCCCAACTCTCCGCTCCTAGAACGCGTACGCACAGCCTGCATCAAGCCATGAACTCACACACACGCTTGTTGGGACTCGCATTGCTGCTCGCAGCGCCGCTGCTTTTGGGCGCGCGCGGCTGCGTGGATGAGCTCTCCGTGGGCGTGCGTATCGCGGATGTGCCCCCTGATGCATCCGGTCCAGACGCAGGCGACCTGCTTTGCTGCGGCGTGCCACGACCTGAGGCCTTCACCTGCTGGAATGGCTCCCCGCGCGCATTGACGTGCGTACAGCAAGACGACGACTGCGGGTGGGAGTACGAAGCGTGTCCCTTGGAGCCCGACGGCGGCATCGTCGAGAACATGCCTGTGTGCACGCCCGACGACTGCGCCCTCGTGTTGGTCTGGGAGCCCATCGGCATCGCGTCCACGCCTCCTGTATGCGCAGACGGCAAGCCGGCCGAGTGTCTACCACAAAAGGGCGGGCAGTGCGGCTTTCAGTGCGCGACCGACCCCGGCTGCTCACTCCAGAACAACACCTGCGGCAGCGGAAGCTTTTGCGCTTTCAGCCTGGGAACATGCGGTCGACTCGAGCAAGCCAGTTTCTGCCAAACGAAGCCCGAGGCATGTCCAGAGGAGAGCTTGCCGGTGTGCGGTTGCGACGGCGTGACCTACGGCAATGCATGCGAGGCTTTTCGCGCGGGCGTCAGCGTTTCCTTCGAGTCGGCCTGTGAGCTCGCGCCGTCCATCTGCCCCACGTCATGCGACGAAAAACTGGGTAGCTTTCTGCAAGTTGCAAAGCGCGAGTCCTGCGTAGATGGCGTGCACATGCGGGGCCCGGCCTGCCTGCAAAAGCCCGACGGCGGCTGCGGCTATCAGTGGCTTGAGTGCCCGAGCGAAGGCCTATGTTCTAGCGCCTCGCGTGCTGCGCTGAGCCCATCGGCGTGCTGGAGTGATGCGGATTGTCCGGGCGAGAGTCGGTGCAATGGCTTGGTCACGTGCGCATGCGGTGCATCGTGCTTCAGCGCAGATCAGCCGGGGACTTGCAAGTAGCACCCTGCTCGCGCGTTAAGTTAAACCGCCGCGCGCCAAAGCCGCCTGCTCCCAAAAACCGCTACACTGCCCTCGTGCCGCACCTACAATTTTGGTTCGAATTCGCTAGCACCTATTCCTACCTAGCTGCGATGCGCGTCGACGCGCTCGCTCAAGAAGCTCACGTCTCGGTGCAATATCAGCCTTTCTTGCTTGGGCCTATCTTTGCGTCGCAGGGGCTCAAGACCTCGCCTTTTGAGGCTTTTCCAGTCAAAGGGCGCTACATGTGGCGAGATATGGCGCGTTTGTGCGAGGAGTACGCGCTCCCTTTCAAGCAGCCCAGCGACTTTCCCCGCAATGGGCTCTCGGCGGCGCGCATCGCGCTCGTCGGTACCGACAAAGCTTGGGGCAAAGCCTTCGTGCAGGGCGTGTATCGCGAAAACTTTGGTGAGGACCGCGACATCAGCCGCGTCGAAGTGCTGCGCGAAATCCTGCAGAACCTCGACCTCGGCGACCAAGACGTGGACGAGGTCTGCGACACCGCCAGCTCCGCAGCCTTGAAACAGCGCTTGCGCGAGCAGACGACAGAGGCGCAAGCACTCGGGATCTTTGGAGCTCCGAGCTTCGTGGTCGACCGAGAACTGTTCTGGGGCCACGACCGCATGCCCCAGGCCCTCGGCTGGGCGAAGAACAGTAGGCGATGATCCGCACTGCGGGCCGGGCCGGGTGCTACAGTCGCGCCCGACCATGAGCTACACGGTCCTCGCGCGAAAGTATCGCCCCCAGACGTTTTCAGACCTCGTAGGTCAGGAACACGTCACGCGTACACTTGCAAACGCCATCGCGAGCGGGCGCGTGGCCCACGCGTTCCTCTTCACGGGGGTGCGAGGCGTAGGGAAGACCACAAGCGCGCGCATCCTCGCCAAGGCGCTGAACTGCGAGCAGGGCCCCACCGCCTCGCCGTGCAATGTCTGTGACGCGTGCGTCCAGATCACCTCGGGCATGGACCTCGATGTCATCGAGATGGACGGCGCCTCCAACAACAGCGTGGAGGACGTGCGCAGACTACAGGAATCCATCCCGTTTCGCCCCGCGCGCGACCGCTTCAAGATCGTCATCGTCGACGAAGTTCACATGCTGTCGACCGGCGCCTTCAACGCGTTCCTCAAGACGCTCGAAGAGCCGCCCGCCCATGTAAAGTTTATTTTCGCGACCACCGAAGCACACAAAGTTCCGGTGACGATTCGCTCACGCTGCCAGCGCTACGACTTTCGCTTGATTCCGCAATCGGTCATCGCCGAGCGCGTACAAGAGATCCTCGGCAAAGAAGGCATCGAAGCGGACGATCCCGCCATCACGCTGGTGTCCCGCGAAGCCGCAGGCAGCATGCGCGATGCGTTGACGCTGCTAGACCAGGTCCTCGCCTTTTCGACCGATAAGCTGCTCGGTAAGCGTGTGGCCGAAGAGCTCGGACTTGCCGACCGAGAGCATGTACACGCACTGCATGAGGCGGCGCTTCAGGGCGACGGCAAGGCAGCCCTCGAGATTATCGACGCGGTCGCGAGCCAAGGCCTCGACCTTGTGCACTTCGTCAAGCAGTGGCTCGACCTGGCACGCGACACCGTCGTGCTGCGGGTCGCAGGCGACCACCCGAAGCTCGTCGATTTGCCCCCGGAAGAACGCACGCGCGCCCTTTCGAGCAGCGCAAAGGTCGAGGTGCTCGAGCTCGAGCGCGCCTTCGCTTCGATAGCGCAATTGGTGGAAGAAGTGGGGCGCTCCTCCACGCCAAAGACCGCACTCGAGATGGGCGCTGTGCGCCTGGCCACACGTCCGCCTCTACGTGATTTGGCACAGCTGATAGCTCGCCTCGAAGACCTCGAAAAGAGCGGTGGCCCGTCTTCTCCTGCGAGCCCTCCCCGGGGTCCAGGCAGGAGCGGCCCAGACGCACCGCCCGCTTCTCCCCCAGCGCAGCGCAGCGCCCCCCACGGGGCCCCGAGCGGCGGCCACGCAGGCGCGTCCCCCGCAGCAGCCTTTCCCAACCAAGGTCCTGGCCCAGGCGCGGGCGCCCCAAGGGCTCCGCTCCCAGCAGAGCCCGGTGTCACTGACAAAGCCAACCCATTTCAGCGCTTCATCCCCACCCAACACGCAGACCCGCAGGCGGGCGCCCCTGCCGAAGCCCGCGAGTCCGGGGTTGTGGTCGCGGCCCCGGCGCGAGGCGTTGTGCCGGGAGTGAGCGTCGCTTCCGGAGGAACATCGCGTGTGGCGGGTGCAAGCCACGGAGCTGCCGCTGCGATGGCACAGCCCCCCGCTGCGCCCGTCACAACACGACCGGCTTCTGTCGCGCCTGCGCCCATGGCGCGTCCGGTGGAGCCGCCCCCTAGGGCTCCTTCAGGCATCGTTTCGGCCAAATGGTCCGCGCTTATCCAACACTTGCGCAACCATGACCCACGCTGGGCCGCCATGTATGAACATGGCGTTCCAAGCAACGTAAGCGCCGAGGAAGTCGAGATCATCTTTCAAGAAGGCTCGTTCTTTGGTCGTCAGGCCCAAACGCAAGACGGCAGCGAAGCGATGCGTCGCGCGGCCCACGCGGTGCTGCGCGCCGAGCCCGTTCTGACGATTCGTTTTGCCGCCGAGGCCCCAGGTGTAAGCCTGGCGCAACAAGAAGCTGCGCAGCTAGACGAGCGTAAAGAAGCGATCAAAAAGAAAGCGCTACAACACCCGCGCGTGGTTGAAGCCTTCAAGGTTTTCCCAGAGCTCGCCCAGAAGCACGACGTCGTCATCGATTAGGCGCGCGAGAACACTCAGGAAACCGCGACCGCGATTGACTGAAGCGACCGGCATTTCCAAAAACCGGTCATTCCTGTCATGCATGTCGCACGTTTTCGCCGTGAAGCGTGATAGCAAGTGCAGCGATGTACCGGTCTTCGCTCCCGTCGATGAAAGCCCTATTTTTAGCGGCAACACTACTCGCTGCACCTCTGTCGGCGAAAGCAGACGACCTCCCCGATTGGGAGGCAGGAACAGATGGGAGCGAGGACGACGCTGCGTCGCTCCCCGCTGATGTTGCGAGCGAATCTGCCGCGAGCGAAGACCTCGCGCCGGCCCCTCTTTCCCTCGACGCACGCCTCGCAGCGCTCGATGGGTACCTGGAGGAAATCGAGGCGCCGACACGTCGCTACTTCCGCACTTGGGTCGCCATCCAAAGCACGCTGGTCGTCGGCCAAGCTGTCATCGCGTTCGCCTCGGACGATAAAGCGTTCCGAGGCAGCTATCTGATCGGTGCTGGCGTATCGGCAGCAAGTCTCGGACTGTTTTTGCTGGCCCCGCGCCCAGGCATCAGAGCGACGTTGCGTTATCGCGATATGGCCTCGCGCACAGACAGCGAGAAGCAGGCCAAGCTTTCAGCTGGTGAGGCGGACCTCGCGGATCAAGCCGAAGTCGATCGCCGCAGCACCGCGTGGTCGCGACACCTACTCGGTGTAGGCGTTGCGCTCGGCTCCGGTGCAGCGGTCGCGCTGATCTACGAACACAGTTTGAAACTCGCCGCTCAGCGCGTGTTCCTCACATTTTTCGTGTCGGAACTGCAGATTCTTTCGCGTCCTCGGCAAGCGCTTCGCAACTTCGAGCGCCACTTCGGGAGAAAGCCCGGAGCCGAACTTGCCTTCGCCCCCCTGATCGACCGCCACACGCAAGGCGTAAGCCTGTCCGCGCGTTTCTGATTCGTCGCACCAAGGATGTCCCCATGCTTTGCGTTTCTGACAGAAAAGGTGCTGGTAAAAGGCGTGCACTCTGGCTGGCTGCGTTCGCGGCATCGCTCGGAGGAGCCGCTCATGTACAGGCGGCTGGCATCGAAGACACCGTCGGCGGAACCGTCGGCCTCGGCCGCGCGGCTTCCTATGCGCGCGTCAACGATTTCATGGCCACCTGGCAAAATCCCGCAAACCTCGCGGTGGTTCCCAATACCGATCTCGGTTTCGAGATGCGTTTGCCCATCCTGAGCGCCTGCTACCAACGCTTCTTCGACGACAACGTCGAGTACAAGCAGCCTGGCGCCTACCCGGGCTTTCAGGGCTCTGAAATGACTGGAAAGATGTGTAACGAAGCCGCGCCCGGTCTCACGGCCAATACCGGTTGGGCGCAGTCTTTCGATAGCGGCTGGGGCTACGGCATCGGCCTGTTTACACCCGCCGGAGTCGGCGGCTCGAAGTACGGCAACGACACCATCCCAAGCTGGTACCCGAGCGAAAACGAGACGCACGAGGTCACCAGCATGGGTGCGGCCGCGCCGTCGCGACAGATGGGCATAGAGCGCGATGCCGTCACCGCGTACTTGATGGTGGGCCTCGGCGCTGCCCCGATCAAGCAGCTGCGCTTCGGTGTCAGCGCAGGCTGGGGCGTCGCGAGCGTCTACAACAAGAGCGCCGTATCGGTCTTGGGCGGCACCTTCCGCGATCAAGAAGTGATCAACGAAATCCGCGCCACGGACTGGGCCATTCCACGCTTGAACGCGAGCGTTGTGGTCTCGCCATTCGATTTCCTGGACCTGTTCGCGGTCGCGACCTACCAGGGAGACATCAACGCCAAGGGCAACGCTATCTTGACCGCCAACGGCATCAAGGGCGCACCGCTCAAGAACTGCAGCGATCCCACGCCCGGCACGCACTGCAAGATCGAAGGCGTAAAGCTCGACGTGCCTTTCCACACGATGGAAGCCACGTTTGGTGCGCGCATCTCCGTGGCGCGCGACGGTCGGGTTCGAGACCGTGTGCTCGACCCGATGAAGGATGAGTTGTTTGATTTCGAGGTCGACATCTCTTGGGCGCAGACCAGCGCCGTCGACCAGTACGAAGTCACACTCCACAACAAGACCGTCGACGATCCCAAAGTCCCTAAGATCCAGTTTGCGAACGCACCCGACGCCACGTTTTCCTATCCACGTCTTTCGACCACCGTGCCCAAGCACTGGAAGGACACCTGGACGTTTCGTGCGGGTGGCGATCTCCAACTGATTCCAGAGGTTGTCTCGGTTCGTGGCGGCGTGTCGTACGCCACCCGCGCCGCGCCAGTCGAGTACATGAACATCGATTACTGGCCGGTGAAGAAGCTCGGCATTCACCTCGGCGCGACGTTCGCGTTCGCGGAACGCTTCAAGGCTCACGTCGCGTACGCGCGGCTCATCTACCAGACCACCGAAGTCGCGGTCGGCACAGGTGGTGTCAAAGACATCGCTTCCATCAATGAGATCCAATCCACCGGCGTGAACGAAGGACGCTTCACTGCCGGCCTCAATGTGTTCTCGCTCCAGCTCAACGCTTCGTTTTGAGGAGATTCATATGGACCTCTCCCGTTTGTTCAAAACCCCACGTTCATTTTTCGCGGCGCGCGCTGTGGCGCCTGTCTTCCAAGCGTCGCTGCTCTGCGCCTTGAGCTCAGGCTGCCTCGATATGGCCAGCAACTACGGCGACGTGTTGCCACCGGTCGAAGACATGCCGACCTCTCCGCCGCCCCCAACCACGGACCCCACAACGCCGCCCCCAACCACGGACCCCACAACGCCGCCCCCAACCACGGACCCCACTGGTCCGAGTGCGATCGCGGGTACCGCTGCGAGTGCAGGCTGTAGCTCCTACCAACAGGCAGAAAATGGCTCCTGCGCGGGCTACTACTGCGGCGTCTCCATCGAGATGATCGAGGCCGAGCTCACCGGCACGGGCAAGTGCAAGCCTACCCCCGACGACGTGTGCAGCGGTCGCGTCACCTTCGCCGTGTCGTCTTGCGCGCGCTCGGTGAAAAGCAATCCACTCAACGCCTTCGACTCCGACGCACAACTGCGCGTCAAGATCGAAGAGTGCGTGCGCAAAGATCCGGCCATCACCTCGCCGGCCGAGTGTCTCGGCTGCTTCTTGGATGCTGCGGAGTGTGCGAGCAAAAACTGCCTGAGCCAGTGCCTCACCGGCGACAGCACCACCTGCGACTCCTGCCGCATGCAAAACGGCTGCAACCAGTCGGTGCCGGTCTGCGGTGGATTGCCCAGCCCCTTCTAGCCCACACATCCCCACCGCGGGGCCGAACCCGCATCGCGAAGACCTACGCCGCGCTCTCCTCCCGGCGTAGCCTTGAAAACCTAGTTCGTCGGCGGTAGAAGCCACGCCATGCAATTTCGTGGCGGAATGACCGAGCTGATGCGGCAAGCGAGCCGCATGCAGCGCAAGATCGAGCAACGTAAGGCCGAGCTCAAGTCCGAGACGGTGGAAATCGGCGTCGGAAACGACCAGGTCAAAGTGGTTGCCAATGGCGGCCTCGAGATCGTCAAGGTCACCATCGCTCCCGAACTTCTTACTGGCGAAAGCTTGGAGATGGCTCAAGACCTCTTGGTGGCTGGCGTAAACGCCGCTCTCAAAAAGGCCCAAGAGATGCTGGACGCGGAGCTCGAGAAGGTGACCAAGGGCATCAAGATGCCCGGCGTGCTCTGAGGCAAAGCCATGGCGACCTCACCCATCACGGAGCTTTCGCAGCTTCTGGCGCGGCTGCCCGGGATAGGCGAGCGCACGGCGGCCCGGCTCACGTTCTTCGTGCTGGGTGCGGAGCCAAGCTACGCCAAGCGCCTGGGCGAGGCCCTGCTGGCGCTGCACGAGCGCGTCCATCGCTGTGAGCTGTGCGGCAACTACGGCGCCCGCTCGCAGTGCGACATCTGCCTCGATCTCAGACGCGAGAGTCGCGTGTTGTGTGTCATCGCGCGCGTCCAAGACCTGATGGCCATCGAGCGAACGGGCAACTTCCGCGGCCGCTACCACGTGCTGCACGGACTCTTGTCTCCGCTCGACGGCGTGGGCCCCGACGCGCTGCGGGTCGACGACCTCATCGCGCGCATCGGCAGCGAGGGCGTGGAGGAAATCATCGTCGCCACACCGCTCAGCGTCGACGGTGAAGCCACCGCAATGTACCTGGCGCAGGCCCTCAAACCCACGGGCGTGCGCTTGACGCGAATCGCAAGTGGCGTGCCACACGGGGGCGACCTGGAGTTCACAGACCAAGTCACATTAGGGCGGGCATTCGACGGGCGGCGCGACCTATGAGCGCTTCCCGGCGCGGAGTAGGAACCTTCCGGACAGCGGACTGGCTTCTGTCCGCACTGGTCATCGCCATTCTCGCGATGATGGTCGTTCCGCTCCCCACGGCCCTGCTCGACCTACTGATCGCGCTCAATCTGAGCTTCGGCGTGCTCTTGCTGTGTGCTTCGCTCTACGTGCGCGAGCCCTTGCACTTTGCAGCCTTTCCCACGCTGCTCCTGCTCAGCACCCTGTACCGTCTCGCGCTCAATGTCTCCTCGACTCGCCTCATCCTGCTGCAAGCCGATGCAGGCAGAGTCATCGAAGCCTTCGGGCAATTCGTCGTACGCGGAGACTATCTGGTCGGCGCGATGGTGTTCCTCATCCTCACGCTCATCCAGTTCATCGTCATCGCGCGCGGTGCCGAGCGTGTGGCCGAGGTCGGTGCGCGCTTCAGCCTCGATGCCTTACCCGGCAAGCAGCTATCCATCGACGCTGAGCAACGCGCAGGCCACCTGAGCGCAGAGAGCGCCCGCGCGCTGCGCAAGCGACTCGAACGCGAAAACCAGCTCTACGGCGCCCTCGATGGGGCCATGAAGTTCGTAAAAGGTGATGCCATCGCGGGCATCGTCATCACGCTCGTCAACTTCATCGGCGGCGTCGCCATCGGCGCGACCTCACGCGGCCTGAGCCTCACAGATAGCCTGAGCACCTACGGTCTGCTCACCATCGGTGACGGCCTGGTGACCCAAATCCCGGCGCTACTCGGCGCCACCGCCGCAGGTCTCGTCGTTACGCGTGTGGCGTCGGACGACAGCTCGACTTCCCTCGCCAGCGACATCACGCAGCAGCTCTTCTCCGACCGACGCGTGCTCTCTGTGTCGGGTGCCATCTTGCTCGCGCTTGCGCTCGTCCCGGGCCTGCCTGCCTGGCCATTCCTCGTTTCTGCCTTGCTCCTGGGTCTCGCGTTTCTACGCACGTCGCCTGCCGAGGTCGCTTCAGCTTCCACGCCGCTGCACACCAAGCGCGCGCCCTTGGTGCTCGAGTTGTCCGAGACGAGTCCCGAGGCGTTCGTGACACGAGGCGCCCCTTCGGATGCTCTCCTGCGCGCGCTCTCAGCGATGCGCAACGCGCTCTCCGAAGAGCTCGGTATACCCCTGCCGCAACCTGAGGTTCGCGTCGTTCCAGCCCTGGAAGCCGGCCTATTCCGTTGGGTTTTTCGCGAAATTCCGGAGCCGAGCTGCGCCCTGCCTGCACAAGCCACTGCACTCGCCGAGAGCTTTGTGCGTGTCATCCGGCGCCACGCTGCAGATTGCCTGGGGCTTGAAGAGGTCCAAACGCTGCTCGACCAGCTTGAGCGCGAAAAACCCGCTCTTGTGCGTCACACCGTCCCCAAGCTCTTCTCCACCGGCTTGCTCGTGCAAGTGCTGCGCGAGCTCGTTCGCGAAGGGGTGAGCGTTCGCTGGTTGCCAGACATCCTCGAAGCGCTCGCGACCCAAGGCACCGCGGCTCCCCTATCTCATGCCGCGATACCCAAGCTCGTGGAGGAAGTGCGCGCCTCCCTCGCGCGACGCATCAGCCACACGCTCGCCCCCGCCGGAACGCTGCACGTGCTGCGCCTTTCGGGAATCCTCGAAGAGACAGTTTCAGACGCGGTGCGCACTGAGGGCCCCAAGGAATGGCTCGCCCTGCCCCCGGGCCTCGCCCGAGACATCACGGACTCTGTCCGCGAGGCATGGACGCGCGCGCCTCGCCCCTGCGCGCTGCTCACGCAAGCCACGCTCCGCAGACATATCCGCGTTCTGCTCGAGCACGAAGCACCGGAACTCGCAGTGGTCAGCCCACGTGAGCTCGAACTGCGCCTGACCCTCACGCAAAGCACCCCCATCGGGCCTTGATCGCCCCCCCATTTGTGTGTCCCAATACGCACATGCAGTTAGATCCCTCGGCCATCGACGCGCAGCTCGCTGCGCTGGGCGAGCCCCATCCAAATGCGGTGCAACTCGCGCGCACATACGCGGGCATCTCAGGGTCGCTTGGCGAGGTCGACCAGGCCCTCGAAGCACTTTTTGTTTTGCTCGCGCGCGAGCCCGCGCGCTTCGAAGCGCGTAGCCCCGGCATCGTGCAGCCGCCGAAGGCCGACGCGTCCCTCGGATGTCGCGTCGCGCCCGCCAAGCCCTCGAGCAGGCCGCAAGAGGCCTACACCGACGCAGACGAGGCCCAGACCGCACTGCATCGCGGTCCGCCCGAGAGCTCGGAAATCGCGCTGCCTGCCCCCGTAGCCCCCGCACGCAGCGAGCTGTCGCAGTCCGGCGAAATCCCGCTTGCGCCTGCCGCCCCTCAGAGCGGCGCCTTCACGCTGGCCGATCCAGACGGCGCAGATCGCCTGGACGAAGACGGCGACGCAGACTTCGAAGCCGAGTTTGCCGCGCTGTCGAACGTCGACCACTCGGGCACCTTGCCCCGCCCAGTCCCCCAGCCTGCACCGAACGCTCAAGCCAGCGACCACGCTGCCAGTGAGGCGTCCCAGGTTTCTCGAGCTGGCGACCCCGCTTCCCCGGCCGCTGCAGCCCTACCCGACAATGATGACGACGACGAGACCAACGCCGTGCTCTCGTTGTTCGACGCGATGGACGGCTCTGAGAGCACGCCAGCGAGCCCCATCGAGCCCACAGCCCTCGCCCCGAGTTCTCCCGCGCCCCGCCCTTCCGTGCGCGCAAGCTCATCGCAGGGCCCCTGTGCGCGCGACCCCGACGCCGAGTTCGACGCCCTGTTCGACGAAGCGAGCAGCCCCAGCGGCCTTCCCCCCAGCCCCGAGGCAGATGCGGACAGCGTAGACGACCTGTTGCGCGATCTGGGCTCCCCCGCCGTCCCCACGGGTCTTGGCCCCAAGCCGAGCGCCCCCCACCAGTCCGACGCCGACCTCGACGATCCCACAGAGATCTTCGATATGCGCAGTCTCGACTCCATGCCCCCCAGCGTCGAGGCCCGCGCCGCCATCTTTCCGGACGACGACGAGATCCCTTCCTCCGAGTTCGAGATCGTCATCGACGACCTCACCGATGCCGACGACGTCACGGAAGCGCTCGCCGATGGAGCGAATAAGCCCACGAGCAAGCCGCCCAAGCTGCCCGAGGCGCGTCAGGGCATCCTGGGTCGCCTCTTCAAAGGCGGCTCCAAAGACTCCTCCAAGTAGGCCGTTCCTGAGGCCGCCTAGGGCCTCCTGCAGGCGGCGCCCTTGGCGCGCTCGCTGCCTGCCTTCGCGGAAGCCGGCTGGCCGCTGCGCCACGGCTCCTGCACCACGGCTCCTGCACCCCCTGCGCGGCCTTCGTCGCTACTTCTGCAGCGCGTGCGAAAGGCGAACAAGACCTTCGCTTATCTGCGCTTCGCTGGCCGCGTACGACATGCGCAGGTAGCCAGGCGCCAAAAAAGCGCTGCCCGCAACGAAGGCGCAGTGGGCCTCTTCGAGCAGGTATTCCGCGAGGGCGACGTCATCGGCGATAAAGCGCCCGGCGAGCGTCTTACCAAGGTACGAGCGCACATCGAAGAACGCGTAAAACGCACCTTCAGGCTTGCGGCAGTGCAGTCCAGCAATCGCATTCAGCCCGTCCACGGCCAGCGCTCGCCGCCGCTCGAAAGCTTGCCGCATCTCTTCGACCGGCCCGAGATCCCCGTCTAAAGCGGCCAGAGCCGCGTATTGGGCCACCGACGTCGCACTCGTCGTGGTCTGGCTCTGAATCACATCGCAAGCATCGGCCACTTCCTTGGGCCCGAGCATCCATCCAATGCGAAATCCCGTCATGGCGAAGCGCTTGCTCACCCCGTCCACGACGATCACGCGCGATCGCAGGTCGGGCGCCACCTCGAGCAACGAATGCTGCTGAAAGCCACCGTAGACCAGCGTGCTGTAAATTTCGTCCACCACGATCCAAATGCGATGGCGTCTCAACACTTCAGCCAGCGCCTCAAGGTCAGCGCGCGAATAGGCGGCGCCCGTAGGGTTGCTCGGAGTGCACAGAAACAGCGCACGTGTGCGTTCCGTGATCGCTCCCTCGAGTTGAGCCGGAGTGAGGCGAAAGCCCGTGGCGTCGGTCGTCGTCACCAGGACCGGTGTGGCGCCTGCCATCGCGCACTGCTCGGGATAGCTTACCCAGCAGGGCGTGGGCACGATCGCTTCATCGCCGGGGCCCAGCAACGCGAAGCACAGATTGAACAGCGAATGCTTTGCGCCGACCGACACCACGACTTCGTCCGGCCGGTAAGACGTGCCAGGCCTGCGCACCTGCGAATCCCGACAGATGGCTTCGCGGAGGGGCAAAATGCCACGCACACTGGTGTAGCGCGTCGCCCCGGAATCAAGAGCGTCCTTCGCCGCCTGCAAAACGTGCGCTGGCGGCGCAAAATCCGGCTCACCAACCCCAAACGACAGCACATCCACCCCCTGAGCACGCAGATTTTGAGCGCGCTGGGCGAAGCTGGCCGTAGCCGACGGTTTAATCAGGGAAAGTCGAGCAGCGAGAGGGGCGGCTTGCACAGCAACCAGTGTTGCGCCCGGCGACGACTTCGGCAAATCCCCCGCGCAGTGGATGCCCGAGGGAACGAATTCACTGTCTAAACGTTCTCCTGTAGTCCTCAGGAGGGGTTAGGATTTGCGGACCATTTTGCAAGCAAAACCGTACGTGCAGGGCTTGCCTCCTTGCAACCCTCCTAGACGGCGGTAAAAAGCCTCGACTGTTGGAGGAACGATTCATGTCCACGCAAATTACTGTCCCGACTGTTGGCTCCTTTGCCCGGCTTTTTGCCGCATTGGCTTTCGTGCTTAGCACCGGACTTTTCGGATCCGCATGTGGCCCGAAGTACCCCAACTGCGAAGAAGATGGGGACTGCAAAGCCGGCGAATTCTGCGTCAATCAGCTCTGTCAGATGTGCCGTTCGGACGCTGACTGCGGCGCTGGGCAACAGTGCAACGCAGGCGCTTGCGACGACATCGCCAACTACTGCGATGAAAACCGCCCCTGCCCCGGTGGACAGACCTGCGTAGCCAACCGCTGCGAGCGCGCTGTGAGCGAAGCCCCCGCGCCCGCTCCGCAGTCGACATCCACCGTATGCCAGCTCGAGACGATCTACTTCTCCTACGACTCCTCGACCCTCGAGCCCTCGGCCCGTGACGTCATCGCGCGCAACGCAAGCTGCGTTCGTGAGCGTGGAATCGCAGGCGTACGCGTGACCGGCTACACCGACCCGCGCGGCACCGAGGAGTACAACCTCGCCCTAGGCGATCGCCGTGCACGCTCGGTCGAGCAGTTCATGGGCAGCCTCGGCGTCGAGAAGAACAAGCTCTCGACCTCCTCCATGGGTGAGGAAATGGCTCGCGGCGAAGACGAGAGTGGCTGGGCACAAGACCGCCGCGTCGAGTTCACCGCGAAGTGAAAAAGGGTGCGCGAGTCGTTGTCGCGCCTCACCTCTGTACTCCAACATTATTTGAAGAAGGCCGAACTCCTATGGGACGCATGGCTTCTCTACTGTGCTCCGCCTGGCTCATCTCTGCGCTGGGCGGTTGTTTTTTGTGGACCAGCGCAGGCCAAGGCGAACAACTTCGCTTTGAGCTCGAAGCAGAGAAAGGTCGTCTTCAGCGGCTAGAGGAAGCGCAGAACGCGCAACTCGAACAGCTAAGACAGGCTGAAACCAAGGCGCAGGAAAGCATCGAACAGCTCGAAGGCGTGATTGAGCGCGCGACGAGTGTCGTTCAACGCAACAGTGCCGATGTCACGGTGCAGGTCAGCGAGCTTGAAACGAAGCTTGCGGTGGCCGAGGGGCGGCTCGCCGAACTTCAGTACACCGTAGAAGAGCTCAAGAAGGCGCAGTCCGAGGTCAAAGCCACGGCCGCGACCGGCGGCGCGACGAATCCGGCCGCGGAAGAAGACGTCATTCCGGCGGACAAATCCGAGCACTACAGCGCAGCCTACCGCGCGTACACGGAGCGCGACTACGCCAAGGCGCGCACGTTGTTCCGTGCGTACGTCGAGCGCTACAAAACCGACACCCAAGCGGACAACGCACAGTACTGGATTGGCGCGAGCTACCTGCTCGAGAACCGACCGGCCACGGCGCTTGCCGAGCTACGAAAGGTCATCGAGAGCTATCGCAGCGGCGATGCGGTCGACGAATCCCTGCTCGACATGGCAGAAGCCTTCTATCGGCTGAAAGCCTGCAGCGATGCGAAGACGACGCTCGACACACTCATCAAGACACAGACCACGTCCCCGTTGATCGCCAAAGCCAAAGAGAAGTTGGCTGCGATCAAGAAGCTCGGCTCCGACTACTGTTCGAGCTAGGTGAACAAGCGAGCGGTCCCGAGCGAGCGCGCCCGGCCCGCTCTGGTTTCACCACTCGATGACGGGTCGCGCTGGCGCGGCCTGCCGTTAACGCGAGAGTTCCCTCAAGTCGCTCTCGAGCTCCTTGAGGCCCGCATCGTCGCTCTGGTAGTAGCCGCGAATCGTGCCCTCGGCGTCCACCAGCACAAAGTGCTCGCCATGCATGATTTCCACTAGGGTCGGGTCCGCCGCGCTTGGCTCGGGATTGCCGCGGTGCATTTTGAAGCCCTTCACCACCGTGCGCTCGATCTCCGACAGCGGCCCGGTCAGAAACAGCCAGCGCTCAGGGTCGGCCTCAAATCGCTCTGCGTAGGCCTTGAGCACCTCGGGTGTGTCGTACTCCGGATCCACCGAGATGGAGACGAAGCGCACGCCCTCGAGGTCGCGGACCTTGCCCTGCAAACCATGAAACTTGGCCGTAAGCAGCGGACACACGCTCGGGCAGCGGGTGAACACAAAGTTCGCCAGCCAGATGCGACCGAGCAGGTCGGATTGGGTCACTGTCTGCCCAGCTTGAGAAGTCAGCTCGAAGGCAGGTACGCGCCCGAGCGATCCCTTGGTGGTGACTTCACCCGCGTTGAGCCGTTGGGCCGCATAGGCGGCGAGCGCCGCAAACGGCAAAAGCGCCCAAAGCAGCAGCCTGACTTTCTTCATGGCCCGACCTCAGTTGCCCTCGCCACGCTGCCTCAAACGAGGGCGTCGAGCGCGAGCGCGACAAACAGCAGCGGCAGGTAAACCAGGGAAACCGCGAACACCTGACGCGCCCAGCGATGACCTGCGTCTTTGGCAAAGCCGCGCAGCGTGATGAGCAGCATGGCCAAGCCCAAAATGCCCGCGAACACCAGGTAGAAGGTGCCTGCGACCTTGAGCGGCACGAGCAGCAAGCTCACCGCAAGCAATAGAACCGCGTGCACCGAAGCGTGGATCTTCGCAACATGGAGCCCGCGCACCGCAGGCAAAACCTTGATGCCCGCGCGCGTGTATTCTTCCTCACGAAAGATCGCGATCGCAATGAAGTGCGGCAACTGCCAGAAGAACAAGATCCCGAACAGCGCGATGCCCGCCCAATCGAGGCGATTGGTGACCGCGGTCCAGCCGATGAGCGGCGGCAAGGCGCCCGGCACGGAGCCGATGAGGAGCGCCGCAGGGGTCTTCTGCTTCATCGGGGTGTAGATGGCGACGTAACTCACCAGCGCGATGGCGGCGAGCAAGCCGGTCAAATGGTTGACGCCCAACGTGAGCATCGGCACCGACACCAGCGCCATAAACAGCCCAAAAATCAGCGCGACCGTCGGCGAGAGCCGCCCGGCAGGCAGGGGCCGCGTGCGCGTGCGCGTCATGTAGCGGTCCACATCGCGCTCGAGCCAGCAGTTCAACGTATTGGCCGAGCCCACCACAAGGGCGGTCCCGAGCAAAGTCAGGAACGCCTTCTTGTAGTCGAGCCCCTCCGCTCCCTGGGCAAGGGACAGTCCGCCAGCGGCCGTAATTAAGACCATTAGCGTGATACGCGGCTTAGCGAGCGATATTAAATCGCGCGCAATCTCAATAGGTTGGCGTTCGCTCACTGCGTCCATGGAGGTCGCCTTTGCGCAGCGTCTGGCCCGCGACTGGAGCTCAACGGTGCTGAAAGGTGCGGCGGTATAGCGTAGGGCTGACGAGCCCGTCAACCGCGTGGCCGGGAGATAGGGCCAGAGAGCAGCCAGGACAACCCATCTCGACCGAGATCACCGCAGAAGAAGCAGCAACCCGACGATCATTCCCCCCAAAAGGAGCATCGCGCCCGCCCCGAGCGCCGCCCAGAGCATCGGCGACTGGGTCAGGGACTTGGTAGTATCGCGCTGTTCCCCGGAGGCCGTGGACGTACGCGCCGAATTCGCCCCCGCCGTAGGCACGGGAATGCTCTTCGGACGTCCAGGGTCCCGCCCCTGCTCCGCCGCCTCGCGCCCCTCGAGATAGAAACGCTGGCTCTCGTCGCTCGGCGGCACCGAACGCATGGCGTCGTCGCGAACATCGCCCTGCAGCACGCCCTTGAGCGCCATCGCGAAGTCGGAGGCCGTGGGGTAACGATTGGCCGGGTCCTTCTCGATGGTCTTCATGACCACGGCTTCGAGCCCGGGTGGGAACGTCAGGCCGGGAATGCGCTGACCGAGCGGAATGGGGGTGCCGCGAATCTGCAGCGCCAGGTAGTCCATGGGCTGGGCGGCATCGAAAGGCAGCTTACCCGTGAGCATCTCGTACAAGATGCAGCCGAGTGAGTAGATGTCCGAGCGGGCATCGAGGGCCTGCCCCCTCGCCTGCTCCGGACTCATGAACTCGGGGGTCCCGAAGACCATGCCCTCCTGCGTGAGGATAAGCGAGCCAGGTCGCATCTCGCGCTGCGTAACCTTGGCCAACCCGAAGTCCAGCACCTTCGGGAAGTCGGTGATCCCGCCCTGACTGGTGAGAAAGATGTTCTCGGGCTTGAGATCGCGATGAATGATGCCCTGGCGATGGGCCTCCTCGAGCGCGCCACACACCTGCACCATGATGTTGGTGGCCCGTGCCGGCTGCAGCATGCCCTCGGCGCGCGTGACCTGGGCCAGGTTTTTCCCCTCCAGGTACTCCATCACGATATAGCAAGCGTTGTCCTCGAGCTGACCGTACATGAACACGCGCGCGGTGTTCGGATGAGACAGATGGCTCATCGCACGCGCCTCGCGTCGGAAACGAGAGACAAGGTCGGGGCGCGAAACGTACTTGGGATGCAGGATTTTCACCGCAACGAAGCGGTTCATCTCAGGTTGCTCGGCCTTGAAGACGGCGCCCATGCCGCCCGAGCCTATCCTCTGCATGATGCGGAACTGGCCCGCGATTTCCTTCCCGATGTAGGAGGCGTGCGCGTTCACGAAGCTAGATTCCCTCCCGATCCCATGACCCTCGCAGTATAGGAGATAAGTGACCGTGAACGCGAGCGTGAGGAAGGAGCAGGGCGCGCAAAGCCCCTCTTTGGGCGAACTCCCGCATAACTTGTTGTTGCATAAAGGGGGCCAGGAGCTTGGCCTCTCGCTGTGGGGCGCTGGGGAACCTAGCCTTGTGGTGGGGATCCCCAGGCTGGTTCAGGCGCAAAATCTGGGAAAATGGCTGCGTGCAGATGATGTCGCGCTCGAGCTGACACGCGTGCCGGGTGACGGCGCATCTCGCGCGTGCGTCCTGGTCCCTCAAAGCGATGCCGCACGCTGGGTAGATCGCGCACTCGGTGGAGATGGGCGTATCGGCCGTGCAGCGCAGCTCCGCCAGGCCGAGCACGGGGTGCTTGCCTATCTATTTTCGCGCTGCATGGCTGTGCAGGCCTCTTCGCTCCAAGTGTGCGATGTCGATCAGGCCAATCGCGCCCGCGTCGAGTCCCATCTGGGAACCTGTGTGGTCTGGCCCGTAGGAATCGTTACGCCGCTCGGGCTCGTAGATGTGCGCGTGCTGCTGAGCGAACACTTCGCTGCGTCGATTCAGGAAGACGCCCTGCTGTCGCTCATCCTGCGTGAAGACCTCGACAGAGAGGATTGGACTGCCCTCAGCCCGGGCGACGTGCTCTTGAGTGATGGCATTCCGCTCACGCTGACCGTCGGCGGCTTGATAGGCGATCTAGAACTCGCGGTGGTCGGCTGTGCAGAGCGGCTCTCGGTGCGACTCGAATGCGACGTGCTGCGGCTTCGCGAACGCGCCCCGCCTCGCGCAGACTCCGCGCAGTCATGCAGCCTCGAAATCATCTTAGCTCGCGGCACTCTCGGACTACTCGAGCTTGCCCGCGCAGCGAGCGGTCAGCCCGTCACGTTCGCGACTCCGATTCCCAGCGAGCGCGTCGCCCTGCACTACCCGGGTTGTGCACCTAAACTGGGCGAGCTCGTGGTGCATCGCGGCGCCTTCGGGGTGCGTATTTGCGAACCCGCAGCTCCCTAACGTCCCCCCAGCGCAGCTTCATTCGATGAGGTAGCGCAGGTAGATTTGCTCACCGCTACGCGAAATCGCAAGCTTGATCTCGCTCGCCGTAAGCAGCGACTGAAACGCCGAAGCCGCTTGCTCGGGGCGCTCCAAGCGCTGCCCATTGAGGCGCACAATGACGTCGTCCACCAAGATCCCCGCCTCTTGCCAAGCGGGATCGATGGCGACCACGCGGAATCCCGCAAACCGCTTTCCTTGAGCGAGACTTGGCTCAAGCTGCAAATGCGCGAGCAGTGGGCCGAGTCCCTGTTGGACGAGCGCCACAAGACCAGCCCGCGCCACGACACCCAAATACTCGGGCTCTTGGCTTTCTGTGTGGCCCGGCCCCGGCGCTCCTCTCGGCACAACATGTCCACCAGCTGCCGCGGCAGACACTTGCTTTCCGCCAACGTCAGCCGCTGACTCGCTGCGAGCTGCTTGCCCGCCACAGCCCAACAGCAACAAACACGCAAAGCATGGCCCTCGCATCGTTATTGACCCTTCACGGCGAACAAGGGCAGCACGTGCGCGACAATCTCAGCAAACACCGCATCGAGCTCGCGATCGGCATCGATATGCACGACGCGATCGCCGGGAAAGTGCTGTTCGATATGGGTGTAGAAGCCAGCTAAACGCGCCTGAAGATCGTCCGCGTCAAAAAGTTCCTTTTCCGCCGAGCGAGCCAATCTGCGCGCGCGGGCGACTTCGGGAGACACGTCGAGCACCAGCGTGAGATCCGGACGCGCCGCGAACCGATTGAGGTCGCGCAGCCAAGGGATACTCGCGGGCTCACGCTCGCTCACGCTTTGATAGGCGATCGTGGAATGGTCGTAGCGGTCGCTTACTACACACACACCCTCTTCCAGGTGGGGCAGCACCTCGCATTCGAGGTGATCCATCCGATCGGCGGCGAACAGCAGCGCGAGCTTTTTGCCGCGCAATGCGGTCTTTCTGCCCTCGCTCACGATCCGCCCCGTCAGGATATCGCGCAATAAGCGGCCTACCACGCCATCGCTCGGCTCACGCGTGCCGTGGACCCCTATGTTTCGAGCCCGCAACATGTCGACCAAGCGCGCGGCCTGCGTCGTGGTGCCGGCGCCGTCAATTCCCTCGATTACGATGAATGGTGCTCTGCCCATAAAAACGCAGACATCTTACCGCAGCCATTGTGCGCAAGCCGGGGTAACCTTCAACTACGCGCGTTTTCATCGCTCTAACCAGGATGGTCTGCGAAATGGCACATACAGTCACGTTGATCCCAGGAGACGGCATCGGCCCCGAAATCGCCGAGTGCGCTAAGCGCATGCTCGCGGCAAGCGGTGCAAAAATCGAGTGGGACGAACAGGAGGCAGGCGCCGCACTGGCCAACGCCACGGGCAATCCCATCCCTGACAGCGTTCTCGAATCCATCCGGAAAAATCAAATCGCCCTGAAGGGCCCCATCGGCACACCGATAGGCACGGGCTTTCGCAGCGTAAACGTGACGCTTCGCAAGGCGCTTAACTTGTACGCCTGCGTGCGGCCGATCAAAAGCATTCCGAATATCTCGAAGCGCTACCCCGATGTCGATTTCATCATCGTGCGCGAGAACATGGAAGGTGAGTATTCTGGACTTGAACACCTCGTGGTTCCAGGTGTGGCAGAGAGCCTAAAAATCATCACCGAGGAAGCCAGCCTGCGCATCGCCAAGTACGCGTTTCAGCACGCGCGGGAGCTTGGGCGCAGCAAGGTGACCGCGGTCCACAAGGCCAACATCATGAAGGTCACCGACGGCCTGTTCCTGAGCTGCGTGCGACGCATCTCCACGAAATTCCCCGACATCGACCACGAAGAAGTCATCGTCGACAACTGTGCCATGCAGCTCGTCAAAAATCCCGAGCGCTTCGACGTGATGGTGATGACCAACCTGTACGGCGATATCTTGTCCGACTTGGGTGCGGGCCTCGTCGGTGGCCTTGGAGTCGTCCCCGGCGCCAATATTGGCGATCAATACGCGGTGTACGAAGCCGTGCACGGCAGCGCACCCGACATCGCGGGCAAGGGCATTGCCAACCCTGCAGCGCTTACACTCAGTGGCGTAATGATGCTCCGTAAGCTCGGCCTGGACGCAGAAGCCACGCGCCTTGAAGATGCCGTCTTCAGTGTGTTTGCAAAGGGCGAAGTGCTCACCCGCGACCTCGGCGGCAACGCAAGCTCGAAAGAGTTTACAGATGCGGTTATTGCGGCAATGAAGTAGCGTTCACACGCGCACTTCCATAGCGTCAAGGGAGCCCTCGCCATGAGCCAAACGAGCATTCACAGCGTGTCACGAGAAGCGCGCGTGTTCGAACCGCCGACGGGTTTTGCGAACCAAGCTCACGTGGACTCCCTGCCTGTCTATCGCGCCATGTACGAGCAAAGCCTCGCCGACCCCGAGGCTTTCTGGCTCGCGCAAGCCGAAGCCATTCACTGGTTTCGCAAGCCTTCCCATGCGCTGCGCGGCAGCATCCCCGACGCCACGTGGTTTACCGACGGCACGACGAACGTCGCCTACAACTGTCTCGACTGCCACGCCCTCGGCGACCGCGCGGACAAGACAGCCATCCTCTTCGAAGGCGAACCAGGGGATATCCGACGCATCACGTACCGCGAGCTTCTAGAGCAGACGTGTCGTCTCGCCAATCTTCTCAGCCGGCTCGGCGTTGTGAAGGGCGACCGCGTTGCCATCTACATGGGCATGGTGCCTGAGGCCGTCGTCGCCATGCTCGCGTGCGCGCGCATCGGTGCGATTCACAGCGTAATCTTCGGCGGATTCGCCGCCGATGCCATTCGCGACCGCGTGAATGACGCCCAGGCCAAAGTCATCCTGACGCAAGACGGTTCGCACCGCCGCGGACAGGTGGTCGCGCTCAAGGAGAATGTCGACCGCGCACTCAACGCTTGCCCGAGCGTCACTCACACTGTGGTGCTCAAGCGATGCGGTAACCCAATCTCGATGCAAGCCGAGCGCGATCTAGACTGGGACACCGAGCTCGCGAAGGAGAGCCCACTCCATCAGGCTGAACCCATGGATGCGGAAGCGCCCTTGTTCATCCTGTACACCTCGGGCAGCACCGGCAAACCCAAGGGCGTGTTGCACACGACCGCCGGCTACTTGGTGTCCGTAGCCATCTCGACCCGCTACGTCTTCGACCTGCGCGACGACGACCTCTATTTCTGCACCGCGGACATTGGATGGGTCACAGGTCATTCCTACGTCGCCTACGGCCCCCTCGCCAACGGGGCGAGCGTGTTGATGTACGAAGGCGCGCCCAACTATCCCGACATGGAACGCATCTGGTCCATCATCGAGCGCCACCGCGTGTCCATCTTCTACACGGCTCCCACGGCCATCCGCGCCTTCATCAAGTCCGGTGATGAACCGGTGAAGAAGCACGACCTCAGCTCTCTGCGCTTACTCGGCTCGGTGGGAGAGCCCATCAACCCTGAAGCCTGGATCTGGTATCAGAACACAGTCGGCCACGGGCGCTGTCCCATCGTGGACACTTGGTGGCAAACTGAAACGGGCACCATCATGCTGTCGCCGCTGCCCGGCGCCATTCCAACAAAACCCGGTTCCTGCACGCTGCCGTTCTTCGGGATTGCTGCGCGCGTTTTGCACAACGACGGCACCGAGGCCCAAGTCAACGAAGGCGGACTCCTCATCATCGACCGACCTTGGCCAAGCATGTTGCGTACCCTGTGGAACGATCATCCGCGCTTCCTTGCAACCTACTTTTCCAAGTTCGAGGGCAAGTACTTCACAGGCGACGGAGCACGTCGCGACGAAGACGGATATTTCTGGGTGATGGGCCGCGTAGACGATGTCGTAAACGTCTCGGGGCATCGGCTTGGTACCGCTGAAATCGAGAGCGCTCTCGTCGCTCACCCGAGCGTGGCGGAAGCCGCCGTCGTTGGGCGCCCGGATGATCTCAAGGGCCAAGCGCTCGTGGCCTTCGTCACACTCAAACAAGGATGCGAGGCTTCGCCCGAACTCAAGCTCGCACTTGCCGAGCACGTAGCGCGCGAGATTGGTCGCTTCGCGAAGCCAGATGCGGTGCGCCTAGCTGACGCATTACCGAAAACGCGCAGCGGAAAAATCATGCGGCGCCTACTAAAGGAAATCGCGAGCGGCAACGCGCCCCAAGGCGACGTCACAACTCTCGAAGACTACAGTGTCGTCAGCAGGCTGCGAGCCGACGAAGACTAGCTGCTGGTTGCGCTACGGTTGGCCGAAGCCGCCGTTTTCCTTGCCATCGTCAGACGGCACATAGTTTTCCCATGGGTCCACGATCACATCTGTGGTCTTGAACGGGGGCTTCTGAGCGGTTCCACGCACCTCTGGCGGTACCGGAGGCGGCTCCTTGGGGTCATAGAAGCGAAAACGCTCAAGCTCCTCGAGCCCATAGGCTAGAGCCTCTGCATCGATGCGTTCACGTAAGCTCATGTGCTTGAGCAAATTGGCGATGCGATTTCGAGCAGACGTCGACAGCGCCTTCTTCTCGTAATGTACATACGAACTCTTCGGACTGGGCAGGACACACGCCAAAAAGCCCGCCTGCGCAGGCGTCAAATAGATAGGGAGTGTTCCGAAGTAGTGAAGCGCGGCGTTGCGGATGCCGTAGATCTTCGGCCCGTACTCAATCACGTTGAGATAGAGCTCCAAGATCCTGCGCTTATCCCACTGCTGCTCCAACCACCACACGATGAAAGCTTCCTGCACCTTGCGGGCGAGTAACTTATCCCGGTGCAGAAACACGTTTTTGACGAGCTGCATCGTGATGGTACTCGCACCAAACTTGAAAGCCTTCGCCTTCAGATTGCGAGCCAACGCCACGCCGATTTCCGGTTCGGCGAAACCGTGATGCGTAAAGAACCGGCCGTCTTCGTGCGCAATCACCGCCTGAATGAAGAACGGGCTCACGTGTTCGATAGGCGTCCAGCTGATAGAACCAGGCCCCGTCTCCATCTCAAAAAGCGTGCCGTCTGGCTCGAGTACCTGATGCAGAAACGGTCGCGCAAAACGCCGCAAATCTAACATCGGTAACAAGCTGTCGAACGTACACGCATCCTTGACGTCGAAGTCGACCTTCGTGGCATCCAAGTTGGCCGCATCCACGTGAAACGTGAGCTTGCCTGTCAGGTTTCCCCCGAGCTTCACGGTAGCCAGTTCATCCAAAAGCCCCGCCGGCACGAACGTGAGTACGTCTCCACATCGAGTCTTCGGAAGCTCCGCCACGACATCTATGCGGTAGCCGTCCTTGGGCCACGCCAACATCCCGCTCAGAGAGATCGCCGTAGCGCCACTCTTTAGCTTCGCCCGCAACCCAGACAGTTCGCGCCTGGCGGGCGTCCACGTGCCTTCGCCTTGCATCGTGAAGTCCAACGGTCCCACGGGCGCCTTCGCGAGCCCCTCGGATGCAAAAGCCAAATCACTGAGCGCGAGATTCCCTTTCACCGCTACCGACTCGAGCCCCAACCCGGTCAACTCAAGCTCCGCGCGTACACGCGTACGCTCCAAGTCAGAAAAGGGCAGCGGCGGCAAAACCGGCCCGAACAACGCGAGCGAGACGTCCTGCAGCGAAACCGAGCCTTCCACGCGCGCCTCGGAAGGGACCGCCGTCAGATCCCAGGCCACATGGCCTGATCCAGGAGCGTTTCCTTTGCCCGTAACACGCAGCGCGTTGTCGCCCTGTGCCTGTAGCGAGACATCGAGCCCATCCAGGATCGGAGCCGCCTTGCCACCCGCAGCGACCGCTTCAACTACCTGGATGTTTCGCAGGTCGATACGCGCATCCGGTGCCCACAGCTTCGCCCTTTCCTTGTCGAGCAAGGCCTCGGTGCCGGCAGTCGTCTCGCCGCGAAGCGCCTGCCGCAAGTCGAGAAACCGCGAAATTGTAGAGGGTCCGGGAGCACGTTCCTCCGCCCCCCCAGACGTCTCCCAGGCCAACGTCGCCGACTGTCCGGATGCCTCCTTCAGCGTAGGCCTCATTCCATGCAGCGTGCCCGATGCCTTTAGCCCAGTAACCTGCACGGCGTCGTGCGGTGCACCGCCCAACTCAAAATTCCCAACGGAAATGTTCCACGCACTTCCCTCAACATGCACCGATGCCCCGCGCGCGTGCACCAGGGCGCCGGCGTGATCACTGAGTCGAATCTCCAACTTTTCGAGCTGAACGGCGGGAAGTCCTAGCTCTCGGCTTGCACCCAGTTCCTCTGGTTTTGCTTGCCGCGCGTTCGACTTGCCAAGTGTTAGGAGGCGCTTGAGGTCTTCTGGCGTGAGCTCAATGCTCGCCGCCTCCACAACGAGTTTTCTCAAGGCGCTCGGTCCGCTCGTCACGTCCCACCATCGAAAGTTTACAGCCACGCCTTGCCCTCGAAAGAGCGGCTTCGGCTCTGAGGGCAGCAATACCTCAAGGCTGCCGATCTGCAGGCCCGACCAAGCGAGGTCGACGTCTTGCACGAGCAAACGAAGTCCCTTTGCTTCAGCCTTCTCGCGCAGCTTCGCCGCGATAATGCCAGGCGCCGCAAACCATCCACTGACGAGGCAAATCGCGCCCCCTAACGCCGCGCATAGCAAAATTCTACGCGTCACACTCACCTGCTTCAGTGAGTGAACGAACGAGGCCCAGCGAGACGAATCAAGAGTCACGACTCAAGGTTAGCAGAGTGCGCTCCATGCAAGTGCGCGGAGAAACAACGCGGTCTGGAAGTCTAGCGCCCCCCACGTGCAGGGCGCTTCCGATCCCGCACGGCTCACCCGTAAGCC
>CAZEWA010000041.1:8680-31770 GCA_964515685.1 uncultured Polyangiales bacterium | reverse complement strand
GGCCACTTTCTGTGGAACACCTCTAAGGGCCATCGGCCGTTTCGGCACCTCTCCACTTCGCCAGCAGCAACCCCAAGAGGGTGCCTAAGCCCCATTCAAGACCTTCAACGCAGTAGACCTCAACGACGCCGGCACAGTGTCTTCGAGGCGTCCGCGGACGACAATCAGTACGGCATCTGCTTTGGCTACCGGGCCAGCTGCGAAACTGGCGTGAAGCTGACATCGGCCCGCGTCTGCTCTGCGTGACGCACGAACTCCGCGCGGCTGAGCTGGACGTGGCGCGCGATCAGGGCTCGATTGAGCGGCGGCACTGCGATGCGCACGAGCTCTGCCCCCAAACGCAAAGGGATCTGCGCGGGCCAGATGTACTTGGCGGCGGTGCGCGGCAGGCCGAGCGCATCTCCCGCACGATCGCCGAGGATGTAGCGTGTGTAGCCGATGCGCAGCGTGCGATCCATGTGCGCGAGGCGCTGGCTCAACCAGCCTTCGCCGGCCACCGCCAGCGGCGCATCGGCGAGGGCCTGCCCGAGGCGACGGGAGTCGTCGTCGCTCTCGCCGACCGTCGCAAGCACGTGGTACAGCGCACGCAACGCGTCGTTCTCGTCGGCCGGCAGGATGCGCTCGTCTACGCCGATCAAGTAGCCGACGTAGCGCCACAAGTGCACCACCGCTTCTCGCTCGCGCTTGGAGAACACAAAGCCCAGCGCGCGCAGACCATTCAAGAAGATTACCGAGAACTCGAGAATCGTGGCCATGGAGTCCCACTGGTTCAGAGGATGGCCCCACCCCATGTCCCACTTGCCAGACTCGAGCAGCATGGCGCGCACCTGGGCGTGCATCAAACGGACTCTGACGGTGCTCTTGAAACCCTCTGCGTAGCGTTCGAGGCCGCCCTGCGATGTCACGTCGAGCCAGAACTTGGTCGTCTCCACCAAGCGACGCGGCGTCACGCGGTTGAGCTGCCCCGTGAATACCAGGGGTTTGGCGGCCGCCGCGCCCAAGTAACCGGCCATCAAGGACAAGTTTCGCAGCACCAGCTCGCCCGAGAGACCGATGCGCCGCGAGACATCACAGGCAAGCTTCAACTTCTCGCGATCTAACCAAATAGGTTCGCTCTCGAGCTGCTCGAACAATGCCGTCAAAGCCTCGGGTGGATCCACGACAGAGGCGATGCCGTGATCGAGCGCCTGATCGAGCAACTTGCGACCTTGGCCATTCGGCAACGCCTTGTACGTCGCGACGACGGCGTCGGCCAACCTGTCTCCGCTCAACATTTGCCGACGAATTTCGGTGATCTGGCCGGAGCTCGGCTGCGGATCGGAGCCGAGCCACAGGCCAAACACCTTGCGCGCGTAGCGCAGTCGCGGATGCTCGTGATCTCCAACTCGGGTCAGAACGCTCAAGTCGTGATCGGCTGTGCCGGTCATGGCCGCTCTCCTTCGTAGTCAGCTAAGCGCGTGCGATGCCGTGCGCTCGGAGGGCACGCGCAAGGATGTTGCACCATCGTCATCATACCGAACGCCTACTCCGCAATGAAGCGGCAACGGTGCACCTGGCTCGAAGCGCCGACCTGACGGCAGTTCATGCCGCTCGGACACGTCGCACCCGCCGCGGCGCAATCCAGTTCACAGGCACCCGCTTGGCAAACGGGCGCTGCAGTCGTGCCGCTCGGCGCCGCGCAGTCGCTGGCGTCCGCGCAACGCTCGCTGCAATAGCCGGGATTTGCAGGGCGGCCGAGCCTGGAGCTCGGCGCGTGGCACAGCAGGTCACCTTTGCAGTCGCCGTGGCCATGGCTGAGATCACAGCGCTGATACGCGGCGACGCGGTTGCTTCCACCATCGACTGGGTAGCCGCAGCGCCACATGGTGATCAAACCGGGCTCGCTCGGCGCGCCGCCGCCGACGACGGCGAGGTCGAAGAAATCGCGACACACCATGTTGCTCGGGCACGCCCCATCGCCCTTGTCGTCAGCACCGGAGCAATCTACCCGACACTGCCCATCCGGCCCGCAGCCAGCCTTGAGCCCTGCTATCGGGCTGCAGTCATCGTCGGCCTCGCACAGTGCGGAACAGAAGCCGGGCGCCATTCTAAATGCGCCGTAGCACTCGAGGCCCTCTCCCGTACAGTCGGCGTGGCCGTAGCAGATCGACAGGTGTTTACCGTCGTTCGGCAAGGTGAGTAGCGTACCCGAGCTGCCCTGCTCCGCGTTTGGGCCGGGGTTCACGCCGGCATCGACGGGATCCATCGGGCGCGGTTTCTCGTCGTCATCCTCAGCCGCTGCATCGGTTTTGCTGCCGGCATCGTCATTCTCGCCTGCGTCGTCGCCCTTGGCAGGATCCTGGCTTTCGTGGACACCTTTCTTCTTGGCGTCGTCGCCACAGCCATTCGAAAGCAGCGCGCTGAAACAAAGCGCGAGCAAGGAGTGCGTTCCAAACGTTCTAGCCATGAAAACTCCCTCACGCAGCGATCGCGCGGCATTCACTGCGAGCCGCGCAGGGGCACGTCCACGCCAATCTAATCATTGTATAGATTGGGATTTTCGCGCGGGTGTCAACGCAATTCCAAACCAGGCGTAACGTGCCTGTAGGAATGCAGGCTGGCTGCCCGGAAAGCATGCCGTGGGGGTTATAGAGCCAACCCGTATCGCCGAGACTCACTGTGTCGGAGCGACCTCGATATCGACGTAACAGAAATCGTTGCCGCAACCGTCGTTGCAGACACACGGTCGGCCATTGACCTCATACAAGCGAAAATAGGGCCTACGCTGCCGCACCTCGAACACAAAGCGGCCCTCGGTGGTGCGCTCACGCAGGGGTTCGCCCGCCCAAGCCATGTCGGGTACGCCGCGCATCACACCCGTAAGCACAAACTTGCCCGTCCCCCGCGGCTCGACGCTGCCGGAAAGCTCGAGCCAATGCTTGCCGCGCGCGACGCGGCCTTGCAGGTGAATCTGGCCGCCGCTTTGCGTGAACTCGACCGAGCCGATGCGCGCCATGTCGGTCACGCGGTTTACGCCCAGCTTGTGCGTGCCGGAGTAGAGCGCGACGATGGGATCCCTTGCGGGGCTAGGCGTGCTCGGGATCTCGGTCGGCTCCTTCGAAACGGGCTCGCTTGGAGCTGCTGCCTCGAGCGGCGCGCTCGGGGCAGCAGGCGAGGGCAGTGCGGATGCTGCTGCGGCTTCGACAGGGGCAGCCGGCGCAGTCGCCTCACGTGCCGGTAGCGGGGGTGGTTCAGGCACAGGCCGACCGGATGCGCCTTGATCACAGCCCGCGCTGAGCGCCGCCAGCAAGAGAAACCTTGGCAGGCGTGCAAACGAAGTCCTGTGCCGATGGGGATGAGCAAGCATTGGGGTCCATTGTACATGCCTCGGACTCGTTTCCACGGTCTTGTGAGCGGCTCATACTGCTCGACTTTCGCTCCTTGAACGGAACCGGCCATTATGGGTGGCTGAGACCAAAGTCGTGAGAGCGCAGGCTCGACGCACTCAGACGCGCTTTGCTCGCGTGAACAGCCAAATCCCGAAGATCACCACCGCGCTGCCTGCAGCCGTCCATGGCGTGAACGCCTCATCAAGTATCAGCACGCCCATGACGATGGTCGCCACGGGTCCGAGCATGCCGGTCTGCGCGGTCAGTGTGGGGCCGATGCGTTCGATGGCCATCATCACCATCAGCACCGGCACGAAGGTGCACAACACGGCGTTGAAAACAGACAAGCGGATCACTTCACTGGCGACATTCAGAGCAGACAACGGACGCAACACGAAGTGTTGGCCGATGCAGAACAGGCTGGCCGCTGTGCTCGCGAGCCCCGTAAGGCGCGCAGCACCGAAGCGCTTGACCTCTTCGCCACTGTAGACGAGGTAGAGTGCGTAGCTAACTGCGCTCGCGAACACCAAGCCTGCGCCGCGAACCACGTAGGGACCGAAGGTTTGAGCCTCGTGCCCGAACACCAGCATCACGCCGCCGTAACTCACCACGAGAGCGAGTAGCTGAGCCCGTGTGATGCGGCGCTTGAAGAGTAAGAAATGGAGAGCGGCCACGAGCGTCGGGTTGAGATACAAGATCAGCCGCTCGAGACTGGCGCTGATGTCCTGCAAGCCCATGAAGTCGAGAAAGCTCGCCAGGTAGTAGCCGCTAAAACCGAGCGCCGTGATGCTGAGCAGGTCGCGCCGAGTGAGTGCGGGTTTGCCGCGGCCCGCCCACCATGACAGCAACACGAACAACGGCAGCGCAAACGCCATGCGGTAGAAGAGCAAGGTGACAGCGTCGACGTCGTGGCGGTAGGCGAGCTTGACAATGATGGCCTTGCCCGCAAAGCCGAGCGCCCCGAGTACAGCGAGGCTCACGCCAATGCGCTGGTTCCTACGAGCTGACACGGAGGACTGAGCTTCGACTGCAACAACGGACATGAAAGCCGGTTATGACATGTCCGCCCGCTACAGCCTCAACTACACGCTCTCAGCGGTCTGAACCGACGCACGTTTCAAGGCGCGAAGGTCACGACGGCGTAACCGTTACCGCCAGCCGCGCACTCGGTGGTCTGAACGCCACCCAGCGCATTGCCGTTAGGCAGCAGATTGTTCGTGTTGTACGGGGTGCGGCCCGAGCCTGTCTGCGTGGTGGAGCCAACGCAGACGCCACCCCCGCCACCGCCACCTCCACCTCCGGCGATACCGCCGCTCCCGTTCACTCCCTTCACCGAACAGCCCGAGCCGCCTGCGCCACCGCCCTTGCCGTTGGTTGTGAAGTCAGCGCCTGCGCCACCGCCGCCACCGCCGCCGCCCGCCACAACCTGTCGCGTACCGTTGACCAGCAGCACCGTGCCAGCTCCGCCCGCCGCCGACTCCCCGAAGGGCCCATAGGGGGCAGACCCCGCACCACCACCACCGCCGCCGATGCGACCGGCACCCCCGGCGCCGGCTCCAGTGCCGCCTGCGCCACCGGTCGTACTGCTATCGCCCCCACCCACGACGCCGGCGCCACCCTTTGACTTATTTCCGGCACCGCCTTGGAAAATCGCGGTCGGATTACCGCCGCCGGGTGAACCACACCCCTGCCCGCCTTGGCCCACAGCGAGTTGGACGGTGGCGCCCGTGGGGAGTGTCACCACTTGATAGGCGTAGCCGCCCGCACCGCCCGCGCCGCCACGCACGCTCGCGCCCCAGTTGCCACCCACCGCGCCCGCTGCGCCCGCGCCTCCCCACAGGTGCACCGTGACCGTTTTGCAGGGCCCAGGAGCAAGCGTACGCAGGTTCGTGGCGTAGCCGTAGGTCTCCGTGCGCGCGATGCACGCGTCTTCGTCCACTTGGCCGTCGCAGTCATCGTCGACTCCATCAGGAGTCGTGTCGTTGTTTGCGCGCGGCGTCCCCGGCATGCAGGCCGTCTCCACCCCGTTTACACAACTTGAGGGCGTGTTGGTGCTCTGACAGTAACCCACGCCGCACGAGCTCACCACGATGTAGTCCTCGTCGACTTGACCGTCGCAGTCGTCGTCGATGTTGTTGCAGGTGCGGTCATTGGCTGCCGGTTGACCCGCCGAGCACGTGTTGACCACGCGGCCGTTGCTGCAGACCAGGCTGCCGTTGCGCGCACAGCTTCCCACGCCACATGTGGTGGGAACCGGCACGTAGTCTTCGTCGATTTGGCCATCGCAGTCGTCATCGACACCGTCGCAGGTGGCGTCGTTACCGCCGCCCGTTCCGGCGATGCAGATATCGACCAGGTTGCCTGCGTCGCAGATGCGTGAGCCATTTCGCTGGCAGGCACCAGCACCACAGGTAGTCGCCGTGGGAACCGGCACGTAATCCTCATCGATCTGCCCGTCGCAGTCGTTGTCGATGCCGTCGCAGCTAGCGTCATCCGCAGCAGCGCTGCCCTGACTACAGGTGTTCACTTCTTCGCCGTTGCTGCAGATCAAGCTGCCGCTACGCGCGCAGGCACCGACGCCACAACTGGTAGCCCGCGTCGGGTAGTCCTCGTCGATTTCGCCGTCGCAGTCATCGTCGATGCCGTCGCACGTGGCATCGTCTGCACTCCCCATCCCTGCCGTGCAGACTTCGAATGGCGCACCGTCCACACACAGGCGATGGCCCTGACGCCGACAGGCTCCGACACCGCACGTCATGGTTTCAGGCATATACTCTTCGTCGAGCTCGCCATCACAGTCGTCGTCGACCCCATCGCATGTCGTGTCGGTCGCGGCGCGCGGCTCACCCGGAACGCAAGCGGTCTCCACGCGTTCTACGCAACTGGATGGCGTGTTGGTCGTGAGGCAATAGCCCACGCCGCAGCTCGCGTCGGACACATACTTGGTGTCATCGAAGCCACCGCAGGTATCGACACAGTCTCGGATGCCGTCCCCATCGGTGTCGAGGTCGTTGTCTTCGACACCGCAGCCGCACACACCTGGCACGACCTTCATCGGATCCGCCGCGCAGCGATCGATACAATCCGGCATGCCGTCGCCATCGCTGTCATGATCGGCCACCTCACAACCGCACACACCGGGCCCAGTTTTGTTGGGATCGCCGGGGCAGTAATCAATGCAGTTTGGCGTGCCATCGGCGTCGCTATCGGCAGCCGCGGCAGGACAGCCACAGGTCCCGTTGGGCAGCCTGTCTGGAGTGCCCGGACACAAATCGATGCAATCGGGGGTTCCGTCACGGTCTTCGTCTATGCCGTCGGAGACCGCGCAACCACAGATGCCAGGCCAACTCTTTCCGGAATCATCCGGGCATTGAGCAACGTCGCTGGTGCACGTCTGGAGGACGCAGACTTCAACTTCGTCGGGATTGCCGGGCAGGAGCGTGCCGGCATCGAACGTGCCGTCAGGAGCGCCGTCGCCGCCATCCGTGTCGCCTGGACCATCGTCGCCATCTCCGACTCTCGCATCGCGTCCGGTCCCCGAGCCGTCGCCATCCCCAGTGTCAGCGCCTCCCGCCAACTGCGAGAGCTCGACCCCCATGAAGCCGCAGCCCACGAGGCTCAGCGCGCTGAACAGCAGCGCAAGCGGTGCCAATTTGTTTCCAGAGCGGACACGCGAAGCAAGGAGACGGCGACTACCCATCACCCCAAGTGTCGGTCATTTACATCTTCAGGAGAAGGGACGACCTAAGCTCGGAGTGTGCGAATACGCAGCCAACGCCGTTGGCTTGTCATGTAAGCCAATGCCTACGCTAGGCTTGATCGTGGCAGGTTTCTTCCCTGGCCACCTGACCCAAGCGCGCGATCCGCATTGTTCTCAGAGTGCAGAATCAAACCGAATCTTTAGGAGTGACGCTGAGCACATTCTCGACTTTGGCGACCCCTGGAATCCCTGCGCAAAGTTGCTCTGCGCGCGCCTTCATGGTGGCGCTCGGCACGCTGCCTGAAAGACTGAGCACGCCACTTAAAACGAGCACGCTCACCTGACTCGTGTCGAGCTCCGGCTCGCGCTCCAGAGCCGCGCAGGCAGCTTGGCGTGCGCGTTCGTCCGGCAACAGGTAGTCGTCGTCTCGGGAAGGCCGCGAAGAAAGCTCACTCGCCACCAGGTCGCTCACCGCCCGAGTCACGCCGTAGGCTAACCAAAAACTCACGAGGCCTCCTTCCAGCGCTCCTCCTGGAACCCCAGACAGGAAGCATAGCGCGCCTCTCCAGAGCACGCCGCGGCAGCCTCGTGTGCGTGTTTCTTCCCTTCCCCTGCAGGCCCTGAATCGGCCCTAAGAGGTATTGTTGCTGAGACCTGGTAACATCGCTCCTGGAAACGGGCTTCGGCCTCAAAAAGGCACGCAATGGGAATGGGGAAATGGGCAGTGTTGCTCGTCATTACAGTAGGGCTGGCCGCGGGCCTTGGTGGCTACACGTTTCGCTACGCTGAGGGCCTCTCGTACTTCAGCACCGACCCGAAGGCGTGCGTGAACTGTCATATCATGCGTCCGCAGTACGAGGCCTGGCAGAAGTCGAGTCACCACGCGGTCGCCAAGTGCGTGGAGTGCCATCTGCCCGAGTCTTTCATTCCCAAGTACATCGCCAAGGCCGAGAACGGTTACCGACACAGCAAGATGTTCACGCTGCAGAATTTTCAGGAGCCGATCTTCGTGCAGGCTGCGGGGCAGAAGATTCTTCAGGACAACTGCGTGCGCTGTCATGACATGCTGGTTCACGACAACGCAGGAGGGCCGCACAGCGAGCGCGGCGAGCTCTCATGCGTGCACTGTCACGCGGGTGTGGCGCACGGCGAGCGAGCAGGACTCGGTGGATCGTTGCGTAGGGATGAGTCAGGGCGCGGTACTCAGCAGTCCTCGCCCAAGACACAGGAATGAAGCATGGCCGACGAGGCACAAAAGAAATGGTTTCAACGTCGCGCTCCGTACCTGGCATTGATCGTGTTGGCCGCGCTCGCTGCGGCCGCTGGCGCAGCCCTGCTCGTCAACATTTTCGAGCGTAAGGTGGAGCAGAAAACGCCCTACGTGCGCCTGGTCGAGGTGGACGAGGACGACACCGACCCCGAGAAATGGGGCAAGAACTGGCCCGCCCAGTACGACAGCTACAAGCGCACCGCGATAAGCACCAGGACACGCTTCGGCGGACACGGCGGCAGCGAGTCCTTGCCCGAACAGAAAATCGAGCGTGACCCATGGCTCAAGCGCATGTTTCTCGGTTACGCCTTTTCCATCGACTATCGCGACCGGCGCGGCCACGCGTACATGCTGCAAGACCAGGAGACGACGGAGCGCATGACGAAGCCCCAGTCTGGCTCCTGCCTGCACTGTCATGCGTCCGTGATGCCGCTGTATCGAGAGCTCGGCCAGGGCGATGCGATGAAGGGCTTCGATGCGACCCACAAGATGACGTACCAGGAGGTCAGCAAGAAGCTCTATGACTCAGGTCACGGACATCCGGTGAGCTGCGTCGACTGCCACGATCCCAAGTCGATGGCGCTGCGAGTCACTCGGCCTGGATTCATCCGCGGCATTCAAGCGTTCGCCGCGTCCGAAGCGCCTGCACCTGCATTTCCCTCGATCGAACAATGGCGCGAAGGAAAGCGCGCAGAGTCCTACGATCCCAATGTGGACGCGACACGCAACGAGCTGCGCTCCTTCGTGTGTGGGCAATGCCATGTCGAGTATTACTGTGCTTCGAAGATGCCGCTGACATTCCCGTGGGGCAAGGGGCTGAGTGCCGAAGCGGAGGAAGCCTTCTGGGAAGACACCAAGTTCGAGGATGGTCAGGTTTTCCATGACTACGTGCACGCTGAAACGGGCGCCCATGTCTTGAAAGCGCAGCATCCCGAGTTCGAGCTGTGGAGCCAAGGCATCCACGCGCGCAGCGGCGTCGCCTGCGCGGACTGCCACATGCCCTACGCGCGTGAGGGAGCCACCAAGGTCAGCGACCACTGGGTAAGAAGCCCCTTACTCAACATCAATCGAGCCTGCCAAACCTGTCACCGCGTGCCCGAAGCAGAGCTCAAGAGTCGCGTGGACGGCATTCAGCAGCGAAATCTCGACCTTTTACAGCGCGGTGGAGCTGCCATCGTGGACTTGATCAACGCCGTGGTGGCCGCAAAGGCCCGGGGCGCAAGCGACGCACAGCTTGCCCAGGCCCTCGCGTTGCAGCGCAAAGCTCAATGGCGGCTCGACTACATCGCGGCCGAAAACAGCATGGGCTTTCATGCTCCGCAGGAGGCGGCCAAGGTGCTGGGCGAGGCCGTAGACTACGCGCGACAAGGCCAGCTGGCAGCAACGCTCGCTGCGCCTGTGCAGGGCGCGCCGTAAGGCACAGGAAGGCACAGCCCGAGCCCGCGCGAGGACCGTAGGGTCAGCACAAACCTCACGCGCTGTGCTGTGCCCGTGCTCCGAATTCACCCATCACGGCGTCCTGCTCTCGAGAGACAGCTCACCTGCACTGATACGGATGGCCCCAAGCCCCGTGGAAATGGCGTGGTCGACGGCCACCTTGGCATCCAAGGTCGCCTTGATTTGCGCGGGCACTTGTCCCTTCAAGCTCACGCTCACCGGGATCTCTTGCTTGAGATCGGGCTCGATGGTTTGGCGCAGACGCACCGTGAGCGTCTCTCGTAAGGGCACTTCCACCATGCCCTGCACGCGCAGCTTCTGCTTGAGCTGCAGCGCCAGATTCACCGGGATGGTGGCGTGCAGAGGAATCCGCAGCTTGTCTGGCTTGACCTTGATGCGGTCGCGCACGTGAATTTTTTGCCGGATGGGAACCTGCATATTCACCGGCAAATCAGCCTTCACAGGCACCGTGATGCCGAGCGCCGTCTTCACTTTGCTGTCGAGTGGCACCACCACGTGCACGTCGATCACGTCGTCTACGAAGACCTCCGTGTCGATCGGAATCTCGAGCTGACTGAGGTCGATGTCGCGCTCAGTCAACACGATGTCGATGGGCACGTCGAGCGACAGCGGGATGGGTCCATCGACCGACACCTCGGAGTCGAGTGGGACCTTGATCGTCAAATTGAGCGGGATTTCCAGGGTCTCATCGAGCGGAATCGACAGCTTTCCGAGGCGAACCTTGGCCTCGAGGTCCCGATCGAACGAGACCTCCACGGCTTGCTCGACCGAGGCTTGTAGCGGCACTTCGCCGCGCACCTGCACCGGGACGTCGTTCTTCAATCTGAGCACGATTTCGTAGCGCGAAGCCGCCCAAAAAAGGCCACCGGTGGCCGCCAACACCGCGACCAAACCTACACGCGTTGCGTCCACCACGACCTCCCGTCCCGCGTGCGACTCAGAGCGCGGAAAGCGCCTGATTGAACGTGGCGCTCGGACGCATCGCCGCCGACGCCTTCGCGTCGTCTGGACGGTAGTAACCACCGATGTCCACAGCTTTGCCCTGCGCACCATTGAGCTCGCCTACGATCTTGTCTTCGTTCTCGCTCAGGACCTTGGCGAGCTTCTCAAAGCGCGCCTTGAGCTCGGCATCTTCGCTCTGTGCAGCGAGCGCCTGCGCCCAGTACAGCGCCAAGTAGAAGTGACTGCCGCGATTGTCGATCTCGCCGACCTTGCGCTTGGGCGACTTGTCGCTCTCCAGGAAGTTCGCGTTGGCAGCGTCGAGCGTATCGGCGAGTACCTTCGCGCGCGTGTTGCCCGTGACCTGCGCCAGGTGTTCGAGCGATGCAGCCAGCGCCAAGAACTCGCCCAGCGAATCCCAGCGCAAGTAGCCCTCTTCCTCGAACTGCTGCACGTGCTTGGGCGCCGAGCCGCCTGCGCCCGTCTCGAACAGGCCGCCGCCTGCCATCAACGGCACGATCGACAGCATCTTGGCGCTGGTGCCGAGCTCGAGGATCGGGAACAGATCCGTCAGGTAGTCGCGCAACACGTTGCCCGTGACCGAGATGGTGTTCTCGCCCTTCTTCATGCGCTCGAGCGTGTAACGCGCGGCCTCTGCCGGCGTCTTCACCAGCAGCGTGAGACCTGCCGTGTCGTGGTCCTTCAGGTAGGTCTCGACCTTGGCGATGATCTGCCGGTCGTGGGCGCGCTGACTGTCGAGCCAGAACACTGCGGGAAAGCCGGAGAGGCGTGCACGCGTGACCGCGAGCTTGACCCAGTCACGGATGGGAGCGTCCTTCACCTGACACATGCGCCAGATGTCGCCGCGCTTCACCGCGTGCTCGAAGATGACCTTGCCCGCATCATCCACGACGCGCACGCTGCCGTCCTCGGGGATTTGGAAGGTCTTGTCGTGCGAGCCGTATTCCTCGGCCGCCTGCGCCATCAGGCCCACGTTGGGTGAGGTGCCCATGGTGCGCGGATCGAAGGCGCCGTTCTCCTTGTGGAAGCGAATCGTCTCGGCGTACACGCCCGCGTAGGAGCGGTCGGGGATGAGCGCCTTGGTGTCGTCGAGCTTGCCGTCCGGACCCCACATCTTGCCCGAATCGCGGATGGCCGCGGGCATGGAGGCGTCGATGATGACGTCGCTCGGGACATGCAGATTGGTGATGCCCTTGTCGGAGTTCACCATCGCGAGGCGCGGCTGTTTCGCGTAAATCGCCTGGATATCAGCCTCGATCTCGGCGCGCTTCGCAGCGGGCAGGCTCTGAATCTTGCTCACCACATCGCCGAAGCCGTTGTTCGCATCTACGCCGAGCTCCGCGAACGTCGCTGCGTGCTTCTCGAACAGGTCCTTGAAGAACACCTTCACCGCAATGCCGAACATGACAGGATCGCTGACCTTCATCATGGTGGCCTTGAGGTGGAGCGAGAGCAGTACGTTCTTCTGCTTGGCGTCTTCGATCTGCTCCGCGACGAACTGCGCGAGCGCGTCGTGACTCATCACCGAAGCGTCGATCACTTCGCCTGCCAAGACAGGCGTCTTTTCCTTGAGCGCCGTGACGCCGGAGCCAGTGACGAGCTCGATCTTCACCGAACCCGCCTGACTCAGCGTGGCTGACTTTTCGCTGCCGTAGAAGTCGCCTTCGGACATGTGCGCCACGTGGGACTTGGAGTCGGCACTCCAGGCGCCCATCTTGTGCGGATGCTTGCGGGCGTAGGCTTTCACCGAAGCGGGCGCACGGCGGTCGGAGTTGCCCTCGCGTAGCACAGGGTTCACGGCGCTGCCCTTGACCTTGTCGTAGCGGGCCTTGATGCCCTTTTCCTCGGGCGTCTTGGGGTCTGCGGGGTAGTCGGGGAGCTTGTAGCCCTTCTGCTGCAGCTCCTTGATCACCGCCACGAGCTGCGGCACCGACGCGCTGATGTTCGGCAGCTTGATGATATTCGCCTCAGGCGTCTTGGCGAGCTGGCCGAGCTCCGACAAGGCGTCGGGGCCACGCTGGTCCGCAGGCAAGAGGTCCGAGAAACTCGCAAGCACGCGCCCCCCGAGCGAGATATCGCGCGTCTCCACGCTCACGCCCGCAGCCTTGGTAAACGCCTGCACGATCGGCAAGAGCGAGTAGGTGGCCAGCGCGGGGGCTTCGTCGGTGATGGTGTAGAGGATGGTGGGCGTTTTCGACATACGGATTCCTGTTCTGCTGCGAGTGCGAGGCGCGTGAAGGCGGTTCTGGCCGGGCGAGCCCGCCGCGGCCGATCGTCGGCCCCAAGCATACCCCCGGCATCCCGCCAACGCAGGATTCTGTGACGACAGGCTAGGGGGTGCCCCATGTTCTGCATGCGCCAGAGCAAGGCCCCTGCCGCTTCTGGACAGCGCCGGGCGGCCCCCCAGCGCCCGCTCTCGCACGTTCGGGGGAGCCGAGAAGCTCCCCGATAGGTGTCCCAAGTAGCCGCCCCAAGTAGCCGCTCACGACCCGCGGAACGGGATCGCCCCTGAGCCCCCTCCTGAAGCCAGCACGCCACCATCCAGACAAGCCCGACTCTCAGCCGCACTCGCTCGCCCGCAGGGGCGGCCGTACAGGCTGAGCAGCACAAGCCTGGAACCGCCAGGCGACGACGTCCGGAGGAAGCCCCGCTTGCCATCCAGCGAAAGCTACCAGGACGCCATGGAGTGCGGCCCGTCCAGGTCGCCGCCCTTCACGGCTCCGTTGCCGCCCCGGTCATTCGTACCTGGCGACATCGTACATCCAACGTCGGTCTCCCTCGAGGCTCAGAACCTGAAGGTGGAGCCGATGCCGATGAAGTCGGATTCCATACTGTAGACACCGTTGCCGATGTGCGATTGGTTGGCAATCGACTGGGCTGGGCGGATGGCGGTGGGCTGCACGATCTCACTGTTCTTGACGGTGCGGTCCGGCATGAACACGTGGCCGTAGACCAAATCCAGATCGAACACCGAGCCGGCGTGGAACGTGAGGCCGATGCCGGTCACGACCTTGTTGGCGTCGAGCGTCATGTTGCTCATGGCCTTGTCCTTGATGGCAGTGGTGTCGTAGGAGGCGCCCATGCGGAACGTCATACCGAGGTCCTCCATGAAGTACTCGAATCCGCCACGCAAGCTGTAGGCGTTGCTCATCATGCGCTGAATCTTGATCGTGCCCACCTGGTAATCTCCGATCCCGACCACGTCACGGATCCACATGCTGTTGGCCTGGACACTGATCTCGTCCTGGCGTGACCAACCTTCGTACACCGCGGCCAGCTCGAAGCGAAACGACTCGCTGGGATGGATCTCGACGCCCACACGTCCGATCCAGGGAAAGGGCACATTGACCTTGCCTTCACCGCCCGTGACTTTCGCGTGAGAGAAGGCTGGGTCGACCGGCAAGCTCACGTCGAGGTCTGCCTTACCCTTCATGTTCCATGGCGTCTGGAGTGAACCTCCGATGGTGACAGGTCCGATCTCATAGGTCAGGCCCGCACCGATCATCACCGTCGCGAAACGGCGCAGGACGATGGTGGAGGTCACGTCGAAGGACGGGTCCTCGGGGTGCACGCACAAGAAGCCATCGCAGGCGCTGAGCGCAGTCGACGCCTTGAAGCGACCGGTGATGAGTGCCGCCGACAAACCGAGCGAGAGCCCCTCGATTCCGTGATAGGCCACCGCTGCCGAGAAGTTTCCGAAGATGCTTCCCTTGATCGAGTAGAGCGAATAGCGATTGGGAGCCGGCCCGCCGTTGACCTGGCTCGGCCACGTGGTGACCGCGAACTGGGGCAGGTAAACACCAAACCCGAAGGTAAAATCCTCAAGCCCAAAGTCCTTGGTCACCGCGAACATCGGAATCGGCAGGTAAGCGACGTCGAGCTCGACCTTGTCCCGCTGCACGCCCAGATCGTCGATGCGCGCAAAGGAACCGCGTAGTAAGTTCAGGTTACCCTCCATGGAGAAGGTGTTTCCTGCACCCTTGAGGCCCGCTGGATTGATCCAGAGCGACTCCGCACCCTTGGCACCGGCCACAAAGGCACCGCCGCGTCCGAGTGAGCGCACACCGCGTTCGGTCAAGTACCATCCGCTAGCGTCGGCGCGCTGAGGCAACAAGATACCGATCACGCTCACCACGAGCGCGAGAATAAGGAAGAAGCTGTTACGCATCACTGCTTGTCCTGGGCTTTGGGGGGAGAGATGGTGCGGTTTTGGATCACTGCGTAGAGCCGCTCGAGTCCGTGGCCATCGTCCGCGATGAACTTGTGAACGCTCTTGGCGATAGCTTGTAAATCCTTGGCTTCGAGCGCGGCAGTCGAGGGCTTGCTTGGGTCGATGCGCTCCACTTCGGAGATCATGTCGATCAAGGTCTCCAGCGGAGTTTGGTCTTCGTTGCGATCCGTCTTCACCAAATTGCGCGCCACACGTGACAGGGTGCTCGGACGACGCTTGTGCAGCTGAAGCAAGCGATTCTGGAGTTCCACCAAGCGACGCAACACGCCGGTGCCCGGGTCGAAGTCCGTGCCACCCGTGGTCTCCACGGCGGCGGGCACGCCCGGCGTAGCGGCCTCTGCAGCCAAATCCAAGATGGGCGCGATCTTCTCCGAGTCCTCGAGTAGCTGCAGTAGATCGGCGAAGGCAACCAGCGTGGTCTCGTAGCCGACCGGATTCTTTTCGTCGTCGACCATGTAGTGAAGGAACCTCATCAACTCGCGTCCTGCGGCGGGTTCGTCCCACGACTGGTCGAAGAGATGGAGAAGTCCAGCGACAAGCGGTGTGTCAAGGAAGGTGACTGCACGTGGAGCAAGGCTTGCACTCCAGTCGTCGATGTCCTTGGCCGCCTGGTGGACCTTGATGCGATCGCTCAGAAAGCCGAGCGTGCGCACGAAGATCGAGCGACCGATGCGATCCTGAAGGCGCTTCTTACCGCCCGACTCCTCGACCGTGAGGAACAGGTCGACGACTTCGCTGCGAGCTTCGTGCCACACGTCCTTGCGACCCGCGTTTTCGGGCGCGTCGAAGTTCTTGTCGATACGCTTGAGGCCGTCGAGGAACAGGTAGAGCGGAGATAGGTAGCCGAGGTCTTCGCCCACGTTGTTCTTCGCGGTCGTTGTGCCATCACGATAGGCGAGGTCCTTGTTCGGCTTGAGCATCAGCTCCACGAACTCGGTCATGATCGTGATGCCGCTCTTTCCGTCGATCTGGATGGCGTCCAGAGCGTTCGTGGCATTGGCGAGCACCTCGATCAGCTTCTCGTCGCGCAGCACCTCGATCAGCACCGGCTCATAGCTGCGCAGATCGGTCTGATAAGAGAAGAATTTGCCCTTGGGATCCGTGTGCTGGGTGCACGCCGGCGCACCGTTACACGGCTCCTCGCTCCGCGACCCCCAGTGCATATGGAACACGTTCAAGAGGTCGGCGAACAGGTAGCCTTCCTTCAGAAGCGCGCCAGGCACGTCTGCTCCGGTCAAAGAGTCCTTGCCGGGCAGCGTCAGCTCGTGCGTCTCGAAGAGCTCCACCAGCGGCTTGCCCGCTTCGAGGAAGCTCATTCCGTTGGCATCCTTGTGCTTCACTTCCATTGCGAACAGGGCGTAGGGATCGATTTGCTCGGCCTTGGCGCCGTCCATCAGGATGTCCGGCTTGATCTTCTGAACGAACTGATTGGGCGGGCCGTAGATGAAGCGTGCAAATGACTGCGGTTTAGGAAACTTGTTGAAGCCATCGATTTGGCTTTCCGTCTCCTGGACCAGGCCCGTGTCCACACCGAAGATGGAGTAGATGTCGCTCTTGAAGTCCGCAGGCTTGAGCTCGATCACGGCCGTGCCGAGGATCGACTGCGCCCAGATACGGATCATGTGCTGGATCTCGAACAGGTCACACTTGGCGTAACCACCGCCCGACCACGGGTAGTCTTGGATCGCGCCGACGACACACGCGATGGGATTGTTCGCACAGCTGCGCTCGAGATGCAGGACAGCGGCATCCTTGTTACAGATGGGTTGGCGCAGGTTGTGGACCATCGACATGGTCTGCTGCCACACGCTGCGGTTGAGGCCCACACTGGGCTGGCTGCGGTCGGGCTCGGTCTTGTAGCTCACCTCGACCAGGGCATTGAGCTTGGTCTGCTGCTCGTCCGTGAAGGTGCCGTTCGGGTTACCGGGTTTAAAGTCCGCCCCCTGATACTTGGCCAGGTCCGAGTACTGCATCCAGTTGGCAAAGATTCGCCCCGCTGCCGCGGTCTCCGGCAACGTGATCCAGCGAATCAACCCCTCCACCAAGCCAGGCCGATTGCTGGCGCGCACGCCGATGGCGATCAGGTCGTCCCAGAAGCGGTGCGGCGTGCCTGGGCCCATTTCACCCACCGCCACGGCCTCAGGGTGGGCGTCGCCGCGTTCGCTGATATGCACCAGTGTTTGCACGAACTGCGCCATCTCGGGCTCGTGCTTGATCATGCCCTGTTGGAGCAACTCGACGACGCGCCGAACGACATCCGGGTTGGTGCGCACGGCTGCTCCCACGGCGTGAACCATGTCGTAGGCCGCACCGAATGCTGGATCGGGGCCCGTGAAAGAGGCCTTGGCTTTTCCGTAAGTGACCGTGCGTTGCGAGTTCAAACCGAACAGCACGGACATGCCGCGGCCGATCTTCTCGAGTGACGTGCGGTCACCCGACCTGGCGGGCACAGCCATACGAGCCGTCTCCCGCAGCATCGCCGCAGCCAGCGTGGACTGAGCGTCGAAGTCCTGGAACAACTGCTTCTTGTCGGTCCACTCATTGATGGCGCGGCCCTGATCATCTCGAGCCGTTGCCCTGGATTCTCCGGCCACGCGGTAGGGGCTGGGTACGACGCTGAGTTCGCCGTTCGTAATGAAGCGCCCGAACGGATCGATGTCCGCCAGACCGTCGGCATCCCTGTCAACGAACGGCGCAGGCACGCTGTTGCCCGCGCCGAATGGGATCGCCATGCCGCGTGCGTCGCGCCGTGTGATGTAGACGGGAGCGCGCTCGGGTTGATCCAGCTGATCGATGGGGGAAAGCAGCAAGTCCCGAGCGATCCGCAGCGTGGAGTCCGCAGCGGGCGGAGTGGGATCGTAGTTGGCCAGCTCGAGCGCGAGGCCAACGGACATCTCGTCGAGGGACTTCTCGGCGACGCCACCACGAGCGATGGCCTTGAGGCCATTCTCGGCGAACGCGTCGAGGTCAGGGTACTCCAGGAGAGGCCGCAATAGGCCCAGAGCCAGGTCGAGCTTACGATAGCCACTACGCCCTGTGATCTTGCCGAGCGCCGCGAGCGCCTTTTGTCCCGTGGTGTCTGTGTCGTCGACTAGACGGTAAAGCACCGAAGCCAAGGTCCGGGTGGCTCCCGGCAAGAGCTCCTCAGGAGCGTCGTAGAGCGGGACCAGCTCCTTCAAGAAGGTGCGGATCTCGTCGGGGTCGAGGACCTGCACGATGTCCTTCTGCATGACCGTGTCGTCGCCGAGGATGCGATCGACGGTCGTGACGACCTTCGAGCGGCGCTGCATGAGCGCAGTGAGCCGGTCGTTTGTCGCAGGAGGGGCGCTCTGGCCAAGGCAAGGTCCTTCGAAGCTCGTACCTTCGAGATCCTGAGGAAAGGCTTCTTTTGCGGTGCGCTTGCAGAACACGCGAAAGACCTCTCCACCCACGGAAACCGATTCACGGCCTGCGTAGATCCAAGGGTCTTCGGCACAAGCGCTTGCAGCGAGGCCGATGCACACGAGGAGGGTTTGTTTGAATGCTAAGCGACGCGCCATCGGCGACCTCCGAGGAACCATTTGCGGCATACGAAAAAAAGCGACTCGAGAGCGAAGCTCTCAAGAAGCATTCGAGAATGACTGAGTGAAAAGTGCGTGTCCGTTCTTCCAGCGCGTCGACCTTACACCGCATGCTCGATGTGGTATGACCACGGTCTCCTGCTGGCGAGTATCGAGTGGACCTTACTGCAAGCGCCTTGTCGATGCAGTTACCGTACGTAACCAACGCCATGACTTGCGTGCCCATCGCATAGCGCTCAGCACACAGTGAAAGTGGCGTGTCCAAGTAAGTCACACCGTAGGACCGGTTCGTCACTGCGTTCTCGACACTCATTCCGTACAAGAGCGGGATGAGTTTCCCCTGTCAGGTTCGCATTCGCACCGTTCGAACGCTGTTCTACGGCCTCTTGCTTTGCCTGCTTCTAGCTGGCTGTCAGCGGCTTGGAATGAGCACCATTAAGGCTGAAAAACTAGAGGAGAAGTACGGAAGTTCCGCATCACGGTACATGACCGTCGACGGAACCAAGGTCCACTATCGACTCGACGGAAATCCAGACGGCCCTGCCCTCTTACTGCTGCACGGCGTGTTGGCCTCCACACATACCTGGGACGGCTGGGTGGACCACCTCGGCTCGAAGTACCACATCTTGCGTATCGACATCCCTGGCTTTGGTCTCAGCGAGCCGCTGGCAAACCGGAACTACACGCCAGAGTACGCCGTCGAGCTCTTCGAGAAGATCCGCGAGCAGCTCGGTGAGCTTCACCCGGAGTTCAAGTCCAAGACAGACAAGTTCTACCTCGCCGGGAATTCGCTCGGGGGCTTCATCGCTTGGTACTACGCCACCAAGCATCCAGAGCACGTAAAGAAGCTGATTCTCATCGATCCTATCGCCTATCAGCAGCCTCTGCCTCGCATCATCAAGTTCGCCTCGGGCGGCTTCGGTGGCGTGATGGCGCAGATCTCTTCGCCGCGCTTCGTCGTGAAGCGCAACGTCCGCAAGGTCTACGGACACCCAGAATCTGCGACCGACGAGACCATCCTGCGTTACCACGAGCTCCTGCTCAAGAAGGGACACAAGGAATCGATGGTCGAGTACTTCAAGACGCTACGGAAGTACAACGACGAAGACAGCATGGCCAAGCACGTGCCCGAGATCCAGTCTCCCACGCTGCTCATGTGGGGCGGAAAGGATCGCTGGGTTCCGCCCGCGCTCATCGAGAAGTGGAAGCACGATGTGCGCGATATCCGCGTGAAGATCTATCCAGAAGGCGGGCACATCTCCATGGAGGAGTTCCCTGAGGAGACCTCTGCGGACGCGGACGCGTTCTTGTCGGAAGGCGAAGGCTTGGCCGAGGTCTCTTCTGGAGCCGAGCACACCGCGCAACAGGCCGACGAAGCCGAACCCGTGTCCGCAAAGAAGAAGACGTCGGACAAGATGGCTCAAGGTACGAGCGACTGGGGCACCTCGCGCTGAATGCATGCATCCTCGCGATGGCGGCTCGCGGGGTGCACATGCAATTCGCCGCGTAAGGGCTCGCGAACGAACAACTTGGTAGGGGAAATGCAGCCCTTTAGAGCCCGGATGCGCTCACCCCAACAACGCCCTTATTGGCCAAGCGCGGTCGCTCCGGGTTCCTCCCCCGAAGCAGGCAGAGCCTGGCAGGTCCGGTCTTGAGCGCAGGCATAGCCGGGAGAGCAGATGGGATTGCACTGGGCGACGCACCCCCCCGCTTGGCACGCGTAGCCAGGAGAACAGATTGGACTGCACGCGTCGACGCTCGCTGCCTGCGTAGCTACCGCTGCGGAGCCGCCGCTCGTGGGCCCCTCGGCTGCAAGCTTATACGCAACGCCGCGCATCACGAACGCGTTGTGGGCACACTGCCCATCGCTGTAGGGCCCGGTGATGGTCATGATCTGCACGTAGTCGGCACCTAGCTTGCCTGCCTCGTTTCGCAGCAAGGCATAGGCACCCTCGTACGAGCCCTTCGAACCCGCAAACCCACAGCCGGAGCCGTGCTTAACCTCCACAGGGCCGATTTCCAGCGCCCCCACCGGTGCGTCGTCCTTGCGGGCCATGACTTTCTCACCGCTCGGGGTCAGAGACACCTGAGCGGCCGCACACGACGCGAGCAATCCCGCGGTTACAAACAAGCTACCGATACGATGCAACATGGGGCGAAGTGGTAACACACCCCCGCAACAGACGGAATGTTACTTTTTAGGGCTCAGCAGCCGGCTCACGCTCTCGAGATCGATGGGCAAGATTTGCGGGCCGCGCAAAGCGCCCTAACCTTCCCTTATGATCGTCGTCACCAATCGCATCCCAGTCGCAGAAGGCCACGAAATCGACTTCGAAGATCGCTTCAAAAAGCGCGTGCACTTGGTCGACCAAGCGCCGGGCTTCGTGCGCAACGAGGTGCACCGACCGCGCCCGATGAAGCTCGACCACGCCACCGGCACGTTCCTGCCCGACCCGGACGCGCAGGGCTACTACGAGATCAAGACCTGGTGGCGTACGCTCGAAGACTTCGTGGCCTGGACCCGCAGCCCCTCGTTCGCCGAAGCGCACAAAAACCGCGCCCCGAAGGAAATGTTCCGCGGCGCCAATGTGCTCGAGGTCCACGAGGTACTGACGAGCACCGACCTCGAGCTTCCGGCCTGAGGCTCTCGCACGCTAATCGGCGTAACCGAGTTTGAACTGCCACACGAGAAACAGCACACCGCTCAGTGTAAATGCGGTGAGGAAGCTGAGCAGCACGACCGGGCGCCGGATAAGCGGTCGAACATTCCCGAGTGCACGTTGCACGCGATGTGCTGTCAGCGTCCCGAAGCACAGACCGAAGAGCCAAACCGGCACTCCCCAATCGCCTTCGGACATGTGGCTCATGGGATCAAGCCTGCACAACCATGCCCGACGCTTTAGCGAAATGCCGAGATCATTGCGAGAACGGTAGATTGATTGGAGGCTCCGACGAGCCGGAGCCAGACGCCTCGGCTTCCCCAATCTGAACAAAGGCGTAAGATCCCGCCTGCTTCACCGGAGCCCGCAGCCACATCGCGCAGCCGACACCGAGCCAGAACAGCAGCCCTACAACGGTGATGATCCGAGGATAGGACATGCTGCAAAGTGCTCCTTCGCGATTAGGCTCCTACGAAGTCTCGAAGGCGGATCTTACTATTTTGCAGCAGGCTTTTTCGCGTCGTCGAGGCAGGCGCGCAGCGCTTTGGTTTCTGTCCAACCACAGCTACCGCTCTTCTGCCGTTCGCAAGTAGCCTTCTGGTAGCAGGCGTATTCCTCGCGCCACTCACAGGTACTGATGCCATCGTCCTTCGCATCGACGCAGAGCTGCCCGGAGCAGCCTCCCACATGGCATGAGCCTGAGGTCGCCGAGGGCTTGCAACTGTGGCGGTCGACGCACTCGCCGTAGCAACCGTTGACGATTTCTCGTACCTGATCCGCCTCGGGACAAGGGGCTGGTAGCGCGCGACAGGCCAGCTGAGAACCATCGCCGCACACGCTGCAGGTGTTGGGAGGCGGAGGCGGACAGTTCAGCGCGAGGCAGGAAAACCTCTGCTGACATGCACCGTGGGGGCAGTCCGCGTCGCTCTTGCAGCCACTACACTCGCCCGGATGCGCGACTTCGATGTTGGCGCAGCGTGCCATGCACGGGTTGCCGTAGGTCACGCCATCGCGCCCACAGACCGGATTGTATTCCTTGGTGCAGGCACATGGGGGAGCCGCTGCCTCTTCGCATTCCCCTTTGCTCGCCACTGCGACGTTGGCGCAGGTCGCTGTGCAGCTGTTGCTGTAGGTCTTCCCGTCGTCGCCGCACACAGGCGCGTAGACCGTGTCACACACGCAATCTGCGCTGGGTTTCTCGACGCCTGTGTTGTCCTCGTTCCCCGATTCAGTCGCGGCTTGCCCTTGCCCATCCTGGCCACGCAGGCCCTCATTGCTGTTGCCCTGACAGGCCGCTGTCGCCTCGTCACAGGTAGCTGGGTCATCGCTCGCACACCCACCCCAAACCCCCGCAAAGGCAGCCAAGAGAACTCCGAACTGCCATGCCCAACGCTGCGATGTAACGCGCATATTCTTCTCCTGTTGGGCCCTATGTGGTCGCTCAGCCCGAGATCCATTCAGTATAATACGTAGTGTTGCGCCACAGACGCTGAAACACGCTTCAAACCGAGGATCATTTCACTCACACGGGATAGTTGCTGCCTCGTCGTCAACTCTGTTTGCGTGGGGGCCTTTCGCATCGTGTAGGCGCACGCACGACCTGAGCGACTGAACATCACGGCTCGCGGCGCTTCTTACTTTCCAAGCGCCAAAAATCGTCTCTACGATTCGGTTCTCATGGGGGAACACACCAAATCTTCATCGCCGCCGTCCAAGCGGTCGACCAAGCCTTGTCTGTTCGGCGCGACCGGACCCACGAGGCGCTACGGGCTAGCGCTCGCGGCAAGCGCATTGGCAATCTGGGCAGGCCTTTCTCACGCTGAGGCGCAGACCTTTAGCGAAGGACGTACGCAACCACTACTCCGCCAGATCATCTCGGTGGA
>CAZEWA010000041.1:0-8580 GCA_964515685.1 uncultured Polyangiales bacterium | reverse complement strand
CGCACCTTCGGCGACGACGACCTCGAGGTCGAAGCATGCCGACCAGGCAACGATGTTTATGGCGACCCGGAGGTCATTCGTTCCGCCGAATGCAGCGAAGACGCAGAATGCCCGAACGATGGCATCTGCCGCGCTGGCGTGTGCCTGTTCGCATACCCTTGTAGCTCGGACACGGACTGCGGGACCAACGAACGATGCGCCGACAACGCCTGCCTGCGCGTCGTGAACAAGAGCTGCCGGGACTCGACAAGCTGCAATGGCCTTGTCTGCGTCAGCGGTGCCTGCGTCACGTGCACAGAGAGCGGTAACGCGGCCTGCACCGACGGCTTCGCGTGCAGTCCCAATGGCAGCTGCATCGACACTGGGGAGGCGCCATCAGGAGACGGCGACGGTGATAGCACGGGCGATGGAGATACAGGCAGAGATACGGATGCAGGCGTGGGTGAGGTCAAGGGCGGCGCGTTCCGCTGCTCCTTGGGTGCAGAGCCGCAAGGAAGATCGCTACTTGGAGCATCCTTACTATCGCTTGCGCTCGCGCTTTTCCTTCGCCGCCGTCACGCGGCTAGCCCCCGCACCTCGCAGGAGAAGCAGTCATGAAGACCGCCTCCCTGTGCGCACGTGCGCTCTGCCTGGCCACACTGTTCGGCGTAGCTGAGGCCCAGGCGCAAGACATCGACACCCAGCGTTTTACGCCACGCGCCACGAGCGGCGGCTACTTTCAGACGGAAGGCACCGAAGTCCGTCATCCGCTCGATCCGTTCAGTCTCGGGCTCTGGCTGTCCTACGGCCACAATCCGCTGATCTCGGTCGCAAACGGCGGCGTCGCTGAGCACATTGTCAAACATCAACTTGCCTTCGACCTGACGGCATCTTACGCGTTTGCCACCTGGTTCGAGCTCGGCTTGCACGCTCCGCTCGCCTATCTATCCGGCGACAACGTCTCCCAAGCCACGCTCGGCGACGTGCGGGTCTTACCCAAATTTCGTCTGCTCGACGACCGGCGGCATGCGGTGGGCCTGGCCTTCTTGGCGGACGTGCGACTGCCCACGCACACAGGTGACTTCTACGGCGGTGCGCGCACGCCTGCGGCCGCTCCTCGCATTCTTCTCGACCACCGCTTTGGCCTCACGGGCTTTCGCGCGGGCATCGATGTGGGCGTGTTGATCCGCAAGGAGACCGAGTATCGCAACGTCAGCGCTGGCAGCCAAATGCAGGCGGGTCTTGCCTTCGGCTACCGCTTCGACGGCGGACAGTCACCCGTGGAGATGATGCTCGACTTGCGTAGCGGGCTTGGCCTCACGCAAATTGACGCGGAAGAAGTCGCGCTGGAAGGTCTGCTGGGTGCAGCCGTAGATGTTACACCCGAGTGGAAGATCAACGCGGGCGGCGGCCTCGGCTTACTCGAGGGCTTCGGCGTGCCGACAGCTCGTGCTTTTCTCGGGGTGCGCTGGGAGCCTTCACCCAACGACCCTGACCATGACGGCATCCGCAATCCTAAACGCGCAGAAGGTGATGATGCTAGCTCGAGCGAAGCGCGCGACGAGCCTGCGAGCGTGGACGATGTCGACGACGCCGCACGCGCTGCGGCCATTGCTGGCGGCTACGATGCCTGCCCGGACTTGCCCGAAGACTTGGATGGTGTCGAAGACGAGGACGGCTGCCCCGAGGGCGACGAAGACAGCGACGGCGTGCTCGACTATCTCGACCGCTGCCCCGACGAGCAGGAAACCATCAACGGCTTCCAAGACGACGACGGCTGCGCAGACGAGGGCCCGGCTCAAATCGTAATCGAAGACGGTCGCCTGACGATTCTCGAGACCATCCGCTTCGAACCCAACTCCGCCACACTCGACAGGCGCTCCGATCGCATCATGGAGCAAATCGCACTCACCTTGCGCAAGCACAAGGAGATCGAACGCCTTGAAATCGGCGGGCATACCGACATCACGGGTCCGCGCCCCTTCAATATGCGCCTGTCGCGCGAGCGTGCACGCTCGGTGCGTCAGTACCTGCTGGGACGCGGCATCAAGCCGGAACGCCTGAGCGCGCGCGGCTACGGGCCCGACAAACCCATCGCCGACAACAACACCGAAGAAGGTCGTACGCTAAATCGACGCGTGGAGTTCCTGCTCGTTCAGTGAGCACGCTCTAGAGTCTTACCCATCGGTCTTCTGATCGCGAGCCTGGACCCTCTCCGCCTTCTCTCTCTGCATGGGCATCGAAGCTCATGGGGCCTGCGCCGTGATACGCGAGTAAAAGTGCACCGCCGAGCATCGACACGTTCTTCAGGAACATGATGCGCTGCATCGCTGCGATGCTGGCGTCGGGAATGGTCCAAAAGTTGTGCATCATGAGCGTCACGGGTACGAGGAACAGAATAAGCAGCGCTGCCCCGTAACGCGCCTTGTAGCCAATGATGACACTGAGCGCTCCGAGCAGAGTCATGACGCCTGCGAGCGGCACTGCAAGGTGTGCGAAAGGGACGCCTTGCGCTGCGGCGTACTCGGCTGATTTAGACGAAAAATGGTCAATGCTTGAAAGCAGGAAGATGGCACCGAACGCCACGCGCCCCAAAGGCACGAGAAAATCAAGTGCATGGGAGTGCGTCACGTTGTGGGCCTCGTGGTGCGCGACCGCATGGGTTGCCATGGCTCGAACCTCCGAGTGAAGGCGATTTTCGGCTCGCCGGGGTGTAGTATCTTAAACGTGACGCGATGTGGGATGGTGCACAATGCCAACGCGCGGTGTCTCAGAACTCACGTGGTCTGCTGCGCTGAAGGTACAGCTCTCGTAAGCAGCGCGCGTATGAACAATGCTCACTACTCACTACAACGCGCTCCGCCCTCAGCTGGCGCAGCACTTCTTGTACTTTTTTCCACTGCCACAAGGACACGGATCGTTGCGTCCGATTTTGGCCGGCGCTGATACCTCGCTGATCTTCACTTCGGGGGCGGTCTGCTTACGTGCGCGCGCCCAGTACGCGTAGAGTCCCGCGACGTCGTCCGACAGGCTCGCACTCCGGCGCATGCGCCAAGCATCGGGGTCCTGCACGGCGGTGGGGTCGATGCTCTGCAACGCTTCGAGTCCCACGTAACCTGCAAGCACAGCGAAGGGCACGCTGAGTGCAAAGGCTTCTGAGTCACGTGTCCAGCGCGTGACACTCTGCATCAGCCGCACATAGCCCTTACAGAAATCGTTCAGCGCTTCGTGCGCATCTGGACGAGGCACAGTGGGCACGCCGAGAGTTAGGCACTCAGCACACGCGTTGTACTCACGTATCAGCAGCTCGAACATGCGCGCGAGCGAATTCCTATCGGGAGGTGTTTGCGCCAAAAGCAGAGGCAGCCATTCCGTCGGATCGAGCAGCGTAGGTGCGCTCGCTGCGGCTGTGAGTAGACCGCGTGCAAAGTCGAGCGTCCTGCCCGCGACTTGTTCGAGCAGCTCCGACAGCTCCAGGGTTTCTTGCTCACTCAGGGGATTTTGGGGGATGTGCACAGACCGTGCTGTAGTCGACCAGCGTCGCTCGAGCCAGCCACAAACCACTTCGCCCGCGGCGCGCTAGACTCTACCCATGCAGCGCAAAAGACACCTATGTGAACTGCTCGGCATCGAACTGCCCATCGTGCAGGCACCGATGGCCGGCGCCCACGACCAACAACTTGCCATCGCGGTCGCGCGAGCGGGCGGTCTCGGCTCCCTACCTTGCGCCATGTTGAATGCGGAGCAGATACGAAAGCAGGCCGAGACGTTCCGAGCGAGCGTACAGGGGCCGCTCCATCTGAACTTTTTCTGCCACGCGGCGCCTCCGGCCGATGCTGCGCGCGAGCAGGCCTGGCGGGCGCAACTCGGGCGCTACTACACAGAGTTGGGTGCGGAAGATTCGGCGATCCCAGCCCCATCACGCGCTCCGTTCGACGCAGCGCTGTGCGACGTCGTAGAAGAAGTTCGCCCACAGGTCGTGAGCTTTCACTTCGGGCTGCCCTCCCCCGCGCTGCTCGCTCGGGTGCGCGCGGCGGGCGCCAAGATTTTTTCGTCGGCCACCACGGTGACGGAAGCTACGTGGCTCGAAGCCCACGGCGCCGACGTGATCATCGCGCAAGGCGCCGAGGCAGGAGGCCATCGCGGGATGTTCCTGTCGGACTCGGTAGCTTCTCAGGTCGGCACCCTGGCGCTCGTGCCTCAAGTCGTCGACGCGGTGCAGGTGCCGGTACTGGCAGCAGGCGGCATCAGCGACCCGCGCGCCATCGTGGCGGCCCTGGCACTCGGAGCCTCGGGCGTACAGCTCGGCACAGCGTACCTTCGCTCCAACGAAAGTAAGGTGAGCTCTGTGCATCGCGCGGCCCTCGCCGCTTCGAAAGACGACTCCACGCAGATCACCAACCTGTTTACGGGCCGCCCCGCGCGCGGCATCGTAAACAGGGCGCAGCGCGAACTCGGTCCGCTTACGAGCGAGGCGCCGGCCTTTCCCAATGCAGCTGCTGCCTGGCTCCCGTTGCGCGCACGCGCAGAAGCCCAAGGCCTCGGCGATTTCTCTTCCCTGTGGGCTGGTCAGGCCTCCGCGCTGACGCGTGAAGGCGGAGCCTACGACCTCACACGCGCGCTGTGGACCGACGCACTCGAGCGGCTCGCGGAACTTGCACGCTGAGCTGCGCAGGACCCTGCGGGCGGCCGAGCCCCCAGAACGCCATGCGCGCTCTGCTCACACGCTACTATTGTACACGTTTCTCTCGACGAACCGCAATCGGCACGGCTTTCGCAAAGTACTTCGGTGAACAGCGACGAGCACGGATCGGAGGACCCCATGATTTTCCGACAATTATACGACAGAGAGAGTTCGACTTACACGTACCTCCTCGCAGACGCGAGCACGCGGAAGGCGGTGCTTATCGATGCCGTGCGCGAGCAAGTGGACCGTGATCTTGGGCTGCTCCGAGAGCTCGGGCTCGATCTCGCCTATGTCCTCGATACGCACACGCACGCGGATCACGTGACGGCAGCGGGTCTGCTCCGCGCGCGGACTGGTGCACAAACCGTGGGCGCGCACAATGGCCCGATCTGCGCAAACATTCACCTGCGCGACGGCGAAGCGCTCCAGGTAGGAGACATCGAGATCCTTGCCATCGCCACGCCTGGACACACCGATGACAGCCTCAGCTATCGGGTTGGCGACAAGGTGTTTACTGGCGACGCGCTCCTCATTCGTGCCGCGGGGCGTACCGACTTTCAGAACGGCGATGCAGGCCAGCTTTATGAGTCGATCACTGAGAAGCTGTTCACACTTCCTGACGACACCCTGGTCTATCCCGGTCACGACTACCGCGGACTTACGCTGAGCACGATAGGCGAAGAAAGGCGCTTCAACGCGCGCATCGCAAACCGTTCGCGCCAAGAATTCGTCCAGATCATGAACGAGCTTCACCTCCCCAAGCCGCAGAAGATCGACGAGGCCGTACCCGCCAACCAGGCATGTGGAATTGAACGTAAGCCCCAAGGCTGAGTGTCGATCCCGTAGGATACCCCATCAAACAACCCGCGGTAACAGTGTTCGGCAGAGTCCGAGCGCGTGAAACCGCATAGGCACCGCCCTGCGCTGTGGGCCTGAACGCACATAAGGCGTACGTCTGGCGTCAGGGCCCGAAGGGGACTGTAGGTTCAGTCTTCCCATCCACGCTTTCAAATGAGAGCCTTGTACCTGTTGCGCCGGAGGCCGTGGCATGGGGCAGCTCTCACTCGAGCTTCGACAATATCCAAGACCTATCGCGTGGACCATCTCAGAAGTCGACCGTGCCGTAGGGAACCGTGACCGGCGCGATATGATGTTCTCGGCGTTCGAAGAGATCATCCGCTATCTGGTGCTGCTCGAGCTCGCTCGCTACACAGAGTATTCGACGCGTGAGCGCGGCGATGACGCGATAGAGCACCGGCTCTTGGACCTACAGCGCCCCTCTTTTGGGCACTACCTCGGCGTGCTGACCGCACTCGATCGCTTTCTAGCCGAGGCGGGGGACCCGTATGCCCTGCGCATCTCCGAGAAACGGGAGCTCCCCCGCATCGTGCAATTCCTTCGGGAAACAGGGGATCACAGGGCAAAGTCCGCTTCGGTCTCGATGCTATTGCAACGCGTGATCGAACTCCGGAATCGCAACAAGGGCCATGGCTACACGGGCCAGCACGACGCCCGCAAGATGAACGAAACCCTCCAGCCTGCTCTCGTCGAGCTGCTGGAGAAGACTCCTCTGCTTATCGACCTGCCTTTGGTATGGATCGAAAGTATCGAGTACATCGGTCCACGGGAGCTCACCGTTACTTTCCTCGAGCTTATGGGAACGCAGCGAGCGCGCAGACTAACGCGTAAGGTTTACGATCCAGGTACGCTCAAGAAGGGCTTTCTTTACATGTGGAATGGCGAGTCTGCGCCCCTGCAGATGACGCCATTCCTCCATCTGGAGGAAAGCGACCAGGACGAACTCGTATACGTGTTGGCCGGAATCTCCGGCGAGCCTACCTATCAGGCACGGGGCTCCTCCAGCGGGCGACGTCCAGACCAGTTGATGTCGCAGCTAGAAGAACGCGTCCCATTTCTGCTCAAGCCACGTCCTGCGGTGACCGCATCTAGAGCGCCTGAGGCGGCAAAGCTGTACGCGCAAGTTGTCGAGCTGGCCCTTTCGGATGGCCACGTCACAGAAGCAGAGGCAGGACGCCTAGCCATCATTCGCCAGAATCTCGGTATTGGCTCGGCAGAATGTCTTCAAATACATCGAGAACTCGGGTGGGTCGACGGACCATCGTCCAGCAACCACCAGCGCTCATCAGACAATTGGCCGGACATAGGCCGTGCGCTCGCAGTCGCGGCAAGAGAAGCCGCCGTAGATAAGATTGCGCAAGACATCGAGCTCGTCCTTCTAGACCCCGACTTGGATGTACGTAAAGGGCGTCTTTGGTTTCAACTGGGAGCCACACAGGGCGTTGCTCTCTCCTACAGCGACCGAGCCGCCGAGCATCTCGAGGTAGCCGTCGGCTTCTACTCGCAACGGCCCATGCGCGATCCCCAGTATCGCAGAGCGCGGAAAGCCATCGAAGCGGACACAGGCCCAAACTTAGCAGATGGGTGGGCAGCGCTCGGCCGCGAAAGTACCTTGCCCGGTGTGCTATCGCTCGAGACTCGCAAGCATTTTACGCTCTCGAGTCTCTCAACAACCACAGCGAGCGCCGAGATCGCTTCGGTGATCTCTACCATCTATGAGACCGCTCGCATCGCACTCACGCGCGCAGCCGATGCTAGCCGCCCCACCGCACCGGTCGTCGATCTGCATCCCCCGATTTCAGCATCAGTCCCCCTCAACTTTCCTCTGCCGGGTCTGCGCGGCTCACTTCGTCTGCAAGGGAGTGTCTGGCTGCCTCGCATTCTGTGGGCACTAGAATACGCGCGACGTTCGAACGCAACCCCGCGGTCGGCCGCCGACATCGCCCGGATTCTCCAAGAAAATGGGGTCGATGTTCCCGCGACGAATACCGCACGTGCATTCCGCACCGCCCAGGACGACCCGCGCATCACTGGCCTGTGCGAGGAACCCACCTCACAGCGCTATGTGATCTCGGGAAAAGGCCGCAGAATTCTGTTCGAATGGTTGGCCTCTCTCCCTCAGACTTCCTCCGAACAAGACGCAGAGGCTTCGAGTCCGGTAGCGGCTCACGGGAAGTAGTCACCAGCCACACCTACGGCAGCGGCTTTCCCCCTGTCACACCGAGCACTTCGCCGTTCACGTACTGCGATTCATCGCTGGCCAAAAACACGAACGATGGGGCCAGTTCGGCAGGTTGCGCGGGGCGGTTCATCGGCGAGTCGGCCCCAAACTTCTCGTTCTTGTCAGCGTCGAAAGAAGCTACTACGAGCGGAGTCCAGACAGGCCCCGGCGCAACGCAATTGACACGGATCCCTCGCTCGATAAGCGTTTGAGCAAGGCCCTTGGTGAAAGTCACGACTGCGCCCTTTGTAGCGGCGTAGTCGAGAATTCCCGGAGACGGTTTGGACGCCTGGATCGACGCCACGTTGATAATCGTGGCCCCTTTGTGCATGTACGGCAGAGCAGCGCGGACCAAGTGGAACATGCCCATGATGTTCACGCGGAAGGTGTGTTCGAGGCGCTCCTCGTCTATCTCTTCGAAAGACTTCACGCTGGTGCCTTGAAAAGCCGCATTGTTGACCAGGATATCGATGCGCTTCTCAAAATCCTGCGCCACCTCGACAACGAGAGAGCGACATCCCTCCGCTGAGCTCAGGTCGGCATTGAGCGCAAGTGCGCGACGCCCGGCTTCTTCGATGGCACGGGTACACTGCAACGCATCCGCCTCCTCCTCGGTCAAGTAGCTAAACGCAACGTCGGCGCCTTCACGCGCAAAGGCCAGCGCCACAGCACGCCCGATCCCACTATCGCCCCCTGTGATGAGCGCGCGGCGCCCCCTGAGGCGGCCAAGCCCCCGATACGAGGTGAGCCCGTAGTCGGGCTCAGGATTCATCTTTGCTTCGCTTCCCGGCGAGCGCTGCTCTTGCTTCTCGAAAGGAGGTTTCACATGTCGATC
>CAZEWA010000040.1:0-32650 GCA_964515685.1 uncultured Polyangiales bacterium | reverse complement strand
CGCCTCGACGCCTATCCGGGCCACTTCCTGTGGAACACCTTCTAAGACCAACAATTTCGCGTCACCATTTGAGGCGACGCACAAAAGACAGAGGTGATCCGTGGGCGACAAGTCTCCGAAAGCCAAAAACAAGAACAAGCAGCAGAGCGACGCATCGAAGGATAAGAAGAAGGCGGACGCAAATGCCAAGCAAGCCCCGAAGGCGCCAAGTAAGTAAGCCCGAGCCTGTCGCCGAGCGAGGCTAGGCGTGGGGCTGGGCGTCGTCGGCAAGCACATACAGCGCGAACCACGGAGTCGTAAGGGCCGCAAGTCCTGCTGCCAGGACTCCCTTTAGCCCCACGGCGGTTGCAAGTGGCAGGGCTTCTGCGCCAAACAGCGAGAGCAGTCCGATGGCGAACGGCGCGATTCCAAGCGCCGATACGCTTCCTACCAAGGCTCCGCGCTGCCAGGTGGATGCAGGGAAGTGGCGCAGTATCGGATGCTGCTTCGCGACGAGCCGCACGCGGGTGACCTTGCCTGCCTGTGCAGCGCGACGCACGAGTGGTGTGACCAGTAGACATGTCACGAAGGGCAGGAAGAAGAACATTCCGAGGATGTCGCCTACGAGGTTGGGGGCCAGCAAGCCGGGCATACTGAGTTCGAACCAGATAGGGACGGGCTGGGTTTGGCGGAAGACGAGCCAGCCAGCCCCAACGTTGAACACGAAATTGAACACGGCTGGCGCGATCATCTGTTCGCGTCTCAGAAAGCGCGTCTGCTCGGGAGTCAACATTGCGCGCGACGCTACCACGGAGCGCTCCTAAGAAGGCGGGGCACTTCCTCTGGAACACCTTCTAAGGCGGGACTCTCGATGCAGGCCGCCTCGTGGGGGCCTCGATGGCTGCGGCCTAGGGGAGGCTGGGTGGCGTCCGCGGCACGCTATGTCCGTGGGCGGGCGGCGCTGGGACTTTACATGGTGGCGCTACGCCGTAGGGTTGGTTTACGACCTAGAGCGCGGAGTGAAGAGGGCCATGGAAGTAATTGTGTATACGACTGCAATTTGCGGGTATTGCGTGCGCGCGAAGGCGCTCCTCACACGCAAGAACATCGCATTCAAGGAAGTTGACGTCAGTCACGATCACGAGGCGCGCGTCCGCCTTGTGCGAGAGACAGGCCAGCGCACCGTGCCCCAAATCTTCATCGATGGCCGTTCGATCGGCGGCTTTGACGAGCTCAGTGCGATGGATCGCAAAGGATTGCTGGACCCTCAAGCGCCGTAAGTCCGTTTGCAGGTGATTCTTTGCGTGTTCGCGATTAGCTTGTGGCGCTCGGGTCGCGGTCAGAGCTGAAAACTGCGATTTAGGCGAAGAGCCTTCCCGTCACGTTTGTGGCCACGGATGAGTGAAACGCCGGCCATAAAGGGTGCGTGGTGGAGCCACGGTGGTCAGTCAGGTCAGCTTTGCTTTGGAGTGTAAGATGCGACGCGTAGCATTGGGGCTGCTTTTCGTGTTTGGAGTCGCCTGCGCTGCGCAGGACGCTGCAACGGCGGGTAGGGCTCCCGGATACGGAAGTGACGTCTCGCCGAGCGAGGGAGCAGGACCAGGCGGCGAAGGCCAGACGGGGCAGCCTGGAAACAACCCGGGTAGTGGCGGTGGGTTCGTCCCCGGAGATTTTTTGGAGTGCGGCGCCGACACATTTACGGCAGGCCTCAAGCGGGCTGCAAACATCGTGTGGGTCATCGATACGTCGGGCAGCATGAACCAGGAAGCGGCGCTCGTTCAGGACAACATGAACCGCTTCGTGACCTCCATCGTCGGCGCGGGCCTCGAGGAGTACCGCGTGGTGGTCGTGTCGAAGCCGAGCTTCGTCAGTGTTCCTAATCCGCTCGGCACCGACCGCGAGCACTTCTTGTTCGTGGACGAGAAGGTTGGCTCCAACGAACCCCTCGAAGATTTGCTCTCACGCTTCGATGACTATCGGGGCTTCCTGCTCCCCGGAGCCGTCACGCATTTCGTGGTGGTGACCGACGATGAGTCCGACATCAAAGGGTCGGCTTTCGTGACGCAGATGGGGCAACGCCTCTCCGGCGCCGAGTTTCGGGTGCATGCGATTGCGTCCCCTCCCGATGCGTCTGGGGGAGGCAACTTCTGGGAAGACCTGTTCGGCGGCGGCGGCGGGTGTTCAGGGCTGTTGGGCAACGCTGCGGCGCCGGGCGCCGAACACTATGCGGCGGCCGAGCTGACGGGCGGGCTCACGTTCTCGATTTGCGAGGCCGATTGGTCTGGCCTGTTCTCGGAGCTCGCGACGGAGGTCGGGGAGACCGCGACCATCCCGTGCGATGTGCCGATTCCGGCTGGAGATGGCGGACAAGCCGTGAATCCGAATCTGGTGAACGTGCTGCTCGGCTTTGGTGATGCGCCGACCAGTGCGGACGTGCTGCCTCAGGTAAGCTCCAAGGTCTGCACGAACGGAGGCTGGTCCTACGATAACGATGCCGCTCCGACGCGCATCGTCTTGTGCCCTGCTTCTTGCGAGAAGGCGCGTAACAACGCCGTCCTGCAGATTGCGGTGGGGTGCGAAACGCTGGTGCAGTAGGCCTAAGAAGGTATCCACAGGAAGTGGTCTGCCTCCTGTGTCGGCGGAACTGGACGGATCGAAACTTTTACGGATGCGCGTCGGCCGCAGCTCCGCCTGTGGGCGCTGTTGAGAGGCTCGCGAGGCTGTCTATCTCGCGCTTAAGAGACCTGTCGAAGACGAACGTTCCAAACGGGACGAGGCTCGACACAAAGGCGATGGCCCAGCGCGCAGCAGGCCAGCTGCGCTCACTCGCGGCCTTCGCGAGCAGGATGCCGAACAGCACGAACAGCGCGCCGTGTAGGCCGCCCACCACGCGAACGGCGAGGGGGAGGTCCGCCCAGTACTTCAGCGGCATCGCTACGAAGACCAGCAAGATGTAGGAGATGCCCTCGACGTAAGCCACCGAGCGAAACCAGCGTAGGGACTGCATGGCCGGGATTTTAGGGGCGATGACGCAATCCGGAAAGGACTACACGTGCGCAACGTGCGTGGACGCGTCGTGGGCCCGGTAGTGATAGCGATAAAACTCGCGAAAGCCTGCCTGCTCGCACAGCGCGAGGGCAGGGGCATTCTCGCTTTCCACCTGCAGATAGAGCTCGCGCATGGACTCGGCGAGTGCGCTCTGCGCAAGTGATTGCAGCATGGTGCGGGCGACGCCTCTTCTTCGGGCCTCGGGTAGTGTGAGCAGCGCGTAGATCCCCAGCCTGTCTTCGGAGGCGATTCCTACGCAGCTCCCCAGCGGCACTCCGCGCAAATCGCGCACGACCAAGAAGCGACAGCGCGTTCCAAGGTTCCGGAACACAGCGAGCAGCGTGTCTTCGTGCCCAGCGAAGCGGCTTTCCCGCAGCAGAGCTTGGAATGCGGGGCTCGGCGTAAAACCCAGGCTAGTTTCGAGCTTCGCGGCTTTTACGCGCAGCGCGGCTATCTCCGAGGGCACGGCCGTCATGACGAGGGTTTCCCCCACGCGCGCGTAGCCTCGGTTGGCGAGCGTCTGGTCGAGCTCGGACGGCGCTGCACAGGGGCCCACTTGAAGCAGTGCGCGTTGGCCGCGCGTCGCGTACCAAGCCTCGACGTGCTCAAGGCGCGCCTCAAGCGTGAGCTCACTCGTCGTCGTAGCCTCGTGCGTGGCGACCGAGTTGCTGCGCTTGCTGGGCCCGCCTGTGGCACGCAACAGCCAGCCGTCGAGCTCTTCTGTCTCGGCTGCTGGCCAGGCGTCTGCCATGGCTTCCTCTAGCTCGCGCGCTTTATGGCGTTGCATGCGAGAGGATATGGGGAAAAGCGGGGCGGGCTGCAACGCGGAGCGCCACGGAGACTGGACCCGCCGACTCTTTACGCTTCTGAAGACTGAGGCAGCGCCTTGAGAGCCATGGCGCGCACGGTTGCGTCTTCGTCCTTGGCAGCCACGCGCAGCGATTCCGCAAACAGGTTGGGATCGATCTTGGTCATGGCGCGCACGGCGTAAAAGCGCGTGATGAGATTGGTGGAGCGGGCCTCGGACTCGAGCCGTTGAGCCAAGCGCTTGCGGCCCTCGTCGGAATCGCTTGCCCGGTAGTCGCGAACCAGCTGCTCGTAGGCTTTGCGCTCGGCGAAGCCTGCGTTGAAACGATCGCCTGAGGTGGCTTCGGCCGCGCGAGGTGGCGCGCCGGGCAGCATGCTCGGGAAGTTGCTCGGTATCGGAGCCGGTGCGGGACGCGATCTGCGGCTTGCGCTCGCTCCGGCGCGGAAGAGCTGGATTTGGTCGATCTCGGTGAGATCGAGGCGGCCCATCGTGCGGTCGAGCTTGCTGCGAAGTTGAGCGCCCTCGCGCTTGGCAACGCCTACCATGTCGCGCATGCCCTCTGGCAGCGACTGCGTGGAGGCGACGACGCGCAGGGTGGCCTTCTCGGCCTTGTCGTCGCGATAGGTTCCGATGTAGACCGCAGCACCGTCGGTCTCATCCTTGAGCTTCTCGTTGATCTGCTCAAACAGGGAGAACGGCGTGCTCGATAGCAGGGAACCGGGCGCATCGAGTGCCAGACCCAAGTAAGAGACGCTCTCCAGCGAGTAGCCCTGGGGCGCCACATTGCTGAACTGGAGGCACTCGCGGACGGCTTCGATCACGGAGCCGAGGTCGAGGGTTTCGAGTTGCTTGGTACCAAAATTGAGAAGACCGCCCGAGAGAAGCAGTGTTCGCAGATCTTCGCCGTCGATGGGGCGAATGGGTTGGATACCTTCGCGCTCGTTCAAGCGGTTGAGCGCGTCGAGCTGTTCGACGATGACCTTGTTGATCTCAGGGTAGTATCGGTCGAGCGACACGTTGCCATGGGATTCCGCAAGGCGGGCATTGTCGATGAAGATCCATCCGAGAAGGGACTCACCGATGAGCTCGTTGACGGCACGTACGGCGTTGACCTTGGCCACGCCACTTTCGTGCTGTGCGGGAAGCGTGGCGAGGACCATGAGCGGCAGGGAAAGCTCGTCGAGCACGGTGACAAGCTCAGCCACCGACGATCCTGTGCCTCCGCCCAAGCCGGCGGTGACGAGCACAATGTCGGCGCCGGCCGCAAGCTCAGCCACCCGTTCCCGGATGGAGGCTGCGTGCGCGCTAACACACTCGCGTCCGTAACTCGCATCGGATCCCGCGCCATCATGGCCGTCGATGCCGATGTAGACGCGCTGCTCCTCGGGCAGCAAAAGCCCGCGTGAAGACAGCGTAGAGAGGTCGCTAACAGCCGTGTTGAATGCCAACGCGCGATGCCCACGACGCGCAAACTCGGCGGCCAAGTTGCCACCTGCCTGCCCTAAACCTACGGCTACGATATCCAGCGCCCGTCCAGCGACCTTCACAAGCTGCCTCCAAGAAAATAAACGCTGCACTATAGATCGGCGGCTGTGCTGCGGTCGAGGGGTCGCAGCGTACGAGGGAGGATCGCGTGTAGGAGCGGTGGATTCGTGTGTTCGGGGAATTCCGCTCTCAGCAGTGTGGGCTAGGCTTGAGGTATCGTGATTTCGGAGTCATTGCATATCAGGCGACTCACTGAAGCTCCGCATCTGCGGCCCGGTGCTGTCTGTGTCGGGCTTGCTGGTGGGTGTTGGGCGCTCCTTTGCTGGCGTCTTTTCGCAGGCCAGCACAGTCCTTCGCGGAGCCTGTTGCCGATCGCGCGCGAGGACTACTACTTTTGGCAGAGCCTGTTCGTGGTCCCGCTGCTGTTGGGCGTCTGGCTGCTCGCTGCTTGGGCGGCCCAGGCGGTCGCACGCAAGTTGGGCGGTTACGGTCGCTATCTGGGGACAGCGAACGTTCTCGGTTTGGCGTTTGGGCTTCCACTTGTCTTGGTACTCATCGTGCCGGATCTCGTGGTCTACGAGAGTCTGGGGTTCTCCGCGCTCGGTCGTCTCATCCGCGTCACGGCGCCCGTTTCGTTTGTGCTTACGATCTGTCTTGCGACGATCGGGGTGCGGGCAGCCCACGGTTTGGCCACGGGCAAGGCGCTCGCCGTCGCATGGGTGTTCGTCCTCACGCAAGCGCTTGTCGGAGGCGTCTTCTTGCGCTGAGCCGGATGCCGCTCGGTTGATGCCGTTATTGAAGCTGCGGTGGAGTGGGCAGTCGCGCCGTGCTTCGCCTGCGTTGGTCGGAGCCATTCGCAGAGAAACGGGTGAGTTGCCTTCCGACTGCATGTAAGCAGGCCGAGTCGCAGCAAGCCGTCGCGCCCTCCTTGGTGTCGAGCACCGCACCTCCTACGAGCCGTGGTCCATCGTAGAGTGGAAAGAATCGGTATTGATGTGTGCCAAAGAGCAGCTCTTCGGAGGACTCACCCAAACTCTCGCAGGCCGCGGCCTGCGACTGATCTTCGGATGCGTGGGACAGGCATTCGCGCACCCACCAGCGCAGCGACGGGGTGGGGTTTTCTTGGCCGACACGCGCGATAAGTTGCGGCTGACTCGCACGCTGAGAACATGAGAACAGGAAGGCTGTCTCGCTGTTTTCTATGCCTCGCGTCAGCAGCGTGAGCAGCTGATCTGCGGTCGAGCACGTCTCGGGTCTTAGCGGCGGATCCGCGTGCGCCGCAGAGGCAGCGGCATCGGGGTTCTGCCGCGCGTGGAGGAGGCAGGCCCCCTCTTCATCGAGACGCTCGCAGCGCTGTATCAGCGTGGGAACGGCCGTGGGGAGGTACCAGGCGCGCATGGCTCGGGCATGTTCGACAAAGCGCTCCCGGTGGCCAGCGGCGAGTGCGGTGCGCGCGCTGGCCTCGTGCAGTGCTCCGAGACTGAGCGGATTTCGGTTCGGCGCACAGCGGTTGAAGAGCTCGCCTAGCATGTGGGCCGCGCGTTCCGTCTCACCAAGCCCCGTTTCTGCCATCGCGAGCTCGATTTGAATGCAGAGATTCATCGCTGTAAACGCGTGATCAGCGGGGTCCAGGTGTTGCATCGCTTCCAGACACACGCGCTTGGCCTCTTCATGTCGCCCCAGCGCGTTGTAAGCGCGAGCTCGCGTCGCCTGGGATCGTGTCCAGCCCACAACCGCCATCGGCTCATCCGTCAACGCTTCAAGTTCCGCAAGCGCTTCGGCGGGCTGACCGCGCAGCAGCAGATATGCGCCGTAAGCGCGGCGTGCGAGGAGTGCGAGTGATGGGACCTCGGTACTAATTCGCTGCAGTTCCTTTGCGGCGCGCTTCATGCCGATCGCATCGTCCGTGCGAAAGAGAAGCGAGATACTTGCCGCGACTGACCAGGTCTCGGCTTGCCAAGCGGAACCGCTCTGAATCGCGTGCTCCTCCACCTTCTGCTCGTACTGTTGCGCTAGATACAAGCGGCCCCGGTGGGCGTAATGCAGCGTGCGGATCTTATCCGCATACATCGCGTAGAGCTTGCCGTTCAAACTCTCGAGATCATCGGCTAGCAGTAGGGCTTGCGAGTCATCACGCCATACCTCTTGCACGCCGCGGGCGTAGAGAGCTCCCGCGAGCAAATCTGTGCGTATGCCGTCGAGACCCGGGATGTTGTCGCAGGTTCTCAGGGTCTCAAGTATGCCCTCAAATCGTTGCCATGGATCTGCTTGGTGATCTTGGACCACGAGCGCCACGGCTACGCATTCACGATAGATGAGACTGCCCAAGTGTTTGGGCCCAAGTCCCGCGGCCAGCGGTTCCAGTGTGTTCGCGCAGCGAATCGCCTCCCGCGGATCAACACAGATGGCATGCACCGACACAAGCGTAGAGACGGCTTGAAAGAGCAGCCGTAGTGCGTCGGGAAAGCGCGGAATGAGTGGGTTGTTTCGGCGCAGGATGAAACCAACTGCAGCGCTTGCGAGGCCGAGTACGACTGCCGCGCGCGCACCGACGAAGGGGCGCAGTCGCCGGATGGTATGCAGACCGAGGTTTCGTTCCATCACGGCGAGCGTCTCTGGGCCATAACGCTCTGCTAGTCGTCTGTCCGTGAAATAGCTTGCGATGGATAGGCATGCGAGTGGGAGGATGAGCTCGCGTTCTCCGCGTTGTTGCCTGCGAAGCTCCTTTAGCGCTTGCTCCAGCATGGGCGCGGCCGCGGAATAGCCGTCCGAACCTTGCAGTGCGGAGCAGGCCTGAACCAGGCGTCGGCCTCCCTCGCGGAGCTCAGCGCCCTGAAGCAAGTGGACTCCCGCAGCGAGCTGATCGATAACCGTCGGATCTCGGCGGTTTATCCAGGCGCGGCCCATCTGGCGGTGCGCGCTGCGCATTCGAGGTTCCTTGAGTTCGGCGTGAAGTGTCTTCCGCAGCTCCTCTTGGGCAAAGCGATAGCCATCAGAGGTTCGTTCAAGGATGCCTTTTTCACACAGGCTCTCGAGCACGGAGTGCACGTCGGGCCAATTCGAACGGAATTCATCACACACTTCGTGCGGCAACTCGCCGGCTTGAACACTCAGGTCTCGGGCGAAGGCGCGCTCGGAATCGGTGAGGCGTTCGAGACGTTGTTTCAGGATCTCTTGCCGATTCACCGGTAGTTCAAGGAGCGATATGTTCTGAGGAATCACCCAAATGCCATCGAAACGCGCGACGATATCGGCTTCGACAAGGTGCTGGCACAGCTCCAAGCAGTGGGCCGGATTTCCAGAGGACACGCGCTGCAAGTAGGCTGCAAGTCGAGGTACGTTCGGCGTATTTTGAAACATGGATACGACGAGACAAAGCGTCTCGTCGGGAGTGAAGGGGGCTAGCGTCAGCGTACGCGAGTGTTGGCGCAGCAGGTCGAACAGAAAATACTGTTTTTTTGCATCGAGAGCCCCAGATGAAACAATCAGCAGTTGGCGGCGGCTCACGTCGTGAGCCAGAGCTGTAAGCCAGGCCGCCGATGGCTCGTCTATCATGTCTAGGTCGTCGACGACGAGCACGAGCGGTCGTTCGTGGGCAACGGCGACAAACCAATCGTGGAGCGCTGCCTGCAACTGAACCCGCCTTGTGGCTGGCTCGAGCTCGTGCAGGTCAGGATGGGCAAGGCCGAGTTTCTCGCGCACGTGGGGGGACACATGTGCCAGTACAGGCGCGTGGGGCAGCGCTGCAGAGCGAGCGATATCCGGCAATGTGTCGAGTAGCCGAACGGCTAAATCGCTAGCAGTGCTGTACGGAACGTCCGACTTGATGCTCGTGTGAGCGAGTACGGCGCCGCCCTGGATGCGCAGCTCGAGGGCTGATTCGATAAGCAGGCGCGTTTTCCCGACGCCATTTGGCGCTTCTATTACGATGCTTGAGCCGCGGCCTCGCCGAGCTTTTTCGAACGCACCACGAATTGCCGCGAGCTCTGTACTGCGGCCGATAAAGCTAGTATGTCGCGTCTGTAGGGGAGCCGATGCTGCCGTGTCTTGCAGGCGGGCGATGGCTTGCAGTTGATCGATGAGCGTGAGCGCGTTGGCAGGACGTGCCATGGGGTTTGGGCTCAACAGGGCCCTGACGAGGCTAACGAGGTGCTCAGGTAGTTTGGTGCCATCCGGCTGAAGCTGTCCGAGGCATTCGAAAGACGGCGGATGTTGCCAGAGCTCGTTGAGCTGCAAGAGCGAAGAGGCCGGGTACGCGTGGCGGCCCGACAGCAAGTAGAACGCCAACGCACCGAGCGCATAGAGATCAGAGCGTCCGTCCATGGACTGGCCGTGTACGCTCTCGGGACAAACGAAGGGCGGTACGCCGACCACATCGGTCTGCGCGCCAAACGGGGCGACCGCGCCAAAGTCCAAGAGCTTCACGCTGCCCGTTTGGCTGATGCTGATGTTTCTGGTGTTGATATCACGGTGCACGAGCCGTCGGGCGTGGAGCGAGTCGAGGGCGAGCGCGATGTCGCGCAGCACTCGGCAGGACTCGCGCCATGCAAGCGGTGGCAGGTCGTCTAGAACGCGTGCGTCTAGTAACTCCATCGTGAAGAAGGGGCCGTCTTCGTCTTCGTCGTAATCGTAGACGCGTGGTGCCTGTTCGCATTGCATCGTTGCGAGTACGTAAAACTCTCTCTGGAACATCCCCGTGTTGCCAGATCGGCTGTGGGCCTTTAGCCGTTTGAGCGCAAGTGTTTGCTGCGTGGCTTCGTCCACGACTTCGAGGACTGTGCCCGTTGCGCCTTCCGCCAGCGTTTTTACGACTCGGTAGCGAGATGCAATCAGCGGTTCGCGCGCGGATGCGGCGAAGCTTTCTGCGCTAGACATGAGGCCTCCGCAACTTAGGACGAATGTTGCAGATAGGTTGCTTCGAACGGGAGCGTGGCGCCAGAGCCTGGCGCTCAGTATGCGCAAATTCACGGTGATATTTGGCAGTCTGCACAACCGCGCGCTCGTGTGCGAGCTGCGTGGTCTGCATGAAGCGTTACGGACTGTGCGTGTGTGTTCGGAAGACGCGCGCCGTTGTCTAGTGCACAGGCTATCTAGGAGGCGTAACCTCTAAGCTATGAAAGCTCGGGTAAACCTCGGGCGTCCTTTGTTGCGTCGCGTTCGAAAAGTCGAGTTCGCAGGCTGCATGATCGCACTGGTCGGTGTGGTTCTGCTCGGCGGCGTCGGCTCGTTTGCGCTGTGGACGTTGGCCCTCCCACTCGTTGTCTGGATTGCGCTCAGCACTGGAATGCGCGGCGCGTTGTCTGCTGGCGCGGTGGTGACGGTCGTTGCCTGCGCGATGTTGGTGATGGGGCCCGGTCATTCGGAACATCCAAGTGCGACGCCGTTGCATACGGGGCTACTGATTTTGGCGTCGTGGCTGTGTGCCGTGTTGGTTGCATTGACGCAGGCTCAGCAGTGGGCCGCATTCGATGCCGAGAAGAGAGAGCTTGACGGTCATCGTTCGTTGCTGCGCTCCTGTCCAAGCGCCCTGTCTGTTGTAGACCTTGAAGGACGCGTCACGGTTTGGAATCCGGCTGCGGAGAGACTGTTTGGTTGGACGCAGCAGGAGACGCTTGGAAGGAGCCCTGTGGTCGTGCCGAGCGCGAAGTACGAGGAGTTCTCGGAGATTTGCGCAACGACGCAGCGCGGAGAGCTCGTTTCAGGATTTCTTACGGCGCGCAGAACGAGAGATGGGTCGATGCTGCCGGTTCGAATGTTGGCGGCGCCGCTGCGAACAGGAGCGGGAAAGGTGCTGGGAACCATTTCCGCGTTTGAGGATTTTAGCCAGTTCAATCAGGTGAACGCAGAGCGCAACCGGTTCTTCGCCGTACTCGAAGCGAGTCCGGCTTTTGTGGCGATCGCAGATACCAGCGGTCGCGTGACGTACATCAATCCAGCGGGTCGAACGTTAATAGGCCTTGAGGAAAAGGAGCTTTGTGCGCACTTCTCTATCTCAGATTTCGTGCCTGAATCCATGCTTGGAAAAACTTTCGAAGAAGTGATCCCGACGCTAGAAACTGAAGGGAAGTGGTCTGGGGAGACGAGCTTTCGACATCGCGACGGCCACTCGATACCGATGTTTCAGGTGGCGTTAGGGCATCGAGATGGAGCTGGGCGGATCGAATTCTATTCGACGGTCGCTCATGATTTGAGCAATCGAATCGATGTGGAGCGGCAGCTCAGAGATGCCGAAGAAAAGTTGCGACAGGCTCAGCGTATGGAAGTGGTCGGCATGCTCGCTGGGGGAATTGCGCACGATTTTAACAACTTGATCACGGTCATGTTAGGGGCGAGTGATCTAGCGCTCGCGAAGTTGCCTGCCGAGCACGCTGCGCGAAAAGAAATCCTCGATGTGCAGCGCGTGAGCGAGCGCGCTTCGGTCCTGGCGAGTCAGCTTCTGGCCTTTGGTCGCAAGAAGAGGCTTTCTGGAGATTTGGTTTCTTTGAACAGCGTGGTGCTCGGGATAGAGGGCATTCTCAAGCGAGTACTCGGGGAGCGAACGCGTCTACAGTTCGCTTTGGGCGACGCCGTGGGTAGCGTGCGAGTGGACGCCGGGCAGCTCGAGCAGGTGGTGATGAACCTCGTCGTGAACGCCCGCGATGCCATGCCAGGTGGCGGCACGCTGACCATTGAGACGAGCAACGAAGAGCTGAGGCTCGAGGCTGGCTCGGAGCTCGAGAACGCCGATGCATTCGTGGATGACCAGGCCAGAGACAACGAAGACGACCTTGGGGCCTACGTCCGATTGACGGTGCACGACACGGGCGCTGGCATGGGGGTTCAAACACAATCCAGGCTCTTTGAGCCATTTTTTACGACCAAGGAGCTTGGAAAGGGCACAGGTCTGGGCTTGTCCACCGTGCACGGTATCGTGGAGCAGGCCGGAGGTTTTGTCTCTGTGCACAGCACGAAGGGGGATGGCGCCACTTTTCATGTGTACTTGCCGCGCGCGGATCCTGAGTTTTTTGTGGCGCCTGTGCCGAGCGACGAGCGTCCGCCAGATGTGCACGGCGCGGAGTCCATTTTGGTGGTCGAGGAGGAACAGGTGGTGCGCGAGCTCATTGAGCGAGTTCTCACCGAGCGCGGTTACCACGTTCTAGCCGTGCCGGATGCGGAGTCCGTTTCGAATCTCGGTCGCGATTCGCTTTCGACGATTCAGCTTGTGCTGACGGACTTGATGTTGCCGGGTCGCTCGGGATTGCTGCTTGCGCGCGACATCCGCCGGATTGTGCCGGCGATGCCGTTCGTGGTCATGTCGGGACACCTCGAGAACGCGAACCGTGCTGCGGAGACCGAGCTAGTGCAGCACTGGCGATTGACGAAGCCGTTCTCGGCAGAGGACTTGGCACGGCGGGTGCGCCAAGCGCTGGACGGGCATGCGTCTGCGTAGCGCTAGAACGCAGGCAGCACCCACTGAAGTAGGGTTCCGAGGGCATAGCCCGCAGCGAGGAAGGGCAGCGGAATAAGCTCCCGCTGCCAGCGAAAAAAGCCGCGAGCGTGTGCGGCCGGCCAGAGCACGGGGAAGGCAAATGCGCGCGCTACAACCGTCGCCCACAGGATGCCCTCGATGCCGGCGACGGCGTGACCGATGGGGATGGAGATAAGCATCGCGACGGAAACGAACAGGTTGCGGCGGAAACTAAAGCTGCTTTCGCCTTTCGCAAAGAAGCAGGTCTCGCACAACGTAGACGAGATTTGCACAGCCGTTCGCAGAGCCAGAATTTGTAACATGACGGCCGCAGAGCTGTAGCGGTCGTCGTAGAGGAGATCGATGATCCAGCCCGCCATGCCGACCAGGCCCCCAATCGCAAGGAACGTAGGAGGGTCGAGCCATAGACGAGTTCGGTAGTACTGCTTCGCGAAGTCCGCCGGGGCTTGATTGTGGACCTGCGCTAACGCAGGAAACAGCACTCCGTTGATGACGCGGCCAATCAGGACATCAGGTACCTCGGAGAGAGCGAGCGCGACCTGATAGATGCCGAGTTGCGCTGCGCCGACGAAGCGCCCGAGGAGCAGCTGATCGCCGCGGTGGATGCCTGCCGTTAGGCAGGACGATAGGAAGATCCAGCGACCAAAATGCAGAATCTCGCGCTTGGCTGTGGGGTCGAGAACAAAGCTTGGTCTGCGCGAGGACCCAGGGAGGAGATGGCTTACGACCGTGGTCAAAATGGTCGATACGAAAATGCCGGCGATGGGCGCCGCAATGCCGAAGTCGAGATAGGCGAGTGCGATGATGGTCGCGGCACCTGCGGAGGCCGTGAGCATCTCGAGCTTGAGAATCGGCACCAGCTGCATCTGTCGGCGCAGCGTAAACAGCTTGGTCGAGCTAAAACCGTGGATGAGTGTGGCGATGTTGCCCAGTGGCAATAGCCACAACAGGCGTGGTTCATCAAGCAAGTATGCGCAAGGCCAGGTCAGCACCGCGCCGGCCACGAAGAGCAAGACGCCGCGCAAAACTTGGAGCGTCCAGGCCGTGTCGAGAAATCGAGGGTCGTCACTGCGTGAACTCGCGATGACGGCCTGCGAGAGTCCCACGTCCGAGAGCATGAAAAGCATGAAGCTCACGCTCTGCGTGAGTGCCATCAGGCCGAAGATCTCAGGATACAGAAGTCGAGTCAGAATCAGGTTGCTGCCCAAGCGCAGCACGAGGCTGAAAACCTGAGCGCCGACTTCCCAGCTCGCGGCCTTGGCAACCCTCTGCTTCGGACTCGCCGCTGGCTTGGGCCCTTCACTGGGGCTTGGAGGGGCTATTTGAACCGGCGCGATTTCAGACACGGTCGATTTTCTGCCGGTTTCTGTGCGCGTGGCTTTGAGCGGGCGCATCGCGAAAGCCCGAGGCTTCAGCTAAGGCGACCATCATACCGCATGGATTGCGAACTCGACTGCATAGATGTGGCTCCGTCGCATCCGGGAGCGCCGAGCAGAGATGAGGCGCTTACCTCAAATGTGTCCGATGTCCTCGAGGTTGGTGTCGAGCGTTTGGGAGGCAGGCGTGGTGTCCGAAAAAGGCATGCCGTAGTCCGGTTTGGGGGCCCGTCCCAGGGTCCACGCGTAGATATCGAGCATCTGTTCTGCCTTACGTGCCCAGGTAAAGTGTGAAAATACCCTGGCCCGGGCACGCCGACCCATGGGCCGGATCAGGGCGGGGTCGGTGACCAATATTTCGAGTGCTCGGCGCACGCCTTGTATGAGGTCCTCGCGTGCACCCATGGCCACTCTAAAGCCTGTCTGGTCCGTTACCAGCTCGGCAGGCCCCGCGTAGTTGGCGATGATGGGCACGAGGCCTAGTGCCATGGCTTCGAGCACGGCTCCGCCGCCAAACTCACGCACGCTCGGAAATCCGAATACATCTGATTGCTGGAGGCGAGCGGGTAGTTCGTTGTGTGGGACCCAACCATCGAGTCTGACCTGGGCGGCACAACCAAGCTCGGCAGCGAGCTTTTTGAGTGCAGCCATTTCTGGACCGTCGCCGATGATGTCGAGCTGCACCTTGCCCTCGCGCATCAGCGGGGCTGCCGCTTGGATCAGCATGTCAGCGCCCTTGTAGGCGACCAGGCGTCCGACAAAAGCTACGCGCAGCGGCAGCTCTACGGGTGCACTGCGGGCGTGTCCGAACTTTGCGGGGTCGATGGCGTTCTCCGGAACGTAGACCGTGCGCTCGCGCACCGCATCGGGTAGCTGTTCGAGCGTAGCTATCGAGCCCGCGATGACCGCGGCTGCATTGTGGAGTGTGTCGCTGTAGCCGGGCAGCAAGCGATAGGCTCCGCGTACGTGATGCAGCCATTCACCTTCACGGTGCTGAACTGCGCCATAGCCCTTGGGCCACGCAACACCGCCGTTGAGCGGACCGACGATGAAAGGCACGCCGAGGCGCTTGCAGCTCCCTGCAATGGTACTGGGCGTGGTTGGACTCAGGGGCGTGATGCGATGCACGACGTCCCAACGCCGGCTCGCAATCTCGTCGCCAAAACGCTGCCAAAGCTTTCGCTCGAAGTAGTAGTAGGGCAGGACGGCCATGGCCGTTTCGAAGGTCCAACCGAGCCCCGTCGCTTTGCGAAGCGCAGCATTCGCTTGCCACAGGGGCTTGGCGACCACCTCGCTATCTAACGCAGTGAAGTCTACGTCGCGTCGCAAGCCCGCTCGCTCGAGGGCCTCGACATTGCGCACTTGCGTGACGATGTGCGCGTCGGTGACATCAAGCAACGAACGAGCGTGGGAGAAGCCGACTAGGGGGACGCTCGTCCACTCGGGATTCGCTGCTTCGGCGATAAGTAGCGCGCGCATTCTCGTTCCCCTCGATTAGCGTCCGGGCCTGCCAGAGCGATTTAGGTCGAGGTTAGCACGGGAACGTGCGGCGTTTGCGAGGCAGTGGGCGCATCGGGGAATTCGTCGCTATAGCGGGTGAAAGTGTGCGAAATTGGGTGGTAGTCCACCGTTAGCGCTGGACACAGGCTCAGCGTCGCGCTTGGCCGAAAGCTACCGATTCGAGAGGCTGTCCTTCACTAAGAACGGTGACGAATGAGGCTCCAGCGTTTGTCGAACGCTCGAGTTCGCCGTTGCGCACGCGGATGACGACTCCATTTCCTGAAGCTTGTGTGCGCGCTGTGAACGCGCCTGTGCATTGGGAAACCTGCCGGAAGCTTCCTGCGCAGTGCGCGACTTGGTCGCCGGTATTTTTCTCACTCTGTACGAGCCAGCGGCTGCCGTCCGTCGACGTCCACCAATGGCCCGCGTCCGTCGCCGAGATAAAGATGTTACCGCCAAATGCTAGCGAACGGCTGGCCTCGGTGCTGAGCGCGCCGCCCACTGCCCAGCCCAAGCCGTCCGTGGAGTAAGCGGAGCTTCCGTATCCACCTGTCGCTACGAATCGATTGTTACCAAAGGCAATACCGCCGAGCCACTGCTGGCCTGTCAGGGTGCGGTCCGTCCAGGTGCCGGACCGTCCGTCGGCGGAGGTCAGGATTTTCCAGCCCACGGCAACGAACACGTCGTGACCAAATGCCACGGCGCGCAGCAGATTCTCGTCGTCTCCGCCCCCGCCTAGGCTCGTGTCGTCCGTCCACGTGAGCCCCAGATCCACAGAACGTACGCGACGACCTGCGTACCCCACAGCGACAAAAACCGGCACCTTTGCCGCGTTAGCCCCCGCATCTAATCCCGCGTCGGCTACGGCGATGGCTGCGTCTTCGTGGTTCGCGTCGGCAGCCAAGGACGCATCTTCAGCGAGCGAGCCGTCCGTCGCCGAAGGGATCTGCGCGTCGGAGCGAGCTTCAACTGCAGCATCGTCCTGTGTCGCCTCAGACGCATCGCGTTTGCCCGCGTCTGAGGACTTATCATCACCGCACGCTGTTTGCAGTAAAGCCAGGGTGGCTACGACGCGAAGCAGGCTGTTTACGTGCACAGGTCCCCCCAGTGGATAAGAGCGTGAGCCACATTCGAAGCTCTCGCCTTAAGTGTCCGCAAGGGGCGAGCGCGCGACCTTCAAGCAGTGCGAACGTCTTTCGAGGAGAGCGTGCACAAGCGTTTGAAATGGTGATTAAACGCCGATGAATTTCATGATGGCGCGCTTTAGAACGTCGGCTGTGGGTTCGCCGTAAACAAAGAAGATCACGGAAAACGGCGCTGTGGAAGCAATGAGATGCGCTTTCAAATCAGATCCATCTGGAATGATGGTTCGCATGCTCGCGACCGTTCCGTAGGTTGTGCCCAGGTCCGAGAAAGACGAGAAGTCTAGATGCCCAAGCAGTGCGTCGTCGTCGCGTTTGCTTGGGTTGAGCCAGCGCGCGTCGAAGCGTTGGGCGTAACGATTGACGAGAGCGGAGTAGGCGAATAGGGCGCGCTGCTTCTGCCGCAACAGGGGCTTCATGAATCCGAGGTAGGGCAAAAGTGCCAGCACCATGGAAGCGACTAGGAACACCAAAAAATCATGGGCAAACACGCTCGGGTCGGCTTGGTTTTGCTGGATTTCGTCGATCCAAACGGACATGAACGCGAACGCGCTGCCTGCTGCGACAAAGCGCAGTGCATAGAGCGGCGTGCGAAGAAAGGAAAGCCCGCCTACGCGGTCCGAGTGGCTCGATTGGATGCGCGGTGAGAGCGTGGCCAGCCGAAACAGCAGCTTGGAAAATAGGACCCAGCGCAGGATCCAGCGCAGAAGTACGAACAGAAAGAAGGGCTGGCTGATTAGCATGTACCACCATGCCGTCGGCGATGTGTTTTCCCACTGTGTGCTCGCCTGATGCAGCGTGGGGGCAAGCCAGCGCATCATCCAAGTGGGCAAATGGGACTGGTATGCCAGCAGGGAAATGCCGTAGACCGCCATCACCAGCAGGATTTCAGGGGCCCAGGCGTCGCGCAGTTGCTGCAGTCGCAAGAGGGCCCTGTGCCAATACACGAGCTTGTCGTCAGGAACGAAGCCTTCACTCCGTAGATACCGAGTCAGGGTTCGTCCCCGTTGCTCAAGGACGATTTCCCCCGACAAAAATAGGACGAGCGAGACCAGCAGGCGCACGTGGACCTCGCTTCGGACTAGCAATGGGTCCCACGTTCCTTCAGCTGTCAGCTGAGGTAGCGCGAGCAGTATCAAGGGCAGCCACGTCAGGCCGAAGACTGCCGCCAGCAAACGCGGTCCTACGCGCTTCGGCTCGAGCAAGTGAAGGCAGGCCTCGAGTCGGAACAGTGGGCCGCCTTGGGTGAGTGAGAGCTCGCTTTCGGGCAGTCCAGGTCCAGGGGTAGAAGCCGGCATAGCGCTTACACCGTGCAACCAATGTGCCTAGTGCGCCGGACCCGAGACAGCATCCATCCTCGCGGCCGGTGCGGGCTCATTTGCGCGAAGCAACGCTTACTCGAGCGAAATAGGCGGAGACGAATGGAAAGATAGGCCGCGGCCTTCAAGCCAAGCCCTACAGCGAGCCAAGCCCGTGGCCGCATCGCGCACTACGACATAGGGACAGGACAAAGGCTCGAGCCACAAGATCGCAGTCAATGCGCCGCGTACCAGGGGCGTATCCAGGGCGAAGGCCACTCCAAGCGTGGCCGTGCGTATCAGGTCCTCATGCGCGCGCATCCACTCTGCGTGCCGGCGACGCGCGTAGGCACTGACGTATCCACATTTGGTCGCATCGACCAACACGACGCGCGGACCCGGATGAAGGTGGGCTACGCGGCTCAGTGCCTCGAGATGATCGTCGATGGTGGGGTCGTCTGCTTGGCCTTCAAAGCGAATGTGAATCAGGGGCCAATGCGTGGCAGACAAGGAGATGGACCCGCCCGCTCCAGGTGGGAACGAAGTCGTCATCGGACTGAGAAGGGGAAGGAAGAACTGTCGGGGGGCTCGCTCGCGCGACCTGCTTTTACGTCCACTACGATGGCTGTGATGTTGTCTCTCCCGCCGCGCAGATTCGCGGTGTCGATGAATCTCCGGACCGCCTGGTCGGGGCCTAGTGCCGTAAGGGCGGGAATCTCGTCGTCCCGCAGGTAGCCGTGCAACCCATCGGAGCAAATGATGTACTGATCATTGGGTTCGACCTGGAAGAACGTGGTGTCTACTTGCACGTACTCACGACTTCCCACCGCGCGCGTGATGACATTTTTGTGAGGCGAAAGCGCAGCTTCGCGCTCCGAGATCATGCCCTGCTTGAGCTGCCAAGCGATAAGCGTGTGATCTTCGGTGAGCTGCGAAACGCGCCCGCCGCGGACCATGTACACCCGGCTGTCACCAACCTGCGCCGTGACGCCGAAGGGGCCGCAGAGGAGTAACGCGGATAGGGTCGTGCCCATGCCAGCTTGTTCGGGTTCGTTCTGCGCAATGCCGAACACCATGTACGTAGCCGCTTGGACCGCGCTTTCGAGCAAGCGGCCCATGCGCCAGAGCGTCTGCGCTCCGTGGTCTCCGCTCTCGATGGCGCGCAGCAGACCCTCGCCCTGGCGCACCATACCGCGCACGGTGTCGATGGCTTCGCGGCTTGCGACCTCACCTGCAGCGTGACCGCCCATGCCGTCGGCCACTGCGTAGAGGCCCATCGAGTCGTCGCTGAAGAAGGAGTCCTCGTTGCTAACTCGGCGCCGACCGACGTCGGTGAGCCCCGCGCTTCGGCGTACAAGGAATGTGCTGGCTGGGTCGGGCACCGTCACGGACTAGGTCAGAGTACGTAAGGACAACCCCACAAGGCAAGGCGTGAAGCTCAGATGGGGTGTTGCCCCCCGTCGTATTTTCGCGGGGTTGGGTCCATGTGTGTCCGGTGGAGTAGGCGTCGAGCCCACCCGCGCATCGGACCATAAGCTGCTACAACAAGCGGCCATGAGTTGTGCCAAAGCGTTGAAGCTTGCCCTAGAACAGGTCTCCACGGGCAACCCCACAGGGGCCTGGGAGTCCGCGGCGTCTTTCTTGTCCGAGATCGGAAAGGATCGGGAGGCGGCGTTAGCCTTCGCAGACCTCCTGGCTGCCGACCCCGGTTACGGCGAGGCATTGAACGTCAGCGAGCGCGTGCTGGTCGCTTACGGCACCGACGCGGAGATCGTTATCCGCTTGTCCGCTGCGCTTTTGCGCGTGGCCGAGCGACGACCGGGAGACGAGCCTCCCTTCATCAAGGGACCGGCGCACTTCGTTGCGGGCGCCTGCCAGCGTGCCTTCGAGGCCCTGAGCTCCGCCCAGCGCACAGATCCTCAGCTTGGGGGGTACTTGCAGCTCAACATGGCAGACGGCTTGCGCATGATGGGGCCGGAGTACGACGAGGACGCGCTCACCGCGTACAAGATTGCGCTCGCCATCGACGACAGCAACGGCAACTGGTGGTTTCACCTGGGCCTACTCCACAAATGGCGCGGTCGCTTTCGTGAGGGCCTTGCTGCAAACCAAAAGGCCTACGCGCGACTCGGGGCGCAGAAGCCTGTGCTCTGGAACATCGCGCTGTGTGCCACGGCGCTCGGTGAGGGGCGCTTGGCGCTCGAGGCATGGGAAAAGCTCGGTCTGAAGGGCGAGCTCTCGGCTTCCGGCATGCCGACCATTCCTGGCGTTCCGTCGATGCAGGTGCGAGCTGCGACGCTGGGGGAGGATGTCGGGCGTAACGATCCGCTGCCGCCCAACGTAGTGACCTTCGAGGTACTTTGGGTGGAGCCGCTTTCGCCCTGCCACGGCGTCGTCCGCACGCCCACGGTGCGCAAGGCCAACGTCGATTTTGGCGATGTCGTGTTGTGGGATGGTGCGCCGGTGCGCGTGCACACCATCGAAGGTCGGCCAGTGCCGGTCTTTCCGCTGCTGTCCATCTTGCGACCGGGGGACGAGCGCAGATTGCGCTTCGTCGGGATGCAAAAGCACTCGGGCATGATCCAAGAGCTCGCGAAGGAGCTCGGTGAAGACGTGCAGGCAGTGGTGTTCGACGAGCGCGAGAGTCCCGATAAGACCTCGCACTTGTTCTACGGCAAATTGCTTATCCCGGCCGGACGCGAGCTGAAGGAAGTGCGAGCGGCCATCGACCAGGGTCTGCGTTCGCGCGCTGGGTTGACGCTCGCGATTCCGCAGTTGCATGAGCTCTTGAGCGATACGCCAGCTGCCGGTAAAGCGCACCAGGCCTGGGGCGGTATCGAGCGTGTCGCGCGCAAAATGGGGATGTTGCCGGGAGAAAGCAAGGCATAGGAATGGCGTTCGAGCGCGCGATAGGGATTCCCAAGCGCGAGAGCCCGGGGCCCTTTGCGCTGCTCTTCGCGCACCGTGGCGCGCTGGCTCTCGGCGCCGTGATGTTGCTGCTTACGAATGCTCTCGAGAAGACCATCCCCTGGTTCATGAAGGTGGGGATGGACGCCTTTTCTGCGAGCCAAGTCGACGAGGTGGGGCTTGCATGCCTCGTGATCCTCGGCTGTGCAGTCGCCATGATGGTGACCAGGACGGTATCGAGGGTCGCCATCTTCAATGCTGCGCGCGACGTCGAGTTTGATCTGCGCACGCAGCTGCTCGACCAGCTGCATCGCGTGGGAGCGGCCTTTCGTTCGCAGCTGCCCACGGGCGACATCATGAGTCGTGCGACCAACGACCTGGGGCAAGTGCGCTTGCTATTGGGGTTTGGTGCGCTGAACCTGGTGAACGCCGTCGTCGCGTACATCAGCGCGCTCGGGCTGATGCTGACCATTTCGCCGAAGCTCACGCTCTACGCGCTCTTGCCGTATCCGCTGTTCGTGTTCGTGGCGCGTTTTTTCGTACGCAAGCTGTTCCATTTAGGGCGCGAAAATCAGGAAGTTCTCGGCAAGCTCGCGGAGCGCACGCAGGAGTACCTGAGCGGTGTGCGTGTCGTGCGTGCCCACGCGGCTGATGGCTTCGAGTCAGAGCGCTTTGAGGCCGCCAATCGCGAAGCCGTTGCGCGCACCATGAGTCTCGTGACGATTCGCGCCACGATGGCGCCCGTGCTCATGGGCTTGGGCATGCTGGGGACGTTGATCGTGCTGTATGCCGGAGGCGGCATGGTGAACGAAGGCACGCTGACCAAGGGCGAGCTGCTCGCGTTCTACGCCTATCTCACCCAGCTGGTTTGGCCGACCCTGGCGGCGGGTTACATTCTCTCCATCGTGCAGCGCGGCCGAGCGTCGTATGGTCGCGTGCGGGAGATTCTCGATGCGACGCCGGCCATCCGCGAAAGCGAGCAGCCACAAGCGATTCCGGAACGTGGCGCCACGCCGCGCGGGACGTTGCGGGTGGAGCATTTAACCTTTGAGCTATCGGGGCGCACGATTCTGCGCGACGTGTCCTTCGAGCTAAAAGGCGGGACCTCGCTCGCGATTGTGGGACGCACAGGCAGCGGCAAGAGTGTGCTCGCGGCGCTGTTGGCACGTTTGCTTCCGACACCTGAAAGAACCGTGTTCTTAGAGGGCATCGACGTCACGCAGCTGCGCCTTGCCGACCTGCGCCGTGCCGTGGGGTACGCGCCCCAAGAACCCTTTTTGTTTTCTACGACCGTGGCGCGCAATATGGGCTTCAGCCTTGCGCAACCAGACTCGGAGGCCGCCCAGCGAGCCATCGAAGCTTCGGCGAAGGAAGCTGCAATCTTCGAAGAGATCACACGTTTCAAGGACGGATTTGACACAGTGGTGGGAGAGCGAGGCGTCCAGTTGTCGGGCGGCCAAAAGCAGCGCGTCGCCCTCGCGCGGGCCCTGTTGCGAGATCCCGCAGTGCTGGTGTTGGACGACCCGCTCAGCGCCGTGGACGCACGCACAGAGCGCATGATCTTGGATGCTCTCGACCGCGCCGCCGAGGGGCGCTCCTTGGTGCTGATTACGAATCGCACTGCCGCTGCGGCGCGTTGTGACCGCATACTCGTGCTCGATGAAGGCGCCGTGTCTGACTTTGGCAGCCACGATGAGCTGTTGCGGCGTGGCGGGCTGTATGCACTGCTTGCGCAGCGTCAGATGCTTGAGCAGGAGCTGTCTGCCCTATGAAAACGGCTGCGCCTCCCCCGACTACGACGTCTCGCGCAGAACGCTTGCTCGCCGATTTCCACGAGGAAAAGACGCAAGGAGCGCCGCCCCTCGATTGGAAGATGCTGGCGGACCTGTATCCCTATGCTCGACCTCACAAGAAGCTGTATCTCGGCTCCTTGTTGCTGATGCCGATAAGCCTCGCCACCATGCTTATCCAGCCCCGTTTACTCGAACAAGCGGTGAATGCTGTGGGGGTAGGGCTCCCGGCTGCTGCTCTGCGCAATGTGGCATGGATATTCGCGCTAGTTATCTCGTTGCGCTTGCTAGTCGGCTTTGCTGAGACCTATTTGATGCAGCTGGCAGGGCAGCGCACGATGGCTGGACTGCGGAGCGCTGTGTTCGCCCACGTGCAGAGGCTCTCCATGAGCTACTTCGACAAGGTTCCCGTGGGCCGGCTCGTCACGCGCGTCACCAACGACATCGACTCACTCGGAGAGCTCTTCGCAAGCGGGGCCGTCACGGTGATAGGCGACCTGTGTTTGCTGCTCGGCATCGTATTGGCGATGCTTTCCATCGATTGGCAGCTCTCGCTGATAGCGTTCCTTGCGGTGCCCCCGCTCGTGCTCATCGTGGAAGTTTTGAGGCGAAAACTCAGGCACTTTCAGCGGATCATTCGCGCCAAGACCGCGCAGCTGAACGCCTATTTGAACGAGCAGGTGCAGGGAATCGAAGTGGTGCAGGCCTTCTCGCGGGAAGCAGAGTGCGCCCTCGGTTACCGCGAGATCAATCGTTCGTACCGCGACGCCTTCCGGCACTCCATCCGCACGGATGCGATGATGTACTCGGTAGTCGAGGCCATCTCGGCCGTGTGCGTCGGGCTCGTGTTGTTTTATGCCGCTCAGCGAGTGGGGCTTTCTGCTGCTGCCAACGAGAGCGCCAAGGGGACATTTGTAGCTTTTTACGCCTACATTCAGCTGTTCTTCGTGCCGCTTCGGGATATGAGCAGCAAGTACACGATGATTCAGGGGGCGTTTGCGTCGGCGGAGCGCGTGTTTGGCCTGCTGCATGTTCGGGAGTTTGATGCTGATGCAGAGGGCGCGAAGGACACACAGGTAGCGGCAGCGCTCGAGGCGGAGGACAGCGACGAGGTCATCGCGTTTCGCGACGTGGATTTTCGCTACAAGCCGCAGGGCGCCCTCGTTCTAGAGCAAGTTTCGTTTCAGGTGCGTCGCGGCGAGACGATAGCCATCGTAGGGGCCACGGGCGCCGGAAAAACCACGGTTACGGGGCTCATTCAGCGCTTTTACGAGGTTGAAGCAGGAGAAGTACGGGCCTTCGGGCGCGATGTTCGAAACTACAAGCGCGAGGACCTGCGGCGCCGCTTTGCCTTCGTACAACAAGACGTCTTCCTGTTTACGGGCGACTTGCTCTCCAACATCGCGCTGGGAGAGGCGAACCCCGACCAAGAGCGTGCCGAGCGAGCGCTCGAACAGTTGGGGGCCTTGTCCTTGTTCAATGCTCGCGGGGGCCTGAATCTGTTGGTTACCGAACGTGGCGCAAACCTCAGCTCGGGCGAGCGGCAGCTCATCGCGTTTGCGCGCGCTTTGTACCGGGATCCTGACGTACTGGTGCTCGATGAGGCCACGGCCAGCATTGATAGCGAGACCGAGGCGCGGATTCAGCAGGCCCTAGAAGCGCTGCTCAAGGGACGAACGGCGGTGATTATCGCCCATCGCCTCTCCACCATTCGCCGCGCGACCCGAATCCTCGTGTTTCGTCGCGGGCAACTGGTGGAGGAGGGAACCCATGCCGCGCTTCTGAAGCAAAAAGGGGTTTATGCGAAGCTCCACGATCTGCAGTTCGAGGGCGTGGCGACAGGAGCGACGCCGAAAGGGGCCCAGGCAGGGCTGCCCGTGTAGCGGTGCTCACAAGGGGTTGCGTAGCCCCGCATATGCAACAGCCCCCAAAGGGCAAAACGATGTATGATGGGCGCCCCCTTCGCGGGACTGACTGGGGCGAAAACGCGTGCCTTCCGAACCCATCCTTTACGGCAAGTACCAGTTACTCGAGCTCCTCGCCCGGGGCGGCATGGGAGAGATCTGGAAGGCCCGCTCGCACGGCATCGAAGGCTTCGAGAAGACGCTTGTCATCAAGCGCGTGCTGCCTGAGCTCAGCCGACAACCGGCGTTTGTCGAACTCTTCATCGACGAAGCCAAAACCGCCGTAACGCTGACCCATGCGAACATCGTCCAAGTGTTCGACCTCGGCCGGGCGGAGGGGACCTACTTCATCGCGATGGAGTACGTACCGGGCTTCGATCTCGCGCGCGTGCTTGCGTTGTGCACGGAGCGTGGGCGGGCCATGCCGTCGGAACTCGCGGTGTACCTGGTGAGCGAGCTGGCCAAGGGACTCGACTACGCTCACCGCCGCCGGGATGTGGAGCTCAATCCCCTGAACATCGTGCATCGGGATCTATCGCCCGAGAACGTGCTTTTGAGCCTGGAAGGGGAAGTAAAGCTCACGGATTTCGGGATTGCGCGCTCCCGCGAGCGCGTCGCAGACCGCGAAGATTTGCCGCCTGGCAAGTTCGCCTATCTCTCTCCCGAGCAAGCGCGCGGGGAAGAGGTCGACGCCCGTTCCGACCTGTTTTCCCTGGGAATGCTCCTGGCAGAAGCGCTGGCAGGCAAGTCCCTATTCAGCGCGCTATCGGCTCGAGACGTATTCGAGGCCGCCAAGGCTGGGCATGTGCCGCAGCTCGGCGAGGAAATCCACGCGGATCTTGCTGGTATCGTCCGGCGCGCGACGGCGGTCTCGAAGGACGAGCGCTATCCCAATGCTGGCGAGCTGTACGAAGATTTGATTCAGTACCTCTACGCGAGCGGGAGGCGCATCAGCGCTCACGACCTCGCGGAATTCCTGGGTGAATTGCGTCATTTCGTGCCGGAGAACTCGGTGCAAGGCGGCGCCGTGCCTCACTCGACCCTCGAAGAGGTGTTCGGCGAAACCGCGGCAACGGGGCTGCGCGGAGCTCGCGGTGCGACGCCCCTGCAGGTGCCCGCGCGCGCCAACTCGAGCATTCCCGTCGCGACGCCGTCTGGGATTCCACCGCGCTCTGAGTGGCGCGAGGTCTCGGTGCTCGTCATCGACGACCTGGCGCGTCCCGAGGTCATGTCATTTGCCGGCCGCTACGGCGGCACTGCGTTTCCGGGCAACTTTCCGAGCGAGCCAACCCTTGTGCTGTTCGGCGTGGGCGAATCCGACGGGCGCGATGCGCAGGCGGCGGCGCGCTGTGCCTTGCGCATCTTCAGGAACGCGACGGCCCGGCCCCGTGCGCTCGTGCACAGTGGTCGCGTATTGCTGGATCCCGAGGGCAAGCTGAGGCAAGGGCCGGCGCTCGAGGCGCTGCGCGCTGAGGCCCGCAAGTGGCTCGCGCGGGTGGGGGAGGGGCGCGTTTGCGCGTCTCCCGCCGCGGCCAAGCAGCTGCGGGGCCGTTTCGAGTTGTCGCCTGCGCAGGCGGATGGGCCACGCGCCATCGCGCGCGAACGTCGTGCGGATGAGGGCATTGGGAAGTTTGTCGGCCGGCGCCACGAGTTGCGCACGCTGGGCGAGGGGCTCGCGGTGGCAAACCGCGGTCGGCTGTGTGTCGTCGGCGTACGCGGCGAAGCGGGCTCGGGGAAGTCACGCCTTCTCACCGAGACCGGACGCAGGCTCGCACAGGCGGGGCACGATGTCGGGTTGTACATCGCATCCTGTTCTCCAGAAGGTCGAACGATTCCGTTCCATGCGGTGCAGGAAATCCTGCGCGCTGTGCTCGGCTTCGAGGAGATGGAGACAGAAGCGGGCGTGCGCGAAAAGGTCGAGCGCCTACGACTGCTCGGGCTTTCGTCGCCGCAGCGCGAGGCAGTCGGCAGGGTGCTTGGGCTCGGGCTCCATACTTCGTCCGTGACCAATCCCGTGATGCTGATGGGAGCTTTGGTTCGCATCGCTTACAAGCTCGCTCAGGATAGGCTCACGGTTTTTGCGTGGGACGGCGCCGAGTCGATGGATGCGCCAAGCCGAGACCTGCTCGGAAAGATCCTGCTCACGCCCATCCACGCCAAGGTGCTCGCGCTTTTTACCTACCGCCCGACCGACGCAGCGCCTTGGGCGCAGGCGCCTGGTTTCACGGAAATCTTTCTGCGCGCGCTGAGCATCGAAGACGTGGCGCGGCTGTGTCGGCATCGCCTGGTGGCGCACGACGTACCGGAGGAGCTGTGTCGCGACCTCTTGCAGCGCTCAGGGGGCAATCCCCTCTACATCGAAGAGCTGCTGGCTGCGATGCGAGACACCGGCACGCTGAGCGTGCGAGACGGCACGGTGGTGCTCTCGCAGCCTGCGGCAGAAGCGGACTTGCCGGATAATCTGCGGGGCCTTGTCGCGTCTCGCATCGGCAAGCTCGAGGCATCGCATCGCGTGACGCTTCAGCTTGCAGTCACGTTCGGGCCTCGTTTTACGCCCGAGCTCGTGGCACAAGCCGCGCAGCAGGATGAAGCCAACGTGCGGCAAGGGCTCAGCATCTTGGAGGAGCGCGGCATTGTGAAAGCGCTCGGGCCGAGCGAATTCGCGTTTGCCCACGACCTGGTGCGAGAGGTCTTTTACGAGTCGATTCCGAAGGATGAGCGCCCAGCACTCCATGCTGCTGTGGCGGCTGCTATCGAAACGCGGCGGCCTGCGGACATCGATGCGGCGGCGGAGCGCTTGGCGCACCATCACCGTGAAGCCGGGCACGTGCAACAGGCAGGCGAGTACCTCGTTCGGTCCGCGGAACGCCTCGAATCGGAGCGGGCTTACGATGCTGCGGTCGGCGCGTACTTGGATGCCATCGACTTTCTCAAGCTACAGCCCTCGGTCGAGCCCACGCGCTTGCTAGCGTTGTACCGGCGGCTCTCGGAGATTGCTTACCGCACCCGCGCAGCTGAAACCGTGGCCCATCGCCTCGGATCGGCCCTCGAGCTCGCTGAGGGACTAGGCGACGACGAGCTCTTTGCACGCTTTGCAATGCTGCGTGGGCGTCTCTACTTGAAGGTCGCGCACGCAGAAGAAGGCCGAGCTTGGCTCGAGCGCGCGCAGGCCGTCGCACGCAAGCGAGGCGACCGTGCACTCGAGCGCGATGTGGCCCTGGCAGCTGCCGAGGCCCATGCGCGCAGTGGCGAATACATCACGGTGCTGCGTCACGTGGGTGACGCGCTGGAACTTGCGCGCGTCACGGAAGACGTAGCCATGCAGTTGCGGTGCCTGCTTCTTGTGGCGCCGGCCTATGCAGCTGTGGGGCGAGAGGCCGAGGCGCAGCGCGCGCTCGAGGAAATAGACAGCCTTGCTCAGGGGATGGCGCAGGAGTCGTTCGAGGTGGAGCGTCAGCGTGTTCGAGCGCTAGTTGCCTATCAAACAGGCGACCGCGAGGGGCGCATCGAAGCCGCCCGCCGAGCCTTTGAGCTCGCCAAGGAGTACGGCCATCCTCACGACGCCGCGGTGGCTTCCCATATGCTCGGGGAGTTCTACCTGCGGGGCGACGAGGACAAGCGCGCGTTTGCCGCCTTGCGCTCGAGTGCGGATATCGCTTCCGAGTACGGCTTTACGCGGCTGCACTGGCTCAACGTCTGTTTGCTCGGATTCTTGGACGTTCTGAGCTTTGGCGCCGAAGAGGGCCTCGGGCGCATGCGCGACGCGGTCCGCTACGCAGCGGATCACGGTTATATCTGGGATGTGATCAACGGTCAGTACTTGCTGGCCATCGCAGAACAGCGCATCGGAACCACCGAGGCTGCACAAGTCGCCCTGCGCGAGGTTCGCGACCTTGCGGAGCGCCACGGCCATAGGCGCATGGGCATCGACGCCGCGCAGGCGCAGCGCGCACTCGAGCGCGGTCACCCCATCTCGCTGCCGAGTTAGGCTACTTCAAACCTGCGACAGGAAGGCCGCTGGTTCGCACCGAGTCTGTCTGCGCGCGTTCGTAAGTCGTCTAGCGTGACGCGGGCGCATGGGCGGGAAGGGGAGCCGCTCATGCTGGCCTATCGAACGGTCGGAAATCAGTTTTCGGGCTGTGCAGGCTCGGCGGCCTTGGGTGCCTCAACCGGAGCGGGTTCGGGCGCTTCTGCCGCAGGCGCGGGCTCTGCCACGGGCGCAGCCTTCTTGGCGGCGGGCTGCTTCGTGGCAGGCGCGGCTTCGGGTTGTACCGCTTCGTTCTTGCCTTCCGGCGCGGCTTCTACGGGCTCAGCCTCAGAGGGAGCTTCCTCGATGGGAGTCGGCGGCGCGAGCTCAAGAGGCGCGAGGCCCTCTTCTGCGGGAGCTTCCTCGCTCTTCTTGTCCGCTTCGGACTTCGCTTTGGCTTCCTGCTTGGCCTTGGCAGCCTCGGTCGCGCGAAGCAGGGACTTGTCGCTGCTGGACGAGAGGTAGGCGAGCGAAGCCGACAGGATCATGAACAGCGCCGCGAAAACCGCAGTGACGCGCGTGAGGAAGGTACCCGCACCCGATCCACCGAAGACCGTTTGACTGGACCCGCCTCCGAAGGCGCCTCCCATGCCACCGCGACCGGGCTGGAGCAGCACCACGAGAATCAAGAAGAGGCAGACGATGACGTAAACGATCGACAGGAACGTGTACATGACGGTTCTTTCGGCGAACGAGCAGAGTCTCCGCAGAGCCAGTCCCAACACGGAGACCGCGCGCTCCCTGGCTCAGTGAGGGCGTAGCTTTAGCGCGTAGCGCCGACGATGGCCATGAACTGGTCGAGGACCAGCGAGGCCCCCCCGACCAGGGCACCGTCGATGTCGGGCTGGGACAGGAGTTTTTCGGCGTTATCAGCTTTCACACTGCCGCCGTAGAGGATCCGCACTTGCTTCGCAAAACTATCGCCAAATAGGCCGCGAAGGTGGGTTCGGATAGCCGCGTGTACGGCCTGGGCGTCTTCGGGAGTGGCGGTCTTGCCGGTGCCAATCGCCCACACCGGCTCATAGGCAATGACGACGTCGGTGAGGGCTGCACTCGAGAATCCAGCCAAGCCAGCGGAGATCTGGCCGAGCACTACGCCCAAGGTCGCGCCCTGTTCGCGCTGCTCCAGGGACTCTCCGACGCACACGATGGGGCGGATTTTGGCTTCCAACAAAGCCTGCACCTTGCGACGCACCGTCTCGTCGGTTTCGCCGAAGAACTGCCGGCGTTCCGAGTGGCCGACGATGCAATAACCGCAGCCCACGTCTCGCAGGAGCGGCGCGCTCACCTGGCCCGTAAAAGCGCCTTTTGGCGCCCAGTACACGTCCTGGGCCGACAGACCCACGCGGCTGCCTGCGAGGACGTCGCGAACAGCGCTCAACGCAGTGAAGACAGGCGCGACGACCACTTCGGCATTGGCATTGGCACTGGCTTTCGCCACGCTTTCCGCGAGCGCGACTGACTCCGAAACAGAGTTGTGGAGCTTCCAATTTCCTGCGATGAGGGCTGTTCGACTCATGGCCGCAAAACCTCGATTCCCGGCAGTTTCTTGCCTTCGATGAGCTCCAGAGAGGCACCGCCCCCCGTGGAAACATGGCTGTAGCGGTCTGCGAGACCGGCTACCTGCACCGCGGCGACGCTGTCGCCACCGCCGACGACCGTGAATCCAGAGCAATCGGCCATGGCGCGCGCCACTCCGAAGCTGCCCTCTGCGAAGGCGGGGTTCTCGAACAGGCCCATGGGACCATTCCAGAACACGCTCTTGGCGCGACGCAAACGCTCGCCGAAAGCCTGCACGGTGCGCGGGCCGATATCGAGGGCCATCTCCTCGGGGCGGATGACCGCAATGTCCGTGGCTTTGCCGCTCGTGGCGCTGAGGGTCTCCGCCACGGTCACATCGATGGGCAGGTAGAGCTTGATGCCCTTTTCGCTGGCCTTCTGGATGAGTGTGCGTGCCAGGGGAAGCCGTTCTTCTTCGATGCGGCTCTTGCCGACCTGAATGCCCTGTGCGGCGAGGAAGGTGTTGGCCATGGCGCCGCCGATCAGGAGCTCATCCACGCGCTCCATGAGCACGTCGATGACTTCGATCTTGTCGCTCACCTTGGCGCCGCCGAGGACCGCCACAAACGGGTGCTCGGCGTTGCTGCGCAGCTTCTCGAGCGCTGCCACTTCCTTTTGCACCAAGAGCCCTGCAGCGCGCTGGTGCATGAGTTTCGGCAAAGCGTGCACCGAAGCGTGAGCCCGGTGAGAGCAACCGAAGGCGTCGTTCACGTAGACCTCGGCCAGCTTTGCAAGCTCACGCGCGAAGCCTTCGTCGTCCTGCTCTTCTTCCGGGTGAAAACGCAGGTTTTCGAGCATGGCGACTTGGCTGTCCCGGAGGTCGCTCGCAACCTTCCTGGCGCCGTCGCCGATGCAGTCGTCGGCCAGCAGCACTTCCACGTTCATCAGTTCCGCGAGCCGCGCCGCAGCGGGCTCCACGCTGAACTCAGGTTTCGGCTTACCCTTGGGACGTCCGAGATGGGAAGCGAGTAGCACGCGCCCGCCGCGCTCCATGATGGCCTTGATCGTCGGGATCGCAGCGCGGATACGGGTGTCGTCGGTAATCTTGGTACCTTCGAGTGGCACATTGAAGTCCACGCGAACGAATACGACGCGACCCACGAGGTCGAGATCAGTGATAGAGCGAAGGGGCGTGCTCATGTCGGTTCAGCCCTTCTTTGCGACGAGCTGTGCGAGGTCGATCATGCGATTGGAGAAGCCCCACTCGTTGTCGTACCAAGCCTGGACCTCGACCAAGTCGCCGCCCACTACGCTGGTTTGATCCGCGTCGACGATGGACGAGCGCGCGTCGCCGATGAAGTCGCTCGAAACGAGAGGACGCACCTCGAAGCCGAGGATGCCCTTGAGCGGGCCTTCTGCGGCAGCCTTGAGGGCAGCGTTTACCTCGTCGCGGGTGGTGTTGCGACCGACCTGCGCCGTGAGGCAGGTGAGCGAGACGTCTGCCGTAGGCACGCGGATGGAGGTGCCGTCGAGCTTGCCCTTGAGGCCTGGCAGAACCAAGCCGATGGCCTTGGCAGCGCCGGTGCTCGAGGGAATCATGGAGAGCGCTGCGGCGCGTGCGCGGCGCAAATCCTTGTGCGGAAGGTCGAGCAGGTTTTGGTCATTCGTGTAGCTGTGCACGGTGACCATGTGGCCCTTGACGATGCCGAAGGTGTCCTGCAGCACCTTGGCCATGGGGGCGAGGCAGTTGGTGGTGCAGCTCGCGTTCGAGAAGATCACGTGCTTTCCGGGATCGTACTCGTCGCTGTTGATGCCCACGCAGAAGGTGCCGTCGATGTCGTTTTCGCCGGGCGCGCTGATGATGACGCGCTTTGCGCCCGCAGTGAGATGTGCGCCGGCTTTCACTTTGCTGCGGAAGATCCCGGTGCACTCGAGCACGATCTCTACGCCAAGGTCCTTCCAAGGAAGCTTGGCCGGGTCTTTCTCGGCGAAAATCGGGATCTGCTTGCCGCCGATGTTGATGCCGTTGCCTTCGGCCTTTACCTCAGGCTTGAAGGTGCGATGCACGGAGTCGAACTGCAGGAGATGCGCGAGGGTTGGCGCGTCCGTGAGATCATTGATCGCCACCAGTTCGAGGTCGCTTTGGTTTCCGTCAAAGAGCACGCGTGCCACGCAGCGCCCGATTCGCCCAAAGCCGTTGATCGCAATCTTCGTAGCCATGTGCTCTCCTGTTTTCTCACGGTATGCTGCGGTTTCCTTGAGCGGTCCGTACCGCTTGCCGCAGCCTGTTCGAACCCCTGCGTAGTGTTCGGGCTTTGACCCGACTCACCCGACTTACGCCTGCGGCACTGCCGCGCGCTCGCGCCCCGCTTAGCAGCTTTCGCGCTTAAAAGGAGCTAAGACGCGTGTGTGGTCTAC